>CAYGWR010000173.1:0-2712 GCA_964353645.1 uncultured Dehalococcoidia bacterium
CGATGGCCTTGTCCACCCAGCGAGAGTACAGCTCGGGATAGCTGATAACATGGTCAGGAGATTTGGAGGAATTACCTGCAATGCGGTCGTAATCATTTATTAAAATGGTCATGTTGTCCAAGTAATTAGCCATCGCCTTGGCCCTTCTTATGGCTATAGGCTCGCCATCGGTCGCCTTGTATGTCTGGGTTACATAGCGGGCACGCTCGATATCGAGCTTCAGGGATGGCCGGATATCGCTTATCTTACCCAGCTTCTCCTGCTCTTCGACACGGCCGGTTCTCTTGCCCATCATTGTCCTGAAACGCACCTGGTCTGCTATTAGTTGTGTCAGCCTCTTTTCTTCTACAACCGCCATTTTGAGACTCCCTTCTCTATACTCGACCAGTTTTTGTTGCCTACATTCTAAGAGTCACCACCAACCATGTATGTGACTTTTGTCTCATTTTATCTGCACACTGGGGCATCATCGTTCCAGTGTCTTTTCTGGCTTCGAACTGATTATAACATAATAACGAGCTTCGAGCAAGGTCGCACACGTTCCTCAGAACGTTGCTACAAGCCCCTTCTAGGCGGTGGGCAGAAACCCTCTGCGCTCACTTGACCAAACTATAAAAAACGATTAAACTAGTCTCTGTTGTTTTTGAAAGACAAAACATCGTTTAAATCTATTTCAAGGGGGAGAATAACGTGGCTGACGAGATAAAAATGGGAATTGACATTTATGATCCCTACCAGCATCCGGAGGAATGGACTCCGGAGATGTACAAGAAGCTGGAACAGGCCAGGGACATAGTTGAGGAGTGGTGGCTGCCCAATCGCAGACAACTCGACCGCCTGGGCGGCGTTATGGCGATGACAGAGATGTCAGACGTCTATTACGGCATGCACAAGCAAATAATAAAAGACGGCTTCTACGGCAGCGTGATACCCAAGGAATATGGCGGTCCAGGATGGAACTCCATGCAGTGCGGGCTCCTCTCCGCTGAGATTACCAAGATGGCTTACACTCCCAGGATGGATGACGCCTTCTTTAACGGTGAGCCTGCAGTTCGAATGTTGCTCAAATGGACTCCGGACGAGAAAACCAAGCGTGAATATCTTAAGAGAATTCTGGATGGCGGATTCTGCACCCTGTGGGCGACCGACCCGGAGTCAGGCGTGGACATGGGCGCTATGCGCGGCACCGCAGTTAAAGACGGCGACTACTACATCCTCAACGGGCCCAAGTGGTGGATGGCTATGTGCAGCCCGGGCCCGGTCGGACTTCAGTGGCACCTGGTGCTGCTGAAAACAGACCCCAACAAGCGCACCAGCGGGCTGACCATGTTTATTGTGAACGACGACGAGCCCGGCATCATCCGGGGCCGTGAGGGCGACCTCATGGGAGCGAGATGGGGCTGCGCCCGCTACGAGCTGCTTCTGAAGGACCTGAAGGTGCACAAGAGCCGCCTGGCAGCCCCCGAAGGCAAAGGACTGTTCTCCCTGGTCGATGCCATGAACAAGCACATGGGCAACCAGGCATTCCAGGCAGTAGGCACCCAGGAAGCTGCCATAAAGATAGTGACAGAGTACGTTTCCTCCACCATTAGATGGGACCATCCCCTTATCGAGTACCAGGGAGTCCACTTCCCCATAGCCGACATGTGGGTCAACGCCGAGGCTTCCCGCGCTATTGCTGCCAAGGCAAGTAAACTCTACGACGAGGGCGATGTCAATGCGCTGCACGGCAAATGGGCTATCCTCGCCTTCCGCATGGCTGCCCCGGCAGCCCTTGAGGCCTGTATTAAGGCACTGGAGCTCATGGGCGCCCGCGGCATTGAGCGTGAGGAAGGCTGGCCTCTGGAGCTGATGTACCGCGATTCCATGATCTTCCAGTTATACCGAACACCCAACATAGACAGAAAGTTCCTTGCCTCTTACCTCATGCGCAAGAGGCTGTAGACAACCTCAGACCCAGATGAATTTAGTAGGGGCTCGGCATGCCGAGCCCCTGTCATTTCGATGACGTATGTGTAGGGGCGACCCAATGGGTCGCCCTTTAGTGTGTCATTCCTGCGGAAGCAGGAATCCAGGCCTCCTGGGTAGGTTGGAGCACCCGCTCTAACCTGTGCAGGGGCACAAAACTTTGTGCCCAAAAACGTAGGGGCGAGGTCCCCTCGCCCAAAATCTTCTCGCCCCTTGCGGGAGTGTAGGGGCGTTCAACTGAACGCCCTGTCAGCCGTTCACCCTGAGTCCTTCCGCCGAACGAAAGGACCTATGAAATGTCATTCCTGCCTCGAGCAGGAATCCAGGTGCCCTAGCCCCCAAAATCCTTTCGCCCCTTTACGGGAGAGACAAGAGTAAGGGGGATTACCGCCCCCAGAATGCGCAAATGGCGCCAAGCTGACCACAGGCAACATCGTATCCTTCGATGTCGAGCCCTACTGGGGCATCCGGGTCATCCCCTACTCCAAAGCCAAAGCCTAACGGCTGCCCCACAAAAGCCCCCCCGATAGCTATGCCGCAAGGAGGCCGATTCGGGGGTGCTTCAAGACCACTCAGTTTCCAGCCTATTGCTTCAGCCCTACGTTGCTGCTATACTCTCTCGCGAAACTATGGCTAGAAGAAAGTCACCCTCAAGCATCTATTCCGTCAAAAAGTCCAACGGAGCCAATCTGGGTTTCGAGGAGAAGCTCTGGCAGGCTGCCGACAAGCTCCGCAGCAATATGG
>CAYGWR010000174.1:0-2702 GCA_964353645.1 uncultured Dehalococcoidia bacterium
CCTGCGGCATGACATTCACCACACTGATGAGCACGGTCGGCGGCGGCTTGCAGACGCCGGGCATGATGGGCCACGGCAAGACTTACGTCATCAGCAAAAAGTTCATCCCGGTAGAGGGCGGCATCAAGCGGCTAGTATGGATGTCGAAGAACCTGAAAGAGGAACTGGCTGAGGAATTGAAGGCAGCCTGCGAGCGCGAGGGTGTGCCTGACCTCATGGACAAGGTCGCCGATGGCAGCCAGGTTACCACGGTGGAGCAGTTGCTCCCCTTCCTGGAGCAGAAAGGACATCCCGCTCCGAGTATGGATTCGATTATCGGCTAAAATGGCTGAGCCATGAAAAAGGGTTTAACGTATAAAACAAGGGTCGCTCTACTCGACCCTTGTTTTATGCTTCGTAGTTTTTGTGCTCCACATTAGAGAAAGGAGAGTTCCACTATGCCTGTAGAAATTCCCATAGAGAAATGGACTGGTAAAATTAGAGAGGTGAAACTGGGAGGAGGCAAGAGAAAAGAGATCATTGTCGGTGGGGAAAGCACTCTACCTTTCCTCAGTTTCGAAGGCTCTGTCCCCCATCCACCCAAGGTAGCTATAGAAATCCAGGACAAGGAGCCAACCGGTTGGTCCCAGTCCCTGCTTCATGCCTGGGGCGATGCGGTAAAAGACCCGGCACACTGGGCCAAGAAAGCTGCGGAATACGGCGCTGAGGCCATAGCGCTGAGATTGGTAAGCGCCCATCCTGAGGCAGGCAATACCGGCGCTGCCGAAGCCAAGAAGACTGTAGACAAGGTGCTCGCAGCGGTTGACCTCCCGCTTATTGTCATAGGGCCTGGCGTAGCAGAGAAGGATAACGTAGTTCTGGTTGCAGTTTCTGAGGCAGCTAAAGGACAGCGTATCGCTATCGGCAACTGCGAGGAGAAAAACTACCGAACTGTTGCTGCCGTATGTATCTCTGATGGCCACGTTGCCATCGGCAAAAGCCCGCTCGATATAAACCTGGCCAAACAGCTCAATATCCTGCTTACCGACATAGGCGTGCCTGCGGACTCCATCATCATGGACCTGGACACCGGAGCACTGGGATACGGCCTGGAATACGCTCTCTCGATTCGCGAGCGCGTGCGTCTGGCTGCCCTCGGCGGTGACGCTATGGTCAATATGCCTGTATTAAGCCACTCCGGCGTGGAGGCCTGGCGTCAGAAGGAGGCGAAAGCCAGCCAGGGGATCCCACCCGCCTGGGGTGCTGTGGAAGAGCGTGGCTTGATCTGGGAGCAACTCACTGCTCTAACCATGATCAATGCTGGCTCCAATATAATCACCTTGCTGCACCCCAAGTCCGTGGAGCGGATTAAGGCTACCATCCACAAGCTGATGGGGAAAAAATAGAGGAAAGGAGACCTGAACAATGGCACTGACAGGTATTCAAATCTATAAATTCCTGCCCAAAACGAACTGCAAGGAATGCGGCCAGCCTACATGCCTGGCCTTTGCTATGAAGCTGGCAGCGAGCCAGGCTGACCTTTCAGCCTGTAAATATGTCAGCGATGAGGCTAAGAAAGCTCTGGAAGCAGCCTCCAAACCGCCGATTCGTCTGGTGACCGTGGGCGCCGGAGACAAGAAACTCGAGGTGGGCAATGAGACAGTCATGTTCCGCCACGAGAAAACATTCTTCCATCGCCCTGGACTCGTGATAAGGGTCAAGGATTCTACCCCTGCGGACAAGGTCAGCCACATGGTAGAAGAGGTCAGCCATTACAAAGTAGACCGTGTTGGTCTCACATTCGGCATAGACGGCATCGCTATCCAGGACGACTCCGGCAACGCTGCCAATTTTGTCAAATGCGTGGAGACAGTTGCCTCCAAGACCACTCTGCCATTGGTCTTGATGGCGACAAATCCCGACAGCATGAGCGCAGCGCTGGATAAAGTGGCCAAGTCCAGGCCCGCTATCTACGCCGCAACGAAGGACAACATCGATAAGATGTTGGAGCTGGCTAAGAAATATGCCTGCCCTCTGTGTGTTCGCAGCTCAGATGGACTGAACGAGCTCGCCGAACTGACCGATAAGGCAGCGAAGGCCGGCGTGGAAGACCTCATCCTCGACCCCGGCGTTCGAGGCTTCGGTGACACGCTGGTCACCTTTACCCAGATGCGCAGGTTAGCCTTGAATAAGCGATTCGAGCCTTTGGGCTATCCTTTAATATCCTTCCCCGGAGAGGGCGCAGCATCACCCGATGAGGAAGCGATTCTGGCAGGGCAGCACATCGCCAAGTACGGCGGCATCATTGTCCTGGATCATTTCTCCCCTGCTACAGCTTATGCGTTGGTCACGCTGCGGCTCAATGTGTACACCGACCCGCAGAAGCCGATACAGATGAAGCCAGGGCTCTATCAAATACTGGAGCCCAAGCCGACAAGCCCGCTCTGCGTTACCACGAACTTCTCGCTGACCTACTTCTCCATAGCCGGAGAGCTCGAGGCAGCGGGCTGGGCCTCATGGCTACTGGTCTGCGATACAGAGGGGCTCTCGGTGCTGACTGCCTGGTCGGCAGGCAAATTCGATGCCGATAAGATCGCCAAGACGGTTAAGGGGCAGAATGCAGCGGAGAAGGTAAGCCACAAGAACCTGGTTATCCCCGGTGGCGTCGCTGTGCTGAGAGGCGAGCTTGAAGAGGCGCTGCCCGACTGGAAGATAATGGTGGG
>CAYGWR010000175.1:0-2682 GCA_964353645.1 uncultured Dehalococcoidia bacterium
TTCATTGTTCCCTCGGAGGCACTGAAATCCTATTCTGGTATCGTAATGCTGCGGGAGGAATACGATGAAGAGCTGTTGAAAAAGGAACTGCAGGAGCACACCATCGCCAGGCAGAGCATAGTGGAAGTCACGGTTAAGAACTGAGGCCAGAAACATTCTGTTTCCCTGCTTGCTCAAACTAGGCTATGCTCCTGAACTTCTCCCTGGGAGCGCCGCATATCGGGCATTGCTCCGGCAGTTCCCCATCTGAGACATAGCCGCAGACGCCACAAACATAGTATTTGGTGTCTGCCTCCTGTACCATGTGTTCCAAAGCCTTCTTGTAAAGCTTGGCATGGCCTGCCTCCACATCCCGGGAATAGCTAAAGATTTTCGCTACGCTTGTATTCTCCTCCTCATTTGCCTCCTTGATGAACTGAGGATAGGTCTTACTTGCCAGGTTTTCTCTCTCGAAAGCAGCCTCCAGGTTTTCCTGGGTGTCGGACACTCCGCCCAGAAGGCGCAGATGGTTGAAAGCGTGGATTCCCTCAGCTTCGGCGATGGCTCGAAATAGCTTGGCCACCTGGGCGTAGTCTTCCTGCTCGGCTTTAAAGGCGAAGGCCAGGTTTCTCTGATGAGCCTGGGACTCGGCGACGAAGCCAGCCTTGAGGTTACCCAGGGTCTTTGCACCCTTTATTCCCGGAACCTCATGCGGGGCGAGCTTCTCCGCATCCGCACCGCATACGGGGCAGCGTAAAGGTCTATCTTCGGTGAGTCCTACATGATGGCAATTGGTGCACTTCCACATGGCGTCGACTCCCTTCTTTCGGCTCACTCTTAGATGCTCGATGATTGGTCCCCAGAGCCGCCTGGTGGCTGATTTTATTTCATACTACGATAGCATATCACATCTTTGGCTCTGGGGAAGCGGGTATACAGACATCATAATAAGCACCAGGGGATAAAGAAGTCATAAAAGCAGGGGGAAAAAGGTTAAGAAGTTATCACATTTTGGGGTATACCCCATATTTGCCCATGCCCATCCTGGCCTTGTTCATGTTTGAGTCAAACGATAGTATTGAGGGGAAGGACATATTCTCTTATCGACGGCCATGTCTCTCAAGATGGATAAAAGAACTAAGCTCGTCGCGATGGGCCCGGCCTTCCTCCGCAGGGTACCCTAAGGGTAAAACGGTAAGCAGGTTTTTCTCTACAGGAATATCCAGGATTTCCTTGACTTTCTCACGATTCATGGTTCCCGTCCAGCATGTCCCCAGCCCCAGCGCCCATGCCGCAAGAGTGAAGTTCTGTGTTGCCAGCGCACCGTCCACCTCATGCCAATTCGACTTTGATGGGTCGGTCACAAAGGCTACAGCCAGGGGCGCTTGCGCTATATGTTTTCCATAAGTGCTCTCCGCTGCAATCTTCTCCAGAGTGTTGCGATCCTTTATGATGATGAACTCCCAGGGTTGACTATTCTTGGATGAGGGAGCCCAACGGGCGGCATCCAGAGCCATGTCTAGCTTCCATTGCTCCACCTCCCGGGATTTGAACCGGCGTATGCTCCCTCTTTTGGTAATCGCTTCCATAATCTCCATTTCTCACTCCTTAAAATCTTCCTGCGATGGATTATTATCAATTCTTGCAGCAGTATAAATATCGCTGTAGAATAACGCAACTGGTACAGTATGTGCGGCATATGACTAGCAAAGACCAGGCTAAGAAGCGAACAATAACCGAGGCTCGATATGCTAGAAATCAGTAAAACAGCTATAGCCCTTGAGGAAGAGGAACTACTGGAACTGGAGCGCATCATGGTCGACTGTGACGAGAAAGGAGCGCTCAGCTTCCTGAAAGAATCGGTGTACGACAAGGTAGTTCGCTCTCAGCAGGTGAAAAAGGATCATAGCCGTTTGAATCAATCGCTGCAGACCTGAACAGACGTCAAAAGTGCTTGAAAAAGAGTGCTGGTATTTGAGCGTGTGCTTTGCTGCAAGCCCTGCGCCAGATTGCAATGGCTAAGTCAAAAGGAGGATGATGGCTACCAGGGGCTCAAGAAAGAGAAAGCCGGTCATTAAAGTGGTAACGAATGGGCCATACATTGTAACAGGTCTTGAGCATCTTGGAAGTTCAGAAGGCCGGGAGCTCCCGGTTCAACCCGTTATCGCGCTCTGTAGATGCGGTGCCTCAAGAAATAAGCCATATTGTGATGGGTCACATACTAAGATTGGCTTTGTCGGAGAGAAGGACCACAATAGGATATCCGGCGAGGTAAATGAATGGAGGGGGAAGCGCATTACCATAGTCGATAATACAGGGGTTTGCTGCCGTGACAGGTCTTGCATAAACAATCTTCCCCAGGTTTTTGCAGAAGAGAACCCCGACGCTGCCAGCGTCAAGGAGATTATCGAGACAATCAAGAGATGCCCGTCAGGGGCGTTAAGCTACAAGGTGGGCGGCCGGCACTGTCAGTCTTTTAAGCGAGAGCCTGCTATCACAGTTGCCAAGGATGGTCCACTCAAAGTAGTTGGAGGTATTCGATTGAAGGATGAGATGGACTCGAAACCAGCATGCGCAGAGCATTATACCCTGTGCCGATGCGGCCACTCCCAAAACAAGCCGTTCTGCGATGGCTCACACCTTGACATCGGCTTCAAAGACGATGCGAACAGTGTCTTCTAGGGTATCTTGCTAAAAGACGTA
>CAYGWR010000176.1:0-2680 GCA_964353645.1 uncultured Dehalococcoidia bacterium
TCCACAGACGCCCCGAGCTGTCAAAACACTTCGCCGATGCCTATGTAAAAGCATCTGGAGACAAAGAACTGCTCCAGCTACTTGACTTCTATAAGTGCTACCGCGCCTATGTTCGAGGGAAGGTGGAAAGTTTCCAGCTAGATGACCCTCATATCTCGGAAGACCAGAAGTCTAAAACGTTAGATAGAGCCAGGAGGTATTTCGAGCTGGCGGAGGCATATATATCGTAGTTGCCCGATTTATCGGGCGAGTCTGCCTGATGAATCAGGCAACTACAAGAGAGATCAATGATGCACGTAATTAAGAATATACGCTTAAAAGATTATGACTACTCATCAGATGGATTCTATTTTGTAACGATTTGCACCAATTACCGAAAACCATATCTGACAGGTAAAAACAAGGAAGCGGTCCTTCAATGTGTTGAGCAATTGCCACACAAGATGAGCGGAGTAAAACTGGATTATTATCAAATAATGCCTTCTCATGTCCATCTGGTATTGATTTTAGAAAATTGTGAACTTAAACTAGCTGAGATTGTTAGAAGATTAAAAGCGGAAGCTACAAGGCAAGTCGGTTTTAGACTCTGGCAGCCAAATTATTACGAACATGTGGTTAGAAATGAATTAGCACTGGCTGAGATACGATAATATATTCGGAACAACCCATTAGCAGAAGAAATAGGGTTAGAGCGATTCTATTGAGCGTAGTTGCCCAATTTATTGGGCGAGTTTGCCTGATAAATCAGGCAACTACAGATCTTGAAGAATACGCAAGGTGTTAAATATCTGCTCTATCATAGCTTAACATGGGTTGGTGAAGTGACTATGTTAAAACATTTCACGTTAGAGTAATTGGAAGGATAGCGGGTGGTATGTTAGTAAGCTAAAAGAAGTTCCAGGGGTATTCAGTCAGGGCAAGTCTCTTAAGGAATTGGAAGAGAATATACGAGATGCTTACTATCTAATGGTTGAGGAGACTGCCAAATGAAAGAGCCATTTGCCAAATTCGTGAAAGCCAAGCTGGGGCTTAACATATTGCTCATCACTGTCGGGCTTCCAGCATCCTGGAAGACTGAGACGAGCGAGGAAATCGCGAAAATAAAGGGCTATACTATCGTTCGAACCGACCTGATTAGAAAAGAAGTGCTGAAAGGTGAGGACATCTTCGACGAAAAGGTCGCCTCCAATATGGATAAAAGGATGCTAGTCTACGATGAGACCTTCCGGCAGGCAGAGGAGCTTCTCAAGAAAGGCAAAGGTGCCATAATTGATGCCACTTTCATCACACAATCTTTGAGAAGACGGGCCGCTGCCCTGGCAGCCAAATACAAACGAACCTTTGTCATACTGCAAACCCAATGCCCTCGCGAGGTATCCCTGGCAAGGATAGCGAGACGCAGTAAAGAGAAGTATGAATCGAACGCGCTTACCGAACAAGCCTATATCAATAACGAGAAGAAGTTCGAAAAGGTAGACCTGGACGACCTGAAGCGGCTGAACCCTGACCTTGACATCGTGCACCTGATAGTCGACACCCAGTTCGCTCCACCTGAAGATTGGTATATCAGCGGTATGGAAAAGAAGTAAGATATAAGGAACCATTCACCGCTGAGAGCGCTGAGAACGCAGAGATGAAAATAGATTTGCAGGTCCATAGCAAAACCGGCTCGGATGGCAATTTGCCAGTCGAGGATGTCCTCAAAGAGGCAAAGAGGCGAAGTATCGAATTGCTCTCGATAACCGACCATGATTCCATAGATGCCCAGGGAAGAGCAATAGTCCTAGCCCGAGACTACGGGATTTCTTATGTAACCGGCGTAGAATTGAACGTTACATTTGAATACCCCTCAAACGAGGGCAAATCTACCAAGTCACACTCGCTGGATTTCCTCGGTTACCAGTATGATATGGAAAACCAGGAGTTGAAAAATAAGCTCCAATTGATGAGAGAACACAGGGAAGCTAGAGCACGTAAGATTCTGGAGAACTTGAATGCTGAGTTCGATAAAGAGGGCCTCGAAAGATTCACAGAGAAAGACCTGGAAAACATACAGGCAACCGTTGACGGTGCATTCGGCCGACCTCACATAGCCAACTATATGGTTAAGAAAGGGATCGTTAAGAATAAACAGGAGGCGTTCGACAAATATCTGGTAAAATGCGATGTGCCGAAATACCCGCTTTCGCTTGCCGAAGCATCAAGGTTGATCAGGAACGCTGGAGGTGTACTTGTATTTGCCCACCCCAACGAGCCCAATGGCACATCTCTCGTCACCATAACACGCGATTTGACGCAACAGACAAATGTCATCAAGGAATATATGTTAAAATATTTAGATGGTATCGAGTGCTGGCATCCCAGGCACGACAAAAAGACCATCGCTCACTATCTTGATTTCGCCAAGATGCACAGTTTGATAATGACCGGCGGCAGTGATTGCCATCAAAATCCGATTATAATGGGTACACTGGATATACCTGCCTGGGTTGCAGAGCAATTCAAGTCGAAGACGACAGGGAAGGTCAACAAATTATAAGGAGTATTAGTGTGAGACAAAGAATAGCGAGCAGTAGCGATATCAAAGACCCATCCTTGTCCTCAGCAGGAGGGCTCCGAGTACAATGGGCGTCCCGCGAGATGCCAGTGCTGCAGTTGATAGGGAAAAGGTTTGCCAAGA
>CAYGWR010000177.1:0-2675 GCA_964353645.1 uncultured Dehalococcoidia bacterium
AGGGCGAATCTCTGTTTAAGCTCATCCGGAGCCAGAAAAGCCACCACCGGATACCCCACGATTTCGAAGCAGCCCTCGTCGTCCTCGCTGTCGCCAAGGTAGGCCACTTTGCTTGCATCTATATTCCTATCCTGAAGCAACTTCAGTAGCAGCGGGGGCTTCTTTTTATAAATGTTCAACCCGAATTCGATGGCCTTTCCCTTGTTCTCCTTGAGTTTATCGGCTTCGATGAAATCGAAGCATTCAGCATACCCGGCAGCCGCCAGAATCTTTTCGATGCCATACCCATATCCGGCGGAGAAGATACCTGTGGTCTTGCCAGCCTGATGGCACTCCCTGATTGGCCTCAGCACTCTGTATTCGAGTTTGGCCTGGGTTTGCCGCTTGCGGGCATACTTCTCAATGGAACGCAGTATTACCGGGACTGGCACGCCTTCTATTATCCGCTCGTTATAGACTCGGAATAGCGCTCTAATGAAATCAGCTTCAGCATTGCTGCGTCCTTTTTTATATAACTCCTCTAATTCCCTTCGCGCTCTGAAGATGCGAGCCATTCTGAGAGGGTGGAAGGGAAAGGAAGCTTTAAAAACATCCCTTGCTGTGTTTTCCAGCACAGGCCTCTCGTCTGGGTACTCGATCAGCGTACCGTTCCAGTCGCATATTATGACATCAGGGGGCATAGCGAACGCTCCAATAGCCACTATGGCATTTTGCCATAAACATCGAGATGCATATTATACCATTTCCACTCGCTGTAGATGTCCTCGTTACGGGCGATTCGCCTATGGTGAATCGCCCGTAACTCTAATTCCTCTCCTCAGCTATTATCAGAGATTCTTCAGTCGTCCGCCAGAGTTGTAGTAGGAAAAGTAAAGCAAAGATATTTACAGTTAGCTGACTAGGCTCGGTGCAGAGCCTTCTCTCCTCGCTTGCCGTACCATTTTCGCATATGCTACTAACCGAAATTACTATTTATACCCGGTGACAGTCATGCTAACGTTGAATTGGGGTAGTGCGCTGATAATGTTCAGCCCTGAGGGAGTTGCTATGGAAGAGCCCAGGGGAACGATACTGATAGTTGACGACGAGGAGCCCAGCAGGGCTACCCTTTACCGTAAATTGCAGGCGGATGGCTACACTTGTGCCGTAGCTAACGATGGCGAAGGGGCTCTGTGGAAGACCTCTGCACAGGAATTTGACCTGGTGCTTCTGGATTTGGATATGCCTGTGCTGTCAGGGATGGAGGTATTGCCTCGCATAGTTGCCGGACATCCTGATACCTGCGTCCTCATGATGACTACCGTTGAGAACATGCCGAGTGCTGTCGAAGCAATGAAGGAAGGGGCTTATGATTACGTATTTAAACCCCTGAATATGGATGACCTGGGTATGAGGATAGAGAAGGCGCTGGAAAAAAGGAGACTGGCGCTGGAGAACAGAGAGTATCAAATCCATCTGGAGCAGAAGGTCGAGCTTCAGGTGTCTCAGATACGGAAGTATCTATATGAAGCTGTTGAGGCGCTGGGACTCGAGCAGATGTCGCTGGATACTCCCGACGCTGTACGTCAGGCGCAGCGGTACGCTAAAAGGATGTTCCAGATAAGCGGCACCAAAGATGTGGCGGATATGCGGGAGGCTTATTTGCAGATGGCCCGGACGCTGGCTTCGATAGCTGAGGCACGTGAGCCTTATGCCAGTGGTCATGCAGACAGAGTGGGTTTGCTGGCCAACGAAATTGCTATCCGGCTTGGCTGCTCCGACGAGATGAAAAGGCAGATAAAGTTCGCCGCCATACTCCAGGACATCGGCAAGATTGTGATACCGGACAGCATTCTCTCTAAACAAGGCAATTTGACGCCGGCTGACTTTAAAGAGATAAACAGGCACCCCACGGCATCAGTGGAGATAATCCAGCACATTGATTATTTCAAAGACATACTCCCCCTGGTGGAGAGTCACCACGAATGGTACGATGGCGGCGGCGGCTACCCTAAGAAGCTGAAGGGTGAGCAGATCCCGCTGGGCGCACGCATCCTGGCTGTGGCCGACGCCTATGATGCCTTGACCTGTCAGCGCCCTCACCGCCCTTCCCTCACCACCGACCAGGCAGCGCAGGTCCTCAAGAGAGGCGCAGGAAAGCAGTGGGACCCGGTTATTGTGGAGACCTTCCTCAAAAAACTGGGCGTGACAGTCTAGCATACCGCAGAATCCGCGGCTGAGATTTAGCGAAGTCTCCTTTCCATCTCATCAAGCCCGCTGAATGACCTCATATCAACTCCATTCCAAAATTCCTTGTTGAACAAGTGGCAAACTATATCCATCGTAACCAGTGTGCTATACTTATGTTTGACAGTGTGGAGCATATAGCAATCGGTACATGGTTGGAACACCCGCTCAATCCACCTGACGAAGACTGCCCCTGGATAACTGAAAGCTAATTCCCCCTTTTCTAAAGGGGGCTGGGGATGTCCCCCGAGAGGATTACTTTGTCATTGCGAGGAGTCCTTCTTTAGGAAGGACGACGAAGCAATCTCGGGAGTTGGGTGAAGGCAAATGCGATGAGATTGCTTCGCTTCGCTCGCAATGACATTGAAGATTCGAGCCCGAGCCATTCAGGGGTTGAAGGATATTTCAGAGATGCAATTTAAATCTGATATCACCATCATCGGGGCCGG
>CAYGWR010000178.1:0-2672 GCA_964353645.1 uncultured Dehalococcoidia bacterium
GTCTTAATTGGCAATATGCTCAGGGAACGGAAGCTGAGCCTGGCTACTATGGAGTCCTGCACCGGCGGGCTTCTGGCAAGCACCATAACCGATGTCCCGGGGAGCTCAGACTACTTCAAGGGAGGGCTGGTGGCCTACTCAGCCCAGACCAAGGCTGCCTTTGGAGTGGGTGCCAAACTGTTGGCTCAAAAAGGTACTGTAGACCCTGATGTGGCGGCAGCAATGGCTAAAGCGGTGCGTATCAAGCTGGAGGCTGACATCGGCCTCGGCATCACCGGAGTGGCCGGTCCCGCCGAGATCGAGGGAAAGCCTGTGGGCACTGTCTATATAGCTATTGATGGGGGAGATAATAAAAAAAGCTCATTTTCTGCCCTCTACCCCTACCCCGCCCTCCGCCCCGAGGTCAAGCGCCGTGCCGTAGTATCCGCTTTGTTTAAGCTGCGGCAGCTTCTGCTCAAATGGTGATGGCTAACCGGCCTCAGATAAAAACCAAATCCAAAACTTGCTTCAGTATCCTGGCCGTGATACCTGTGATGCGGTGTTTTCCATAGCAATAATTCCCCCAGGGATAGCTTTTACCCTCCTCATCCTGCGTTTCAGGGCTATAAGCAGATGGATTCAAAAGGGCAGACACAGGGGCCTCAATCAATTCCTCGACTTCTCTTCCACTCACCTTGAACTTGTAGGGGTAAGGGATAGCGCCCACAAAAGGCGTGATTATAAATTTGCTGGTGTAAGTCGACTGGTCATCTAAATTGCCCAGTATCTCCACATCATCGGCGCGAACCCCGATCTCTTCAAAAGCTTCCCTGAGAGCAGTGTCCGCCAGGTCGCCGTCCTCCTTATCGTAAGCCCCGCCCGGGAATGATATCTGCCCTTTATGATACATTACACTTTGCGTCCTTTTGGTAAGCACGATGTAATGCTCATTCTTATTCTCATAAATGGGGATGAGCACAGCAGACGGCCTGTACCCTTCTTTGGTGATAACTTGCCGTTGTTGCGAAGCCAGGGCCTCTTTAACCTTTTGTTTCCAGTTTATTCCTTTAGCTAACAACGCGCCTACCTGTTATTCTTTGTCGATTGCAGCTGCTGCCAGAGCTCTTCGACTTTCTTCCTGAGAGTATTTATGTCTAAATCGTTCTCTATCACCACATCAGCGTTCTTTGCCCTCTGTGCTATAGGAGTTTGGGATTTGATACGGGCCCTCGCCTGCTCCTCAGTAAATCCCTTTTGGCTAACAAGGCGACTTATTACGGCAGCTTCCGGGGTTATGGTAACCCAGACCTGGTCTACAAGGTCAGTCCACCTGGCCTCGACAAGCAATGTGGCCTCCAGAACCACTACCTCAACCCCTTGATGGCGCAGGGCTTCGATCTTTTTCTCCACTATGCGATGCATCAAGGGATGCATTATTCGATTGAGCCTCTTCAGCGCTTTGGGGTCATTAAACACAAGCTGAGCCAGTTTGCTACGGTCTATCTCCTGGTTCTGACCCAGGATGTCTTTGCCGAAGGCAGCCACTACCTTCCGCCATACCTCAGTGTGAGGTCGGAAGGCCTCGTGTCCCACCTTATCGGCATCGATCACCACCGCTCCCAGCTCAGAGAGCATCCGTGCCACAGTGCTCTTGCCGCTAGCGATTCCGCCCGTTAGACCGATGACTATCATAGCTATAACCTGAAGAAGAGCCCAAGCCTGCAGGCTTGGGCTCTTCTTGAAGCTTCCTTCCTATGCCTCTTTAGCAACACAAAACAGCTTACTACCCCTCAGAAAGTATGCAAGTGAGGTCTCCGTCGAACTCCTTCAGGAAATTGTGCATATCCAGTACATCATCTACCCCCACCGTTATACTCTGAGAGAACCTTTCGTATTCAGTATCTGTGAGGTCAGTAGCGATCTCAGCGATCTTCCCTTCTTTGACCACAATAGCTACTAAGCCCTGAGTCTGGCAAAAACTACAAGAAGCACTGAAAAGCCATAGATTATCTTCATGGCCAAGAATCTCAATGCCTGCCACTTCATAATTATGGCCACAAGCCTCACATTTGATCATGGAAAACAATCGCTTCAGGAATGCTTCGCGCATCACCTGTATCTCCCTATAGCAGTTAAAGGAACGTATTGAACTAAGACCCTGGCTTGGTGCCCTTGTCGAAGTCCGAAAGGTCGAGGCTCTCTATAAATTCGCGGAATGCAGACATCCTCTCCATCTCCTCGGGAGGGATTTCCTGCGCCGGGGCTGGCTTGCCCGTCTCCGGGTCAATAATGATCCCAGCCTTGTTAAGTACAGACTCATCGGCAAAGATAGGCGCCTTCACCCGCACTGCCAGGGCTATGGCATCGCTGGGACGAGAATCGACCTCTATGTTCTTACCATTGACTGCCAGTATGATCTTAGCAAAGAAGGTATCATTGCGAAGGTCACAAATAATAATCGAGTTGACACTGGCACCGAGGGCGTTGATAACAGAGCTTAAGAGGTCATGAGTCAGGGGCCGGGGGACTGTTACTTCCTGGAGTTTGACGGCTATAGCATCCGCTTCGGCGGGCCCGATCCAGATAGGGAGAAAACGTTCCGCCGATTTCTCCTTCAGAATCACCACCCGCTGATAGTTGAGCATGCTTACGCGAATGCTCTCGATAGTCATCTCAACCATATATTGCCCCCT
>CAYGWR010000179.1:0-2666 GCA_964353645.1 uncultured Dehalococcoidia bacterium
GATGGCCCCTGAGGATGTGCTTAACCATCGCATGAACCGAATCAAGAGCAGTCTTACCAAAAGCGGCATCGAGGTCAGAGCCGAGAGCGTGGGCTGGAGCCTGGTTCAGGGTGTGCTTGCGCGAGGCGATGCTAGCTTGGGTCAAGCGTTGGCTCGAATGGAGCGTAATTCCCTGGCATCCTGGCGCAAAGCACTGGGGGACTGCAATCTAAGCGCTGACTACTACGTTCACCGCGAGTTACCGTTCGAGGAGCCGCTGCCCTGGTCTGTGCTTGATTCCGGCATCACCCCTGATTATCTCAAAAAGGAATTAGGCAAAGCACGTCAGAGTATCGAGTCCCCACCCTGCCCACCGGAGAAATGCCATAGGTGCGGAGTGTGCTAAGCCATGACCATTGAACAAAACGTCCGAAATTTACAGCAGCGCATCGCCAGGGCTTGCGAGAAGGCGGGGCGCTCGCCAGATGAAGTGACGCTGGTTGCGGTGACCAAGACTGTAGACGCGGCCGCTATCGAGGCTGCCTTCGATGCAGGCGTCAGAGATTTCGGAGAGAGCAGGGTCCAGGAGGCTAAACCCAAGATTGAGCAGCTTCATAAACTAAAGCCTGGCATCGCCTGGCACATGGTCGGACACCTTCAAACCAACAAAGCCAAGACAGCAGCGGATATTTTTGATATAATCCATAGCGTTGATTCGTTCAAGCTGGCGGGAACCCTGAACGATTGCAGCCAGAAGAAGCTGCCGATTCTTATCCAGGTCAACGTCTCCGCCGAGGCGACCAAGAGCGGCTTTCAGCTTCCTGAGGTTAAGGATGCGGTTAAGCAAATCGGGAAGCTGCCCAATCTGGAAGTCCAGGGACTGATGACCATCGCCCCCTGGGTGAGCAATGCCGAGGAGGTTCGACCCGTTCTCCGCCAAATGCGGCAACTGAGGGATAGCCTGGGGCTGAGACACCTCTCCATGGGGATGAGCGATGACTTCGAGGTCGCCATCGAGGAGGGGGCGACACTGGTAAGGATCGGGCGAGCTATCTTCGGTGAGAGAAGCAGGATTTGGGAGTGGAAACGATGAGGATCGCATTTATCGGTGTGGGGGTTATGGGCGAGGCAATGCTCTCCGCCCTTCTTAGAAAAAGAGTGGTAAGCAAAAGCGAGGTCCTTGCCTGCGATGTCGATCAGGCACGCCTTACAGCCATAGGAAAAAAATACAAGGTCGACTGCACCTCCGATATCGCCAAAGCTGTCAGCGATTGCGATGCCATAGTGCTATCGATCAAGCCTCAAGTCCTGGCCAAGGTTATGAACAACCTCAAAGGCGCGCTAAATGAGGAGCAATTGGTGCTCTCCATAGTCGCCGGGGCGAGCACCGAGACCATCAGTAAAGGCCTGCACCATGACCCGGTGATCAGGGTGATGCCCAACACCCCGGCACAGGTTGGCCAGGGGATGAGTGTATGGACAGCCACCAGCGCCGTAAGCCAGGTCCAGAAGGAGATGGCGCAAATCATCCTTGGTGCCATGGGTAAGGAGATATACCTCCCGGATGAGAAGTATATTGACATGGCAACAGCGATAAGCGGCAGCGGCCCCGCCTACATCTTTCTGATCATGGAGGCGCTCACCGACGCAGCCGTGCACATCGGATTGCCCAGGAAGCTGGCAGAGGAGTTAGTCACCCAAACAGTGCTTGGCTCTGCCTATATGAGCCGGGAAACGGGGAAACACCCTGCGGAGCTAAAAAACATGGTTACCTCGCCGGGAGGGACCACCGCGGAGGGCCTGCTCTGTCTGGAGGAGGGAGGAGTCCGCGCCATCCTTGCTCAAGCAGTAATCGCTGCCTATGAAAAGGCGCAACTTCTAGGAGGTCAGGGCAGCAAATGACGACTTTTATTTATGCAATCGGGGTAATTTTTCAGGCGCTCACCATTGTTATCATCTTCAGCGCCATACTATCGTGGTTAGTGATGATCTATCCCAGAAACAACCTCGTCGTCAGCCTATATCATGTCCTCCGTCAGATAACCGAACCAATCCTGGCGCCACTGCGTAGAATCATCCCTTTGATAGGGATGATAGATATAACGCCGATAGTTGCTATCATCATACTGCAAATCATCAGCCAGGTGCTTGCCGCCTACCTGTAGTATGGTCACCGCTGCCAGACAACCTCGCCACTTATAATGGTCTTCTCCACGCGTATCTCTCTTAGCTCCTCTGACGAAACCTTGGTTGGGTCAGCGTTCAAGACCACCATATCAGCCAGCTTGCCCACCTCGATGCTTCCTTTCAGTTGTTCCTCGAACGAGGCGTAGGCTCCGGCGAGCGTATACATCCATAGCGCCTCTTCGGGCGAGATAGCTTCCTCTGGGGAAAGAGCCTGCCCGCTCTCAGCCCTGCGAGTGACTGCAGCATAAACCCCAACCAGAGGGTTACATGGCGTCACCGGGCAATCTGAGCTGGCTGTCGGTTTGAGCCCGCTTTTCAAAAAAGACCTCGTTCGATATAGCCAGGGAAGCTGAGTGTCCGAGACATCGCTTAAGTACCTCTCCCCGCTGTAATAAATAAACGCTGGCTGAGTTACAACCACAGCTTTTATAGCCTTCAAACGCCTCAGTAGCGGCGGGGGGCATACCGAGCAATGTTCCAGCCGATGGCGGTGGTCAGCC
>CAYGWR010000180.1:0-2664 GCA_964353645.1 uncultured Dehalococcoidia bacterium
TACAGGCGAATAATCTCAAGATCGAGGATATAGATTTCTTCTTGCCCCATCAAGCCAATCTTCGCATAAACCAGTACGCTGCTCAACAGCTAGGGGTTCCGCAAGAGAAATTCCGCAACAATATTCAGCGCTATGGGAATACTACGGCAGCATCGCTCCCTCTCCTCCTGAGCGAATTGCTCGAGGAAGGTGCTCTCCGAGAGGGCAATCTCATTATGATGGTGGCCTTTGGGTCTGGTTTCACCTGGGGAGCAAGTGTGATCCGGTGGTAAACCACTTGGGATAAAAGCAAGAACCTTCTAGCAGAAGCGTGAAGATTGCTTAAAGCTGTTCTCTTCGACCTCGACAATACTCTAATCCATTTCGACGAAAGAGAATTCTTCGAAGCCTACATACCTAGGATTTCTACGGTATTCTCAGACATGATGCCCCCCGAAACACTAATCACGAAGCTGCTTTTGTCTACCCAGATGCTGGTGAATAATAATGGGCAAATGTCTAATGCGGAGTACTTCATGAGTTCCTTTTCTCTGGGCTATGAAGGATACAAGGAAGAGATCTGGAAGCGCTTCATAAAATTCTATGAGACCGAATTTGACCGATTTCAGGCGCTGGTTTCGGTTACGCCAGGTGTGCGTGAAGTCTTTGTGAAACTGAAGAAAACAGGCATGAAACTCGTGATTGCCTCCAACCCCATATGGCCGCAAATAGTCCAGATGAAGCGTCTATCGTGGGCAGGCCTGGGGGACTGGAATTTTGAGCTGGTCACACATATCGAAAACATGTCCTATTGTAAACCACACATCGAATATTATCTGGAAGTATGCAAAAAGATTAACGAAAAGCCCGAGGGATGCCTGATGGTCGGTAACGACCCCGTCAATGACCTCGTTGTAGCAAAAATAGGTATGAAGACTTTCCTGGTAACCGATGGCTCCGAATCCGATGGTTCGGAGCTTGAACTTAGTAAAAGCATTCGCGATGATACCGCGGTGGAGCTAATCGCTCCTGATTTCAAAGGGCTGTTGTCTCACGTGCCTGACGCAGTTGAAACTTTATTTCAGGGATGAAGCTGGTGAGCCAAACGGAACTCTTCGACATACAGCTCCACTCTCATTCCGAGTAGCGCTGTCAAACCGCAGATTTAAGAGGTTGTTTAACAACTGGGGAGTGCAGAGGGTCCTTCCTAAGAAGGACTCCTTTGCCAGTCCTTCTTAGGAAGGATGGGGGTGTCCCCTAATCTTAGTAACTGGGGTTAAACATGTCAGACAGTGTTAGATCCGCAACAAAGAGAGGCATTGAAGCCAAATGGCTTATTCTATCGGCAGTGATGCTGGGCAGCTTCATGGGCCCTGTGGATGGCAGCATAGTTAACACTGTGCTCCCCGATATTACCGGATACTTCAAAACTGACATCTCGATAGCTCAATGGGTGCCCACAATCTACCTGTTGACCATCAGTTGCCTTATCTTGCTGTACGGCCGGCTGGGCGACATCGTCGGATATAAGAGGATTTTTCTTTATGGCTTGGCTGCATTTGTTGTGACCTCTATTCTGTGTGGTACTTCACAGAGTATCTGGATGCTCATTGCGTTTAGAGCCATCCAGGGTCTTGCAGCGGGCATGATGATGTCCGTAGGCTTTGCCATTATTACTGCAGCTTTTCCTCCACACGAGCGTGGTAAAGCAATGGGCATATATGCTATCAGCATTGCAGCGGGTCTGGGCCTCGGGCCAACTTTTGGTGGTCTAATTGCGCAATACCTCAGTTGGCACTATGTCTTCTTCATAAACGTACCCATCGGAATCATCGCTCTACTCTGGGGTTCCCGTGTCATACCCAGAAGCACCACAAAACCCGGACAGAGCCTCGACGTGGTCGGGGCTTTAACAGCCCTTATCTTTTTGAGCAGTCTGCTCCTCTACGCTAACCGGGGAGAAAACTGGGGATGGACATCGCCCATTTCCCTTGTCCTTTTGGCAATTGCGGTCCTGTTTGGCGCGTTGTTCTTTTGGATAGAGCGAACATCTGCACAGCCGATGCTGAACCTGGCGCTTTTCAACAATCGCCGATTCGCCTTCGCCAGTCTTAGCGCACTTTTTAACTTTATGGCTTTATTCGCGATTGTGTTCCTGGTGCCTTTCTATCTAACATTTGTGCTGCGCTTCAGCATACTTAAGGTAGGACTGGTAATGGCTGCTTCACCCGTAGCTACTATATTCGTGGCGCCTCTGAGCGGGACAATGTCAGATCGCATCGGTACCAGGGTCTTTGCAGTCTTGGGCATGTGTATCGCTGCTTCGGGCCTTTTTCTCATGAGCGGCTTGAATGCCTTCGACAACGTCTGGGACGTTGTCTGGCGCCTGGCTATCGTTGGCGTGGGGGTGGGTATGTTTCAGAGCCCTAACAACAGCGAAATCATGGGAAGCGTTCCCCCCTGGCACCTGGGAATCGCTTCAGGGATAATAGCTGCTATGCGCAATGTGGGCATGGTGCTCGGAATAGCCGTCGCCGGGGCTGTGCTGTATAATTTGGCCCCTATCACAGCCTCGGCGCACCCTGGTTCCTTTAGCCCCGCAGACATACAAGAATTTCTACGTGGTTTGCACTGGGCCTTCATATCTGGGACGGCACTAGCTGGTACTGCTGCCTTCACCTCTCT
>CAYGWR010000181.1:0-2660 GCA_964353645.1 uncultured Dehalococcoidia bacterium
CAGCGCACCATGACATACTGCCCAGGGTAAGCGAGAGAAGCTATCTCAGGTGCCTGAGCCTGTAAGAGGTAGATATTGGGCAATACCTCGGTATTGGAGATGATGGGAGCGCTAACTAGCTTCATTTCCCCCGATCCTCATCACGCTGAAACAATCTATCGTACATTCGAGCCGCGCAGAATATCTGCATGGTATTCCTGGAGGCTTTTGACCTTACCGTGTCCTTTTTTATAGGCAGCGATGCCTTCGGCAGCGGCGACCGCCGCCCTGGTAGTGGTGATATAGGTCACACCGTACTTAATAGCTGCCTTTCTGATATAAGAGTCGTCCTCAGCGCTCAATCTGCCGCTCGGTGTATTGACCACGAGCTGTATCTCCCCGTTCTTTATCGCGTCGGTTATGTTGGGACGGCCTTCGTGTTGCTTCAAAATCAGCTCTGATTCGATACCATGATCTGCCAGATACTCCCGCGTTCCTCTCGTGGCCTTGATGGCAAACCCCAGTTCCGAAAAAGCCCGCGCTACATCCAGCGCACCGTCTCGGTCCGGCTCAGCCACAGTGATAAGGACGGTGCCCTTTACAGGCAGGTGCTGTTTGGCTGCCTCCTGAGCCTTGTAGAACGCCAGCCCGGGGTTGTCAGCCATGCCCAGCACCTCACCAGTCGAGCGCATCTCGGGGCCCAGCACCGGGTCTACCTCGGGGAACATGTTGAAGGGGAACACCGACTCCTTGACACCATAATGCGGGATGGGACTGCGCTTCAATCCCAGCTCTTTCAATTTCTTGCCCAGTATCAACTGGGTGGCTATGCGTGCCATAGGGATATTGCAGACCTTGCTCACCAGCGGCACGGTGCGACTGGCCCGTGGGTTCGCCTCCAGGATATATACCTTGTCCTTACAGATGGCGTACTGGATATTTATCAGCCCCACAACATTCAGGTGAAGCGCAATCTTCCTGGTATATTCCTCAATGGTGTCTATATGTTTCTGGGGAATGTGGACCGGCGGTATCACGCAGGCTGAGTCGCCGGAATGAACCCCGGCGAGTTCGATGTGCTCCATGATGGCCGGCACGAAGGCATCGGTTCCGTCCGAGAGAGCATCGGCCTCGGTTTCGATGGCATTCTCGAGGAATTTATCGATTAGGATGGGGCGCTCGGGGGATATATCTACCGCCGCTTCGACATATTTCCGCAGCATCTCGTCGTCATGGACTACCTCCATCGCTCGTCCGCCGAGCACGTAGGAGGGGCGAACCATGAGGGGGTAACCGATTTTTCTAGAAATGACAAGGGCTTCGTCGATATTGCTGGCCATGCCGGATTCAGGCTCAGGTATGCCCATCTCTTTCATCACCTTGCGGAATCGGTCGCGGTCCTCGGCGAGGTCGATAGCTTCGACGCTCGTGCCTAGAATTTTGACCCCTGCCGCCTCAAGCTCGGCCGCTATGTTTAACGGAGTCTGGCCTCCGAACTGGCAGATAACGCCTATGGGCTTCTCTTTCTCGTATATGGCCAGGACATCTTCGACAGTCAGCGGTTCGAAGTACAGTTTGTTAGAGGTATCGTAATCGGTGGACACGGTCTCGGGGTTGCAGTTGACCATGATAGACTCAACGCCCTCATCGCGCAGGGTGAAGGCTGCGTGCACGCAGCAGTAGTCGAACTCAATCCCCTGGCCGATACGGTTGGGGCCACCTCCCAGAACCATGACCTTCTTAGATTTGCTAACCCCCACCTTGTCCGGCGAGTTGTAGGTAGAGTAATAGTAGGCAGCATTTTCCACACCGCTCACAGGCACCGCATCCCATCCCTCGACAACACCCAGAGCAGTGCGCTTGGCTCTTATCTTGGTCTCCGGCACGCCGAGGATCTGGGAGAGGTACTTGTCGGCAAAGCCGTCTTTCTTGGCCTGCACCAGAAGCTTGTCGGGCAGCAGCTTGCCTTTGTATTTCAGTAGCTGCTCCTCCAGTTCCACCAGTTCCTTCATCTGCTGGATGAACCAGGGCTTGATATAGGTCTTGCGATAGAGGTCGTTGACAGAGGCACCCTTGCGCAGGGCTTCATACATGATAAATTGGCGCTCGCTGCTGGGCTCATTAAGCATGCGCATCAGTTCATTGAGCGGCTTCTTATGGAAGTCCTTGGCGAAGCCCAGGCCGTATCTTCGGTTCTCCAGCGACCGTATGGCTTTCTGGAAGGCTTCTTTGTAGTTCTTCCCGATGCTCATGACCTCGCCCACAGCGCGCATCTGTGTGCCCAGCTTGTCCTCAACGCCTTTGAATTTTTCGAAGGCCCAGCGGGAGAATTTGACCACCACATAGTCGCCGGAGGGCGTGTATTTCTCCAATGTCCCGTCGCGCCAGTAGGGTATCTCGTCCAGGGTCAGCCCCCCTGCCAGCAAGGCAGATACCATCGCGATAGGGAACCCTGTCGCCTTCGATGCCAGCGCGGAGGAACGCGAAGTGCGCGGGTTGATCTCAATCACCACCACCCGCCCCGTTTCCGGGTCGTGAGCGAATTGAATGTTAGTGCCACCTATAATCTCGATAGCGTCAACGATATCGTAGGAATATTTCTGAAGGAGTTGCTGCAGTTTCGGGTCAATGGTCAGCATGGGCGCTACACAGTAAGAATCTCCGGTGTGCACGCCCATGGC
>CAYGWR010000182.1:0-2612 GCA_964353645.1 uncultured Dehalococcoidia bacterium
CGTTGACTTTGACGCAGTCATAGACTTCAAAATGCCCCTGTTAAAGAAGTCTTTTGAGGTCTTCGAGCGTAAAGCTGACCCAGCGCAGCATAGCGCGTTCGAGTCCTTCTGCAAGGGGGAAGCCTCGTGGCTCGATGACTACGCACTTTATATGGCACTGAGGGAAGCTCATGGTTCTGTTGCCTGGAATGCGTGGGAGAATGATATCAGAATGCGGCGTTCTGAAGCTGTTAAACGCTGGAGCAGGAAGCTGGCCCGTGAGATACGGTACCACAAATACCAGCAATACCAGTTCTTCAGGCAGTGGTCTAAGCTCAAAAAGTATTGCCATGACCGAGGCATCAGGCTTTTCGGCGACATGCCTATGTATGTCTCGCTCGATAGCGACACCGTCTGGCTGCGTCCTGAGCTGTTCTACCTGGACGCCGAGGGCAAGCCCACGGTAGCTGCCGGTGTGCCGCCCGACTACTTCAGCGCCACCGGACAGTTGTGGGGGAATCCCCTCTACCGCTGGGATGTAATGGCCGGGGATGGATATGCCTGGTGGATTGAGCGCCTCAAGGCAACATGCTCACTGGTGGACATCGTCAGGCTGGATCATTTCCGCGGCTTCGAGAAATACTGGGAGATCCCCGGCGGTGACACTACTGCCAGGAATGGGCGGTGGGTACCTGGCCCGGGGGCTGCGTTATTTGAAGCCATTAAAAATGCACTGGGCTCTCTACCTATCATAGCTGAGGATTTGGGCTTGATCACGCCGGAGGTTGATGCCCTGAGGGAGCGTTTAGGATTCCCGGGGATGAGAGTCCTCCAGTTTGCCTTCGGCAACGACCCTAAAGCCGACGACTACAGGCCTCACAACTACCCGCGAAACTGTGTGGTTTACACCGGCACCCACGACAACAATACCACCATTGGCTGGTTCAGAGAAGAGGTTGTCGGTAACACTACCCAGAGCAGAGAGGTGAGAGAGGCGGAGAGGCGGCTGGCCTTGAAATATATCGGCAGCGATGGCAGAGAGTTTAACTGGGACTTCATCCGCCTGGCCCTGATGTCTGTTGCCGATACGGCTATTATCCCATTACAGGATGTGTTAGGCCTGGGCAGCGAGGCCAGGATGAACCGTCCTGCCACAATGAGTGGTAACTGGAGTTGGCGTTTCAGGCGCGAGATGCTGACCGAGGAAATCAAAAACAGGCTCAGGGAACTGACAATTATATACGGGAGAGCACGTTAGTCCGGGGCGCTAAGCGGAATCTAAATAACTTCCTGATAGACGTCGATGATTTGCCTGGCTGCCTGTTGCCAGTTGAATTTGCGCAGCACCCTCTTCCGGGCTTCCTTTCCCATTTCGCAGCGCAGCTCCTTGTTCTCCACGAGTTTCTTTATAGCGGCAGCCAGTTTGGGGACATCGGCCGGCGGCACCAGTATACCTGTCTTGCCATCGTCAACTAGCTCCGGCAGTGCTCCGGCATTGAAAGCTATCACAGGTATTCCGCATGCCATGGCTTCCGCGGCGGGGAAACCGAACCCCTCGAACATCGATGGGACTACTGCTATATCTGCTGCTGAGTACCACCTTACCAGGTCGTCTCCGCTCAACCTGCGGGCGAATGTAACGCGGCCATTGAGATTGATCTGCTGCATCAGGGCGGGTGCGTATTGCGCCTCGGGTGCGCCGCCGTCAATGATTGTCAGCTTCACAGGGCACTCATTCTCCAGCATCTTGATTGCCTGTAGCAGGTAGATAATGCCTTTCTTCCTGTCCTCCGTGTTACCCACGAAGATCAAACTATTTGACTTCTTGGACAAGCCGTCTTGATTGTTGAAGACATCTGGATCTATACCGTTATATACAACCCTGATACGGCTCGAAGGTATACCCATGAGGCGCTCTATTTCGCGGGCTGAACACTCGGAAACAGTGATTACCCGGTCGGCCCGGCGTCCCACAAACGACTGCATAGGGACATATACTGAATAAAACCACCAGCGGCGCCATTTTTCTATCTGGTTTCGGGCCTGTGCGAAATCGGAATCACGGTCCAGAGCCATAGGGTGATGTATGGTTGCCACTAGTGGCAGTTTGTGTCTTTTTATCAGGGGCAAGCCGTAGCCCAGGCACTGGTTGTCGTGTACCACATCGAATTTGACCTTGGAGCTTAGCTTCCTTATTACATCGTAAGCTCTGATGCTAAAGGCCAATGGCTCACTGTACATGCCCATTCGGGTAGCGACTGCCTCATACAAATCGACAGGGTTGCGGATGGGCCCGGAATGATTGTCCAAATGATTGTCCATGTGATATCTGGAGACATATGCGCTGTGGCTTTTAACTTTGTATAGCTTCACCCCTTCGGGCAATTGAGGATAAGGAGGACCTGAAATTACATGGACTTCATGCCCGAGGTGCTGGAATTCACGGGCCAAGTAATAGATGTAAATCCCCTGGCCACCGCAGTACATGTTACCGCGGTAGGTTAGGAGGCATATTTTCATCAGTCACCACCAGGTGATGATTGTGACACCATATAGAAGTTTGCAAGCAAACGTTTATAAATTTATGCAGTATAGACTTAATCTGTTGCCTGTTCTCCGAAGGGCAAACACCG
>CAYGWR010000183.1:0-2611 GCA_964353645.1 uncultured Dehalococcoidia bacterium
TGCAGGCGGAGACTATGGCCAGCTTATGGACAGCATAATGACTAAGCTTATGGTGTTGCCTGATTCCACCATTGTCTACCCGGGGCATGGCCCGGAGACCACCATCGGTGCTGAAAAGAAATGGAACCCCTTCCTCAGATAGGAAGGGGTTCCACACTGTATCCTGCTGAAGATTTTTTAGATTACGCTTGTAATCCAGAGTGGGCAAAGCACCAGAGTAATCGTGCTCAAGAGCTTTACCAGTACATGCAACGATGGCCCGGCTGTATCTTTGCAAGGGTCACCTACGGTATCACCGACCACAGCAGCAGCGTGAGTTGGCGTCCCCTTGCCGATGACCTTGCCATTCTCGTCCTTGAACTCGCCGCTCTCGATGAGCTTCTTGGCGTTGTCCCAGGCGCCACCGCCGTTGTTCATGAAACTAGCCATCATGATGCCGGCGATAGTTCCCACCATAAGGAAGGCGCCTACTGCCATAGCAGCATCGTAGCCAGGTATGAATCTGAATACAACACCCAGTACCACCGGTGCAAGCACTACCAGCAAGCCTGGTGCTATCATTTCCTTCAAACCTGCTTTAGCAGTTATGTCAACAGCTCTGGCGTAATCCGGCTTTGATGTGCCCTGCATGATGCCGGGGTCAGCGCGGAACTGGCGTCTCACTTCTTCGATGATTTTACCGGCTGTCTTACCGACGGCCTTGATAGCCATTGAACTGAACAGGAAGACCACCATCACAGCAGCCAGAGCGCCGACAAAGACCTCTACCCTGGCGAGGTCAATTATCTTGAAAGCCTCTCCTCTTAGCAGTTCTACCCTCATCATATAGGCTTGGAAGAGCAAAAAGGCTGCCAGTCCAGCCGAGATCATGGCGAAACCTTTGGTTAAAGCCTTGGTGGTGTTGCCTACAGCATCCAGACGGTCAGTCACGCCGCGGGCCTCTCCTCCAATTCCAGCCATCTCAATGATACCATTTGCGTTATCGGTAATGGGGCCAAATGTATCCATGGCCAGAATAAAGGGACAGGTCATGAGCATGCCCATAGTTGCTACCGCAGTACCGAATATAGCCCCGTTGATTTCAAGACCTGCTGGGGTTATAAACGTTATATGGGAACCGAACCAATAGGACAGGAGCAAGGCAATGCCTATGCAAAATGCAGTTGCGAACGTTGTCTGGAAGCCTACAGCTATGCCTGCGACGATGTTTGTAGCAGGGCCAGTGCGTGAGGCCTCAGCGATATCCTTAACTGGACGGTATCTAGACTCAGTGTAATACTGAGTTACAAACACTACAGCCACGCTAGTCAGGATGCCTACCGCTCCAGCAGCGATAAACCAGGCGTTTTTTGTGCCCAGCATCACTAGAACGGTCACTACCATGCCTATCAAGGAGAGAAAAACGGCAACGAAATAGCCCCGGTTGAGGGCATTCATCGGGTTCTCGCCCTCCTTGGCTCGCACCAGCAGCACCCCTATCATGCTGGCGATGATACCGAAAGAACGAACAATCAGCGGGAATAGCACCCATACCGGGTTGTCGGTGGCAACCCATATAGCTATTCCCAAAATCATAGCACCGATGTTTTCGGCGGCGGTGGACTCGAAAAGGTCCGCACCACGTCCAGCGCAGTCGCCTACGTTGTCACCGACCAGGTCGGCGATAACAGCAGCATTTCGGGGGTCGTCCTCGGGAATCCCAGCCTCTACTTTACCTACCAGGTCAGCGCCCATGTCAGCCGCCTTGGTGTAAATTCCTCCACCCAGTTGAGCGAAGAGAGCTACAAAGCTGGCACCGAAGCCGAAGCCCACAATGAGGTGAGGAGCGATATCAGGATTATTCTGCCCGCCATAGGCGTAGTACATGACGGCCACGCCAATGAGGCTCAGAGCTACAATAAGGAAGCCTGAAACCGCGCCCCCTCTAAGGGCCACAGTTACTGCTTCATTCAGGCCTTTTCGGGCTGCGGCTGCACAGCGCACATTAGATTTTACCGAGATGTACATGCCTATGTAGCCCGAAATGGCAGAGCAGAAAGCACCCACGAGGAAGGCAACGCTTGTATGCCAGGCTATGCCCCATTTAGTCATCCCTGGTATTCCTTCCTCGCCGCGTAGGAAACCTACCAGGACACCGATAATCACAGCCGTGATCACGGCGATGATACCGATGGTGGTGTACTGGCGTCTGAGGAAAGCCAGAGCACCCTCTAGAATCATATCTCCGATTTTCTTCATCTCCGGAGTGCCTGTGTCACGCCGCAGTATGTCCCTTATCAGAAGGAGAGCGAATACTACTGCAAAGACACCGGCTGCCGGAACAAGCCAAATTAGACCCATTCTTCTTGACCTCCTTTTCTAGTATCTAAAAAGCACAACTAAACGGCCGAGATAGTATTTAGTTTGTGCTTGGTGTCCGCGAGAATCAATAACTAGCTTAAATCAATTTCTTTGTAACAATTTCAGGCAAAAGAAAGGGATAGGCTTATGACCCATCCCCTCAATGGTGCGTATTCTTGATAACACGCCTAATAATCTACCATGCTCACCGTGGCTAGTCAAGTCTTAACCAGCAGACCTGAATTTGAAACAGTAGCATAAAGTCCAATTA
>CAYGWR010000184.1:0-2602 GCA_964353645.1 uncultured Dehalococcoidia bacterium
AGGCTGAGTTTCGCAATACTTCGACGTGCTCTATCAACTTAGTTTCGGGGTTGACTTTAATCATAAGCTTGGGCCTGCCGAAGTGCTGGGCGAATTTAGATATAAGCTCATCCTTATAGGGCTGAGCGGCACGGCGAAAGCCGTAACTGTTCTCGGTGAGGCTGCAAAAGGGCTTGGGAAATGCAGCAGTAACACCCATCTCCGCCAGTTCGGTCTTGAGCTGGTTAGCCAGGCCTAGGGGCAGCCAGGCACTGTTGTCCACAGGCGCGATGACCGAGCGCGCTCCGGAGCGTTTCATGAATTCAGAGATAAGCTGAGCAGCGCCAGGAGATTCACCGGCAGACAGCACAAGGTCTGCCTGGGGTACTGTGGCAGGCAAGAACTCATCAGGCTCGTCAATGAGCGCAGGTAATCTCTTGAGAAGGGCGATCTCCTCGATTGTCCAACCGGACGGCGCGTGCTCGCGCAGGTTGCGCGCTATCCTCTCGCCGTATGGCCCCTGAGTAAGAACAAGTATCCGCATCAGTAAGGTTATTATAAATCTTTCAGCTTCTAATGTCTCGCTCTCGACATAGAACGCGTGCGAAATCGCCTCTCAACCCCCACACACGCGTCAGCATGCGTCCCACGCCGCTTGTCGGGATAAATCAGCCCCCTTATCCGGCGATAGTTACTATAGTTACTAATGAAGGCGCTGGACCAGCCCTACCATCTCCAGCTCCAGGTTACGCAGCCTCGAGCCGATAATGCTGGCTATGTTCTGCATTATGGTTAGCCCCAGCGATGGGTCCGCCTTCATTAACGATAACAAGGGCTCTCGTTCGATAGCTAATACCTTGGTCTTCGATGACGCCGTTACGGTGGCGGTGAGCTTGTGAGGCGGCACTAACACCGACCAGCCAAATGCCTGGCCCTCCGACACTATGGTGATAGGGATGCGCATCCCTCTGCCAAGCTCCGACTGGACTGCTACCTGCCCTTCTTCTACCAGGTAGAGCTTTCGTGACTCGTCGCCCTCATTGCAGATGACAGCGTTCTTCTCGTAGGTTTCTATACGCCCCAGGTTTCTCACCTTCTCCCTCTGCTTCTCGCTCAATCCGCTCATGATTTCAGCGATGGGGACAGACTCCACCGGGGTATGCGAAATCCTGGGTTTGGCTTGTGGCGCTCTCAAGCCTGCAAGGGTTCCCAGGGTGCCACCTACCAGCAGCGGGTCTACGTTGCTCTCACCGCCGCAATCAGGCCTGTAGCAGGTGACATCATTGAAAGCACAGACCAGATTGCATCCCGGGCACTTATCCAGCGGTGCAGGTCCTTGATAATAGTAGCCGCAAGTTGTACACATCCAGTGCGTCATGCGAGACCTCCTTTCAAAAGATGGTTAATAGTTATTGGTTCTTAACCTCATGCTTGCTGGCCTGGAGCCACCGGGGCTAACAGCTTTTCTCTAATCAGTCAATAAAACTTCAAATGGTCTACCTACAATTTACTTTAGTTGCAGCTTTTATGCAAGGGGTGGATTTTCTCGTCTTCTTAATTTTGGTCTCCTTCCTTTGGGGATAAAAATTAGCCGGTAGTTCTTTGCGGCTAGCTATCAGCAACTAAGGTTCGCGGGTTGTGGCTTACCAGCGCACCTGAAGAGTGGTGTTTTTGTAACAGACCTTGGGATGCTTGTCAACCGCTTGTACGAGGGTTTTTTTATAAAGGAGGCGTAGGGGCAATTCATGAATTGCCCCTACCTGTTGTGATATACTTTCGATGACTCTTAATTACAAGGTGATTACTGTGGACGATAAAAGCCTGAAGATGCTGGAGTTCCCCAAAGTCAGGGAGATACTAGCCGGGTACACATCTTTTTCTGCAAGCCGACAACTGGCTCTGAGTCTGCAGCCATCGACAAATCCCGCTCTGATCTCTCAACTACTGAAACAATCTGCTGAAGCGCGACATCTCCTTACCCTGGAGCCGGACTTCTCTATCAGAGGAGCCCTCGATGTTCGAGAGGCCGTGCAACTGGCAGCCAGAGGCAAGGTTCTTGAACCTCAAACTCTTGTCGAGATTCAAATAACGCTGGCTGCAGCGCGCTATGTGCACAACGTTCTCAAAAAGGTATCCAGGGAGCTACCCTCGCTGTGGGATATCGCAGACCATATCGTGGAACTGCCTTCTCTGGAGAGTGAAATCGGCAGGTGCATCACCCCTTCAGGCGAGATAATGGACTCCGCTTCAGCGAAGCTGGGAGAGTTGAGGCACAGATTGAAAGAAACACGACAGCAACTGCTCGACCGGCTGGAAGCGATAATGAGGTCTCCCAGGGGCAAGAGGTTTATCCAGGCATCCTTCGTCGCTGAAAGGGAAGGGCGATACGTTATCCCCGTCAAATCGGAGTCCCGCAAGGAGATCAAGGGCATCGTCCACGATATCTCCAACACCGGCGCTACGGCATTCGTCGAGCCCTGGACGACCGTGGAGATGGGCAACGAATTGCGGGAACTCACCATTGACGAGAAGCGCGAGGTGGAGAGGATTCTCATGGCGCTCAGCGCCGAGGTGGGAGCGCATGAAGAGGAGATTTTGCAGGACGTGGAGCTTCTCGCAGAGT
>CAYGWR010000185.1:0-2585 GCA_964353645.1 uncultured Dehalococcoidia bacterium
CCCGAGCCGATAGCGATGCCGACATCCGCCTGAACCAGGGCCGGAGCGTCATTGATGCCGTCGCCTACCATTGCCACTTTCTCGCCCTGTTCCTGAAGCCTCTTTATCTCGTTAGCTTTATCCTCGGGCAGCACCTCAGCCAAGACGCGGTCAATGCCGAGACTGCGGGCCATGCTCTCGGCTGCACGTCGGTTGTCTCCAGTTAACATGACTACCTGCTTGCCCTGTCGCTTCAGCCATGCTACCGTCTCAGCGGCGAAAGGTTTCGCAGTATCCGCAATCGCTATTACGCCGATAATCTTCCCTTCCAACCCCACCAGCACCACCGTTTTCCCACCACCTTCCAGTTGTGTTATGCGGTCTTCCGCAGCTTTTATATCTATGCCTTTCTCGGCGAATAGCTTTCTGGTACCCACCAGGATGGCTGTACTGTTATATCTTGCCTCTACCCCTTTGCCTGGGATGGCTGAGAAGCTCTCTATCTCAGGAATGGCTATCTTCCTCTCCTCAGCCTTGCTTACGATAGCCTCGCTGAGATGATGCTCCGAGCGTTTTTCTGCTGCAGCGGCCAGTTTGAGTATTTCCTCGGCAGAATGAGGGTTGGATACCGGAATAATGTCGGTGACCTCGGGCTTGCCCCGGGTCAGGGTACCTGTCTTATCGAAGACGATGGTATCTATCTGGCAGGCCCTCTCCAGTGTAGCAGCGTCCCTGATGAGGATGCCGTTCTCAGCTCCCTTGCCAGTGCCTACTATCACCGCCGTGGGCGTGGCCAGGCCCAATGCGCAGGGGCAGGCGATGATGATTACGGCGATAAATGCAGTGAGGCTGAAGGACAGACTTGAGCCCGATAGATACCAGGCCAGGAAGGTTATTATACCGATGCCCAGGACGGTGGGCACGAAATAAGCGGATACTGTGTCCGCCAGCCTCTGCACCGGCGCCTTGCTGCCCTGAGCCTCCTCCACCAGCCTCACGATCTGGGCGAGTGCGGTGTCCTTGCCTACCTTGGTAGCCTTGAACTTGAGCCAGCCGCTCTGGTTCATGGTGCCGCCTATGACCTCATCGCTGACGTTCTTCTCTACGGGGATGCTCTCGCCAGTTAGGAGCGATTGGTCAACCGAGGAGCTTCCCTCAAGGACTACGCCGTCTACGGGAACATTTCCCCCCGGCTTAACTATGACTGCATCCCCAACTATTACTTCCTCTACCGATATCTCTTGCTCTTTGCCATCTCTGACCACTAATGCCGTCTTGGGCTGTAGTTCCAGTAGCTTACGGATGGACTCTGAAGTCCTCCCCTTAGCCAGAGCCTCCAGCATTCTTCCCAGCAGGATGAACACGATAAGCAGTCCGGCCACTTCGTAATAAATGTCATGGCTTCCATAGTTGGTGTTGCCTGTCCAGATGAGGATAGATATTGCCAGGCTGTAGAGATATGCGGTGCCGGTGCCCAGCGCGACCAGGGTATCCATACTGGCGCGGCGGCTTTTCACCACTGTCCTGATGCCCACAGTGTAAAACTGATAGCCTGCGGCAATAATTGGTGTGGTCAGCAGCAATTGAAGCAGCGCCATGCTGCCGTCGCTAAGAGAGGGGATGGGCAGCCCCACGTGGTGGCCCATAGCGAAGTAGAGCAGAGGGATGGCGAAAATCAGGGAGACGAAAAACTTAATCCTCAGCGTCCTTATCTCGCGCTGCCGCGCCTCTTTCTCACGGTCAACGGTGGTCTCCTCCACGGGTGTATAGCCGGCGTCTTTTATCGCCTTCTTGATTATCTCTTTGGTGGTCAATGCCGTGTCGAAGGTTATCCTTGCCTTCTCGTTGAGGTAAAGCTGGCTGGAGATAATGCCGTTTACCCTTTTCAGCGCTGCCTCGACGGTGCCCAGGCAGTGGGCGTTGTCCATGCCGATGACCTTGAGGTTAAGGTACTGGGCCTCTTCCTTGAGTACGCCGTATCCCGCCTCCTTTACGGCCTCCCCCAGTGTTTGAACACTTGCTTTCTTTGGGTCGTACTCCACATACGCCTTCTCTGTGGCGAAGTTCACCGCTACTTTAGAGACCCCTTCCACTTTATTCAGGGATTCTTCTATGGCGGCAGCGCAGGAGGCACAGTGCATGCCGGTTATCTGTAAGGCAGCTTTCTCTGACTGTTGCCCACTGCCTTCAGGGGAAGGTTTTGCTTCAGCGGGTGAAGGCGAAATCAACCCCTTTTGGGCGAGGAACTTATCGCGGCATCCCGGGCTGCAAAAATAGTAGGACTTGCCCTCGTGCTCCACACTGAGAGCCGTCTTTTCGTCCACTTCCATGTTGCAGATTGGGTCTATTGCCATAGGGCTATCGTTCTCCTCTTGGGTAGATTGGAGCACCCGCTCCAATCTACCCAAGATAATGCTCTCTATGTCATTGCGAGCGAAGCGAAGCAATCTCAGCGTTCCCTAACTTATTTACGAGCACGTGGAGATTGCTTCGTCGTCCCGCTAGGCGGACTCCTCGCAAAGACATTTACTACCATTATCTAGAGTTTCAAGCCCTTTGCCACGCGCTTGCCAAGCTCTGCGTCGGCTTTGGTAAGGTTCTCAACC
>CAYGWR010000186.1:0-2573 GCA_964353645.1 uncultured Dehalococcoidia bacterium
GAGTTTTGACATAGCCCCAAGTACCCCAAAGAATGAACCTTCTCTTCTGAGTCCAGTCTTGACCTCGTCTTCATCTATCACGTCGGCGGCCATTACTCTCATGACTGTCATGTATCCTGCCAGGCCGGCTCCCATGACAAATGCTACCCCAACGATATGCGGAAGGGCGTGAATAACCGAGATAAGCAAGAGGGCCGCGGTGAATATCGTCACAGAGACTATGTACGTTCTCTTCGACCCGATGCGCAGGGCGATCTTCCGCCACACCGGGTAGAAGAGAAATGTCCCCAGCAATTCGACGCCCATCACTATGCTGAGGCTACTCATACCTAGCCCGAGGGAATACTTGATGAGGAAGGGGAACATGGTGGACAGCCAGATTATCGTGCAGTTGGCCATCACTTCCACAACCATAAACGCAATGAACGACTTGCTCTGAAAAGTCACCTTGAATGATTGAAAGAACGACAAGTGTTTCTCTGTGCTGGCGTCTTTTCTTTCCTTACCTCCTATCACCCCTCCGACAAAGCTGGGAACGGCGAAGAGGACGCACATTGTGCCAGCCGACCAAAACCACGCGTTTATCGAGCCAATCCTGCCCTCCAGAGACTCCAACATTATTGGGAATACGACCATAACTATGATGGGCCCGACCACACCGAAGATCTCGCTGTAGATCGAGGCCTCGGTCCTTTCTTTTACTCCTTTGAACATCTCAGCATACAGTGACGACCAGGGAACTCTAACCATTGCGGTGGCGATTTCAAAACCCACTATTACAATAAGCGCATATAGAAACATGGAAAGACTGCGTGGTTCAGCGCAAGGTTGGCCGTGTTGCAGAATCGGGTACCAGATCAACAACGAAGTAACCAAGCCGAGCGGTGCCCCTATTGCGATCCATGGTTTCCTGCGTCCCCACCTGGTGTGCGTGCGATCCGATAGATTCCCGATTACCATGTCGCTCACGGCATTCGCGAACCCGTAAGAAATCATATAGGCCAAGCTGGTCAGCCAAGGGTCAAGATGGATCACATCGACTAGAAAGAAGACCAGAAATGTGGTGATTAACTGACGATAGCCACTGATCCCAAAGTTGCCAGTACTGAAAACCAGTTTTCGCCGCAAGCTATGCCCCATATGCACATCCTCAGGCAAATTAGGCCTTCCTTTATAGGAAACTCACCAGTGACCTCAGTTCGACATTTTCTGTGAGTTGCACACAAGAACAGCTTCAAAATTCGGGGTGCATAGAAGATGGTTAGACAGTATATGACAACTTGCTGTTTGTCAAGAGCAGTTCGCTGTACTTCGGCTCCAGTAAACGAATGTAGAGAAATCCTCCAGAATGTGCTATCATTCTTTGGAGAGTTTCCAGAGTCCCTTTAGAAACTCCATAGAAATCCCTAGCCGTTCTCTTTCTCAGATGATTGCTCGGCTGATGCAATATATTCGTAGTATGTCGAATTCATCTTTTCTATCACTGCGCCTCACACTGGTAAGCGTTCTTCTTGGCTTTTCGACAGAAGCTTCCAGGGTCTTCTTGCCACTTTACGCCAAAGACCTGGGTGCATCCAATTTTGATGTAGGTCTCATTGGGGCATCGTACGGCATGGCTTTCTTCATATCCTCTTTTGTATTCGGTAGACAATCGGATGTGAGTGGCAGACTAAAGTTCATTCGGGCTGGTTTGGCCCTTTCGGCCATAGTCTATGTCTTCCAGGGCTTCGCTCCGAGCCCCATGGTATTGCTTGGCGTCCGGGGCTTGATCGGATTGTGTCTTGGTGTGGTCTCGGCTGCCCTTATGGCCTACGTTTACGATAATGGCGAACGTGTTGGCAGCTTTGCCTCTTTCGGCGCGCTGGGCTGGCTCTTCGGGTCTTTAATAGCCACAGCACTGAGAAGTTACGAATCTTTGTTTATCACCAGTGCCATTGCCGCAGCTTGCGCCTTCCTGATTTCCTTGACGCTCCGAGAGGAGCGAGTGGAGCGTGTAGAAGTTGCTCTTTTTCCCTTAAACGTGCTGTGGGCAAACCGCAAGGTGTATCTACCTTTCCTGCTCAGGCATACGGGTGCTAACATCATCTGGATCATCTTCCCTTTGTTCTTAGCAAGCATTGGCGCCAGCAAACCGTGGATTGCCATTATCTGGAGCATAAACGTAGGCGGGCAATTCATCGCCATGAGATTCATTGACAGGTTTGGCGCAGCCAAGATGTTCACCGCCGGTTTGATTCTGTCTACGCTGGCGTTTGTCAGCTATAGCGTAATCGGCCATTATCTTCAAGTGATTCCAGTCCAGGTACTCCTTGCAGTATCCTTTTCGTGTCTTTACGTAGGAGCACTCAACTTCCTACTTCGAAATAATGTGGAGCGTGGCACAGCCGTCGGCCTACTATACTCGACTAGCAACTTGTCTGCTACGATCGGACCTTTCCTGGGTGGTATCATCTCCCAGGTTTGGGGGTTTCAAACGGTAATGTATGTGGCTTCCGTTATGAGCTTTGCTGGTCTCTTAGCGTCGCGAGGAGTTGCCAGAAGTGCTCGAAAATCGTGAGCAGAAAGAGCCCGGC
>CAYGWR010000187.1:0-2554 GCA_964353645.1 uncultured Dehalococcoidia bacterium
AAAAGACTTCTTTAACAGGGGCATTTTGAAGTCTATGACTGCGTCAAAGTCAACGGAATGCTCCGGGAAAAGAGGCGCATCCTTCAGGTCGGCAGCTTCCAGCAGACCTTCTTCGACCAGCGTCTCCAGGCTTATGAGCAGCGGATTACCCGCGAATACCGAGAGACACTGGTAAGGGGAGTCGCTATACCCTGTGGGGCCCAGGGGCAACACCTGCCACAGACGCTGCCCGGTGTCAACCAGGAAATCTGCGAAACGATATGCCTCGCTTCCCAGGTCTCCTATACCGAATCGACCAGGGAGCGAGGTAGGATGGAGGAGGATACCGCTGGACCTGGAAGAAGCCATTTTGTATTATCCTCCATTGTGGGTGAATTGGGCGTACGCCAGAGGCGGATGCCTCTACGAAATCCCCCTTGCCCCTACATTACCGGCATTCGTTTTTCGGTTGCGCTGCTCGTTTCGTCTTTCGGGAAACGGTATCGTGCCCCCGCAACCCATCCAACAAAATCGATATCCACCAGGGCGTTCAGTTGAACGCCCCTACAAGCTAGGGGAGGGAGAATCCCAGACCTTCTCTGATTTGAGTTGAAAAGTCTTTCCGTTCGGAAGGAGAATATCCGGTATCCCTTTTGTCCTCTTGTTTAACGTCTAGCGGTTCCATAACCAGCGCTACCTCTGCTGAATCTAGTGTCACGGTTTTATCCAGAAGCGGCTCACCAGTCCGAGGGCTATCGTCCCGGCAGATGCGGTACAGGCGATGGTTAGGGCTGAGGGCAGCTACGCCGTCGAGGGTCACTGTCACAGATTTATCCAGGATCTTATTCACTAATATCCAACCCACCTTGTCTGGAGCCTGGGCTGATCGCCTTTCCAAGACAAGTACATCGGGATCTTTTTTCGCTACCTGAAAAGCGCCCTCTCCCTGAAGCAAGGGGTGCTCCAACTTGAGCAAATTGACCCTGCGGATGAATTGCCTGATATCGAAGGTAGGGATCTCCCAATTAGTAGGATTTGTGAAAGCAACTTCCAGCCCCTGCTTGAAGCCGAACTCATAGCCTATGGGGATCATAAGCCCGGTCGAGAATACCGCAGCGAAAGCGTAGCGCTGCCGCTGTATGACCTCGTTGCCATCGGTATCAGCCGCAAGGCGGCGAGTATCATGGCTCTCAGGAAAAGAGATGGATGGAGCGATCTTGCCTAATTTCTCATGCTGAGCCAGGCACCACGGCTGCTCGAAGTCCCACCACTTGGAGCTATTGAAAAAGTAGTGCAGCCCTGTACCGTTGAGAGCCAGCGTTTGCTCCTCGGTAGCCCCCAATGTCTCTGCGAAGAACATCGCCTCCGGATCGACACTGGCTCCCGCCTCAACCAGGTGGCGCCATAGCTCGGCAGGCACCTTATAGGCTGTGTCACACCGGAAGCCTTTGAAACCCAGGCGCAGGTAGTGCTTCACCAGCTCAGCCCAGTAAGCCCAGAGCCCTTCCCGATCGCTCGAGCCGCTGTTGTCTATCTCTGCCAGGTCGTCCCAGACCGTTATCTTCTTCGGGTCGCCTACATCCCGGACAAAGGGGCTGACGAGCTCGCCATGCTCACCACGTAGATACCATGAGGGATGTTCCCGTATCAGGGGGCAGTCGCGGGAGGTATGGTTGACAATCAGGTCCATCATGGGCCACAGCCCTATATCACGGAATTGCCGCAGTGTCTGCTCCAGAAGGACCATGCCATCCTTCTTGGCGCTGCGCGGCAGAAACAGCGGGTTAACCAGATAGTGGTGCTTTATAGCATAGAGGCTGCCGGAGTATCCTGTGTAGAGAACGGGGTTGATATACAGCCAGTTGAAACCCATATCCACAGCACGGGCGGCATGTTGCAGCCAGTCTGGCATAGGGCCTGCCAGTCGGGGGAAGAGATTATAAATTATGGGAATTTGCTTTTGAGAGTCCATGACTGCCTCACTTTATATCTAATATCTGCGCGCTTTGCGCATAGTATAGCTACGAACAGGGGCCGGTGCAACTAAGATACTGGGAGAGCGTTTACTAATGGCTTTTCAACCCCCTTTATCCCCCAATCTTGGGTGATTTCTAAAATCGGGGACACCCCCAAACCCCCAGTCCTTCCGAAGAAGGACCCCTCTGCACTCCCCAGTTGATAAACACCTTTTATCCAGCCTACCTTTTCCTGCTAATTGACTCCGCCGCTGGTACGTACATTTTGTCAGTATACTCCTTCAACATCCGCCGAACACAGAACCTGGGCACAACAGAGCGAATCGCCTCTTTGATAACGCTAACCCAGCCGTGCGGTACACCACTGCGGTCTCTATCATAATAAAGCGGCACAAGCTTCTCTTCCAACAGGCGATACAACGCCTCAGCATCGGCCCTGTCTTCCTCCTCCGGGCTGTATGTCCCAGGGCCATCGCCGATCGCCCAACCGTTTCCCCCATTGTACCCTTCATACCACCACCCATCCAGTACACTGAGATGAGGAACTCCGTTCAGCGATGCCTTCATACCGCTGGTGCCACATGCCTCTCTCAGGCGTC
>CAYGWR010000188.1:0-2550 GCA_964353645.1 uncultured Dehalococcoidia bacterium
TGCCCGCAACCTCAAAGGGAAAACCGGCTGCCAGAGAGATATCTCTGGCAACATTTGCCTGCTCCCCAATCTGGGTTGGCGTACCGATGATAATGTCGTCAATCGATGCCGGGTCTACCCTGGTCCGCTTCATCAATGCCTGTACTACAATGATGCCCAGGTCGTCGGAGCGAACGTCTGCAAAAAAACCTGGCTTCTTCTTGCTGGCCCGGCCGAAGGGCGTGCGCACGAAATCTACGATCACAGCTGCTTTCAGTCTAGCCATTTCTTCACTCCCCTAGTCTAGTGTATCGCTACTAACTTGACAATGAAAAGCCATTCTTGACAAGCTCGCTCGTTGTAAAGCAGTTTATGAAACACTAGACTAGCTTTTTATTCTATTTCTATTACATTTTCGATAGCACGCTACTGGCGTTATATGATGCTTTGACCGCCCGATTTTGCCATGGCCCCTTCTTGTCAATCTCACAGCATCAAGCGATAATCAAACATCCGCTCCAGATGCTCAGCCTTTTTTCATCAGTTGCACCGCTTCGAGCAACTCTGGCTTCATACGCAGAGGGGAGAACGCAACCAGTCCGAGAAGAAACTTATAAGTCACCTCTTGGCGCCACGCTCCTGCTTTCGCGTCCCACCGTTTAAGAGCAGGGTCTTTCTGAGCTGCATCGCGAATAGCACCCCATGCGGCAATCATATCGCCTGCCGTCCAGATGCTGAAGACCTCGTTACTATCTGCTTCTCCCGCTGCCGTCTGGTAACACCCTGCCAGCTCCATACCCCAGCTCTTGGCTATTGGGACCAGTTCCTTTTTAATTGCGTTGATATAATCATTGACTTTGCCTGGAAAAACCCGGGCCAGGCAGTGTAAATAGAAGGTGGATTTATACTCTCCCTTTTTGATCTTTGCCAGAGTCGGGGAGAAGCTGGCGGGCTCAAGCACTCTTCCCACCCAATCAGTTCGGTATCTTATGGACTCCAGCTTCCAGGTCTTCATCCAGGGGTCTTTATCATGGAACTCTCGTATTCGATCCAGTGCCGCCCAATCATCTACCTCCCAGAGGGCTATGTTCTCGCTGTAGCGGATTCCCACTTTGAATAGCCCAACCAGGCGCAACCCTATTTTCTCCACCTGAGGCACATAATCGGTCCCGAATACGTGCCAGAACTCATCCTCTGTCCAGGGAACAATCGTCAGCGTTTCATGTAAATAAAGCATTGTACCCCCTCTCGCTTAGATTCCGCGTACCAGCCTTCTAAGTCTATATATGTTAGTGAAGTAACGACCAAGAGGCGGGAATCCAGAATTTGTAGCTCGACTCCGTGCGCCAAGCAATTGCCTTTTCTGCCCACTTCTGAAATGCAGGGTCTTTGAGCCGCTCATCCCGCATTTTCCCCCAATGGGCCAAGTCCTTCACCGCCCACAAGCTTGTGATATCTCCTGACCGCCCACAGGCACCGTACCACCGGTAGCAACCGGCTAGCTTCATCCCCCGCTTTTCCTCCATGGGCACCAGCTCCCTTTGCATCGACTTCAGGAATTCGTCCATCTTCCCCGGCAACACCATGGTTTGCTCCCAGTAATAGAGCGCATTGCCGGTGAAATCCCCCTTTTTCTGCCTTTTTTTGATCATTTCCACAGTGGGGCAGAAGGGAACAGACTCTATCCAGCTGTCATACCAATCCTGTCGGTACTTCAGTGCCAACCGCTGCCATGCCATTCCATCGAGGTCCTTGAAGGTGAAGCCGCCAAGACTGTCTACAGAGACAGCCTCCTCTCCGAGTTCCCATAGGGCGAAGCCTTCACGGTGTCGGAAGGCGTTCTTGAAAAAGCCCACCGTCTTCACATAACGGTTCCAGCCAGCTACCAGATGATTAGCAGCGGCATCTGTATACTCATCTATCATGCCAGGCTGCACGTCCAGGAGTTCGTGTAGATAAATCATGATCCCTGTCTCTCCTTTCTCTAAGTGCTAATTTGGTTCATTCAAGAGCACCTGCTACGACCAAGTCCGCGATTTCCTCGTCAGACATCCCCAAGATCTCTTTCAGAACGTATTCGTTATGCTGACCCAGGCAGGGAGCTGGCATGGTAAGCTCATGAAGTGTCTTCGAGAAGCGATAAGGCGGAGGATGGTAGATATGTGGCCCAATCTCCGGGTGTTCCAGAGTGATATGAGTGCCCCGGTGGTTCAACTGAGGGTCTGCCACCAGGTCTTCGCCGCTCTCTACCACGCCCGCGGGCACTCCTGCTTCCTGCATTCGTCTCATTACTTCCTCTGGCGGGTAGTTTACCGTCCATCCATCCACGAACGCGTCTAGCTCGTCTTCGTTTTCCTTTCGCCCCATGAAGGTGGCGAATCTCGAGTCTTTTGTCCACTCTGGATTGCCGATGACATCGCAGAAGTTACGCCATTCTTCGTCGTTGTATACAGCTATGGCACACCATTTCTCCCCCTCTCCTTGGCAGTGGTAGATACCGTGTGGCGCAGCGTAGGCAGACCGATTGCCCATGCGCCCTAGAATTCGCCCGTTTATCATGTAATCCATGAT
>CAYGWR010000189.1:0-2548 GCA_964353645.1 uncultured Dehalococcoidia bacterium
TTTTCAGTTTTCGTACGACTCCTGAGGAAATCGCCGATGCCTCTCACCTTTTCCCCCTCCCAGGGAAGCAGTGAAATTCCGCTTGCAGACCTGCAAGCCTCAGTGAAACCGACAGGATTATGCAGAACAGGCAACTTTCCTCGCCTGGATTGTTCCGCAGCTTCGATGATGATGCTTCTCCAACGGGCAAGCCGTTTACCATCCGGTTCGCCTGCCACACACCGCTCGCAGATTACTGGTACAAAGCCTATAACGCCGATCTCTGTACACTTCTGGAGAACAAACTCAAAATTGCTCCCCTTGAGCAACGCCTGATACAGGGTTATTTTCGTGCGAGGCTCAGCAATAGCCAGAAATTTACCGATTACCCTTCCTTCGAATTTGCTGCTGTCCACTTTTTGGAGCTCGACCTCGTACTCCCAGCCACTATTATCGAGAACAGTAATATGATCACCGGCTCCCAGTCGGAGTACATGGCTCAGCTGGTGAACCAGCTTACCGGTAATAACTACCGTGCTCTCGGCAATCCAATCTGCAGGTAGGAAAAAGCGGTGCATGTTCGATTAAAAACCCTGGCCTTTTTCAGGCCAGGGTACTTTGAGGATCAAAAAGTGCTGTAGGGAGTGATGCATTCCACCGTCTCACGATCAGCTCCCGAAGGTATCCTTAATTTTCTCAAAGAAGCTTTTATCCTCCTTAGACAGCGTGGCCTTGCCCAGTGTTTTCGCCAGCTCTTTGAAAAGCTTCTTTTGCGTTTCATCCAGGGCTGAGGGGGTGACCACAAAAAGCCTCACCAACTGGTCGCCGCGCCCAGGGTGGCGTAGATGGGGGACACCCTTTTCCTTGAGACGAAATACCCTGCCTGTTTGACTGCCTACGGGTATTTTTAGAGTGACATCGCCGTCCACAGTAGGAATTTGCATCTCGTCGCCGAGAGCCGCTTGAGCGAAATTTATCGGCAGTTCATATAAGATGTTGTCGCCTTCCCGCTGAAAGAACTTGTGTTTTTGCACTGATAGTGACACATAGAGATTTCCCTGTGGGCCGCCTTGTTTGCCAGCATCTCCTTCGCCACTTAATCTAATCTGGGTACCTTCATCAACCCCGGGCGGTATCTTGATGGCGATCTTGCGCGTAAAGCGCTCCATGCCCTGGCCGCTGCAACGAGGGCAAGGCTTGATAATGATTCTCCCTTCGCCATGACAGCGGCTACAGATAGTTACATTGATGAACTGACCGAATATGCTGCGCTGAGTCCGGCGCGTCTCTCCGGTGCCGTTGCAGGTAGGGCATTTAGCAGGCTGGCTCCCTGGTTCGCTTCTGCTCCCCTTACAAACGGAGCATGCCTCCGTGCGCACTATCTCCAACTCTTTCTCACAGCCGAAGACTGCCTCCTCGAAGGAGATAGTGAGGGTGTAGCTCAGGTCGGCGCCCTGTTGCGGGCCTGTACGCCGGGCTGCGCCACCGAAAAAGGCATCGAAGACGTCGCCAAAACCACCGAAGTCGAAGCCCTCGAAACCGCGGCCGCCAAACCCCTGAACCCCAGCATGGCCAAAGCTGTCGTAAGCGGCGCGTTTCTGAGAATCGCTGAGCATATCGTAGGCTTCCTTGACCTCCTTGAATTTCTCCTCGGCGCCGTGATCCCTATTGTGGTCGGGATGGTACTGAAAGGCCAATTTCCGGAAAGCCTTCTTGATTTCCTCATCGGAGGCCTTTCTGTCGATGCCGAGAACATCGTAGTAGTCGCGTTTGTTAGCCATAAGCTTTCAGTCCTTAATTCTTTGTATGCTATCTATTATAGACCACGCATTTTGTCTGTACAAGTAAAATTTATGAGGTCGTTTAACAACTGGGGAGTGCAAAGGGGTCCCTCTTCGGAAGGACTCCCTTTGCTGGGGGACACCTCCAAAAGCTTTTGAGCTAACAAATCACCAGAAATAGTCGAATATTGACTCAAGGATATGCAAAGGATAGAATTTTAACTGTATGATTGGGGATGAACTGGTTCTAACAGGGCAGAGGGTAGTATTGCGAGAGAAACGGCTTAGCGATGCTGCCAACGACTATGCATGGAGATCTGATCCTGAGCTGGCCCGCTATGATGCGGCATTGCCCTTAAAGCTGTCCTTTCAAGAGTTCACACTTTATTACACTGAGCAGTTGCGATCCCTCAAGGAAGACCGGCGCTGGTTTGCTGTAGATACTCTAAATGGCAAGCACATTGGAAACTGCATGTACTACGATGTGGATAAAAACAGGAAGCAGGCCAAGATAGGTGTCATAATCGGCGACCGGGAATACTGGGACAGGGGTTGTGGGACTGATGCGGTAATGACATTAATCGCCCATGTCTTCGAGGACATGAATCTGGAGAGGGTCTACTTAGATACTCTGAAATGGAATGTCCGAGCACAGCGGTGTTTTCAGAAGTGCGGCTTCGTAGTCTGCGGGCATGTCAACGACAAGGGACACAATTTCGTAATTATGGAGCTATATAAAAGCTGGCTCAAGTCAACTCAGGCTGACGACTTATAGCCAAGATAGCTTT
>CAYGWR010000190.1:0-2518 GCA_964353645.1 uncultured Dehalococcoidia bacterium
TCCAGCAACTTCAAGATAGTAGGCTTCACCGATGTGGTCACTCTTGAGGAACTGGTAGCGCTGGGAAGCAAATACCAAATTACTGTGTTCGACGACCTGGGCAGCGGCTGTTTGCTGGACACCACCCAGTTTGGACTCGACCCTGAGCCTATGGTGCAAAAAAGCATAGCCCTCGGTGTGGGGCTGGCATTCTTCTCCGGGGATAAGCTCCTCGGAGGCCCTCAAGCAGGGATTATAGTCGGTAAAAAGCAGCTCGTCGATAAACTCAAGAAACACCCCCTGGCTCGTGCAGTGCGGATCGACAAGATAAGGCTGGCCGGGCTGGTAGCCACTTTGATCCCCTACCTGAAAGGCGAAGCATTAAAGGCTATCCCTGTGTGGCGCATGATATCTATGCCGCTGGAAGATATCGAGAGACGAGCCAAACTCTGGGCGAAAGAATTCGGTGATTTAGCCAGAGTAATTGAGGGAGAAAGCATGATAGGAGGCGGCAGCTTGCCCGGAGGCACCCTGCCCACCAGGCTTGTCGCCATCGGCAAACAGAGCAAAGCAAAAGAGCAAAGCATAGCCCAAAAATTAGCGCAAAGGCTACGGACGCAGGAGCCCCCGGTAGTGGGGCGCATCAGCGAGAATGTCTTGCTCCTCGATCCCCGCTCCGTCTTGCCCGAAGAAGACCAAACAGTTCTACAGGCACTTCGTAGTGCAGTTGCCGATTTAAGGGCAAAAGGGGAAATTTAATGTTTGTGCTCGGCACTGCGGGCCATGTAGACCACGGCAAATCCGCCCTGATACAAGCCCTCACCGGAATAGACCCCGACCGTCTGCGAGAGGAAAAGGAACGGGGCATGACCATCGACCTCGGCTTCGCCTGGCTGCAACTGCCCAGCGGCCGGGAGGTAGGTATCGTCGATGTACCGGGACATGAGCACTTCATCAAGAATATGCTGGCGGGCGTAGGAGGAATCGACCTGGCTCTGCTCATCGTCGCCGCCAACGAAGGAGTGATGCCTCAAACCAAAGAACATCTGGCCATTCTCGATTTGCTGGGTATAAAGAAAGGCATCGTAGTCATCACCAAAAAAGACCTGGTTGACGAAGAGTGGTTGAGCCTGGTCAAGATGGATCTAGAGGAGTTGATATCGCCAACCACCCTATTCGGCGCACCTATCATCGCAGTCTCTGCTGTAACCAGGGAGGGCTTGCCCGACCTGGTTGCTGGTATCGACCAGCTTCTAAGTTCCATGCAGCCTAAGAAGGACACCGGCAGGCCCAGGCTCCCCATAGACCGCGTCTTCACCATAGCTGGCGCGGGGACGATAGTCACAGGCACATTGCTGGACGGCTCGCTCCATGTGGGGCAGGAGGTTGAGATTGTTCCTGCCGGCTTGAAATCGCGCCTGCGGGGATTGCAAACACATAAGACTCATATCGACACCACCACCCCTGGCAGCCGGGTCGCAGCTAATCTGGTTGGTATCGCCACCTCCCAACTGAAGCGCGGAGACGTGCTGACAAATCCAGGCTGGCTCGCTCCCACCACGATGTTGAACGTCAAACTTAGCCTGCTCTCATCGTTGCGTCATCCTCTACGGCACAATGCCACTGTAAGCGTTCACAGCGGCACCAGCGAGGTTATGGCTAAAACCCGTCTGCTGGAGAAAGACGAGCTGAAGCCCGGAGAGACATCCTGGGCTCAATTGTTCCTGGCAGAGCCGGTAGCAGTGGTTAAAGGAGACCGCTTCGTAATCCGTTCTCCTCAGGATACCCTCGGCGGGGGCGAGATCGTCGAAATACACACCAAGAGGTATCGCCGCTATCGGCCCGCACTGATCCAGAGCCTGGAGAGCAAGGAGAAAGGGACTGCTCAAGAGATTTTAATAGCGACGCTGGAGACAAACCAGCCACAAGATATAGCAACGCTCATACATAATAGTGGACTGCCACCCAACGAAGCCATACCAACGATAGAAGCCCTCATCAGAGAAAAGAGCTTGTTGGCAATCGGCACAGGAGAACACCGTATCCTCTTCACTGCTCCTGGCTGGGATAATTTGCAGGAGAAAGTGAAAACCATAGTGCAGGATTACCACAAGAGATTTCACACTAGGCCTGGTATGCCCCGAGGGGAGCTGAGCAACAAGCTACAGCTATCTGCCACAGCCTTCGCCCGTACCCTGCATAAACTTCTCGATGAGGCTATTCTTGTCGAGGAAGGAGCAATCGTACGCCTGCCCTCCCATCAGATACAGCTCAGCAAGGAGCAGCAAGCGAAGATAGATGTCTATCTGCAATCGCTGGCTCGAAATCCATATGCCCCACCCAGCGATCTCGCGCCCGAGCCCGAGCTGCTCAACCTTCTCATCAAACAGCGCCGGGTATTCAAAGTAAGCGACAGCGTGGTGTTTGCCGCATCCACCTACGACGAGATGGTTAGAAAAATCGTGGCTCATATCAAAGCGCATGGGAAAATAACCCTAGCCGAGACGAGGGACCTGTTCAACACCAGCCGCAAGTATGC
>CAYGWR010000191.1:0-2505 GCA_964353645.1 uncultured Dehalococcoidia bacterium
GCTCCATTTCGGACAATATGCAGAGTAGCGTACAGCCTTTCGACCAGATTCTGGCTCCTGATGGCGAATTACTCTGGAAGAAAGCAGTGCTTTGTTTGCTATTGCATCCCCGGTATCTGATGAATGTGCTCACCCTCTACAGAAACACGCGGCCGGCAAAGCGAAACCTGGCCGCTTTCATCAGTCACCTGGTGACCAAAATTTGACATAAACGGAGATACCCCGGCAGAAGCTATCCCTCACTGAAACGGGGTGGTTTTATTGAAGGGCACAGTCCGCCAGAGGCGGGTCGCCCCCATAATTAAATGGCTCGTTTGGGAGAGGGGCTTGCCGGGTGGGCAGCAATCTACCTCAAAAACGCTTCATTTCGGAACGATGCGAGGGTACACCAGCCCGGTTACTCTGGAGGCCGGCGCGAAGCACTACAGGGCGGTGTTGTGGTAGCTGAGGTTGGGGATATCGCCAATACTCGCAGAAAGTTCGATCCACTTGATAATATCCTGAGAAATATTTATAGTTCGAATTATCAGGGAATCGATATGGAACTAGATAAAGCTCTGTATTTCAAAAACAGCGACGAATAGCGTAAATGCTGGAGATAAGAGATTGTTTATGAACCCTTTTTCAACCCCCTATATCCCCCACTCTTGGGGGACTTTAGAAGCTGGGGGGCACCCCCAGACCCCCGCCAAAGGGGCTTTGCCCCTCTGGACTCCCCAGTTGCTAAACAATCTCGAGGAAAATTACGATATAAAAAAAGCGTGGTCAATCCTTTTATAAAAAATATGGTGATAAAACTGGAATCAGTTACAGTAACGTTATGATGGTTACAATCTATCTTGCTATTCTCCCGGCGGAGGAGCGGGCTCCGTATTGGGACGGATGGGATAAAAGGTACTAGAATTGATATATGCTGGATGTGATCTGGGAGTTGCTGCAGCGAAGGTCGCCATTATTGATGACAATGGTAACTTCGCCTTCGACATACTCTCCTACAAAAGCCCTACCCCTCAGGCAGCAGTCGATGTGATGGCAAAGGTCCTCGCTAAGGCGGGGCTCTCTGATAGAAAGATAGACCGCTACCTGTCCACCGGCCTTGGAGGTAAAGCTGTACCCTATTCGGATGGAGTCGTTCCGGACGCAATCTGTCTCAGCCGAGCCGTGAGAGAGTTCAACCCCAGGGTAAGAACTGTAATCAACATTGGCGGGCAAAGTACCACGGCCTTCAATACCGACGGCAAAGGGGGAGTGGTAGAGTCAGCTATCACCGATATATGCGTTGCAGGAATGGGGATGTTTATTGAAGTCATAGCCAACGCCCTGGAAATGCCGCTTGATGAGCTGATTCGGGCTTCACTGGGCTCGAAGAATCCCCTTCCCATTGCTAATCAGTGTGTCGTATTTGCCGAGAGCGAGGTGATCTCTCTGATCAACGAAGGCTGTGATAAATTCGATATCTTTGCCGGTGTTGCTTCCGCCGTTGCTGCCAAGATAGCCGGCCTTGTCAGAAGGGTAGACGTTATCGAAGAGGTGGCTATGGTAGGCGGTGTTGCCAAGAACGGCATCGTGGTAAGGGACCTTGAAGAAAAGCTGGGGTTGAGGTTCGCCAGTCTTAACGGGGTCGACCCTCGAGTTATCGGAGCTTATGGAGCTGCGCTTGTCGCCAGGGAGGGATGCGATCTTCGCAGTGAAACCATCAGCGTGATTTTAGCCGAGCGTTTTCACGGGCGAGGAGAGCGATAACATGCTCGTTGCCGGATGTGACGTGGGAGCCCTGACCACAAAAGCTGCAGTCATGAGGGATGATGTCATCCTCGGAGTCGAGGTAGTGCGGTCAAGGGCAAAGGCTGTCCAATCTGCCTTCGACGTCATGGACAAGTTGCTCGCGAGGCTTGCCCTCTCCTATGAGCAAATCGACTATTGCGTGAGCACGGGTTATGGGCGCAGTCTGATACCCTTTGCCCATAGCAATATAAGCGAGATATCGTGCCACGGGAGAGGTGCCCATTGGCTGGTACCAAGCGTGAGGACAATCATCGATGGCGGCGGACAGGACTGCAAGGCGTTACGGGTTGATAAGCACGGGGCCCTGGTGGACTTCCGTATGAACGTGAAATGCGCCGCCGGGACGGGGAGAGCCCTCGAGCTAATGGCCGAGAGCCTTGGAGTCGATGTTTCCCAGTTGGGCCCCCTGTCTCAAGAGGCGTCAGACCCTGTCATTCTGAACAAGCTCTGCTGTATCCTGGCTCAAATCGATATTAAGCGCCTTGTTCTTGAGGGAAGAAATCGCGCTGACATCGCCGCTGGTATCAACGAGAGCGCGGCACGCTATATCCTTCAATTGGTGCGTGGGTTGGGCCCCAGGAAGGATATCGCTATGACGGGCGGTATGGCCAAGAATACAGGTGTGGTCAGGTGTCTCGAACAAGCGCTGGGGACAGAATTCGTCAAGTTCCCCGTAGAACCCGATGTTATCGGAGCTATTGGAGCGGCCGTTCTGGCGGC
>CAYGWR010000192.1:0-2489 GCA_964353645.1 uncultured Dehalococcoidia bacterium
TATCAAATATCCCTCAAATTTATGATTCGTATCTATTGTGCCATCTAGCATTAGGTTGTGTCAAATAGATAAATTTCGAGCCCGCTCAATAACAGGGGAGTGCAGAGGAGATTCGCCTCTGTGACAGGGGCATGGGGGATACGGGGGGTTGAAAAAGATTGGTAAACAACCTCGACAACTCAGCCTTGACAGCAGTCATGCTCACGACTAAGATTTGTAGCATAAACTAACTGCCGGATGAAAATACTTGCAAATAGGGAGAAATATCATTTTGTTCAGCGATTCCTTGTTTCTTACAATAATTGTGTGGATTGCTATCTTATTGGGAGGCTTCCTTTTCTGCTTCCTTGTTGTTCAACGGGCAGTAAAACGCTTCGTGCACCGTCCTATACCTGCGTTCGCTGCCCGCTTCATTGACACCCCAATTAGGAGACGTTTTCAGCAACCCAAGATGGTAGTCGATTGGATAGATATAAGAGAGGGCATGTGGGTTTTGGAAGTAGGCCCAGGACCTGGGACTTTTACCATAGAGGCTGCAAAACGTGTTGGCGAACGTGGGAAATTCTTCGCCATAGATATTCAGCAAGACATCATTTCAAGGCTGGACGCCAGGCTTCAGGCAGAAAGATTGATGACTGTGACCACTAAGGTTACCTCGGCCGATAATCTGCCGTTTCCAGACAGGACCTTTGACCGTGTCTTCATGGTAGCTGTATTGGGAGAGATTCCTGATAAGCACAAGGCAATATCGGAATTCAAGCGTGTTCTCAAGGATGACGGGCTACTGGCAATAGGTGAACTGCTGCCCGACCCAGACTATCCTCGCCAAAAGACTGTTATCAAATGGTGCAATGATGCTAATCTGGAATTGGTCAATAAGCACGGAAACATTTTACACTATCTTTTAACATTCAAGAAAACTGTCTCAGGCAGTTCTTAGACTACGGCGGGCAGTGGGCGCAGGTGGACATGAAGAGGCTGGTGCTCAGATAGCGGTCACCGCGGTCGGGCAGAAGCACCACCACCGTGCCGGATTTCATTCCCTGGGCGACCTTGAGAGCACCTGCCAACGCCGCCCCGCTCGACATCCCCACAAACAGGCCCTCTCTTATGGCCAGCAGCCTGGTGGTCTCAAACGCCTCGTCGTCCGTAACAGTGATCTCATCATCCAGGGCAGATTTCTTGAAGATACGGGGGACAATGGATTCGTGCAGATTCTTGAGCCCCTGGATGCTGTGGTTCAGGGTAGGCTCCACACCGACGATTTTCACCGAGGGCTTGTGCTCTTTGAAGTACTTGGAGACACCCATCAAGGTCCCGGTCGTGCCCATCCCTGCTACAAAGGCATCCACTTCGCCCTTTGTCTGCTTAAATATCTCAGGGCCAGTTGTCTCGTAATGGGCCAGCACATTGTTCTCGTTGTCGAACTGATTGGGCATAAAATACTGCTCAGGGCTCTCCTCGAGGATTTTGTGTGCCCGTATTATAGCGCCATCGGTGGAACGCTTCCCCGGTGTGAGTTCGATCTCAGCGCCGAAGGCTTCGATAGTGCGCCGCCGCTCCACGCTGACGCACTCGGGCATAGCCAGCTTCACTTTGTAGCCTAAAGCCGCCCCAATCATTGCCAGAGCGATGCCGGTGTTGCCGGATGTGGGCTCGAGGATAGTCTTGCCGGGAACCAGCTTGCCCGACTCTATGGCTTTCTTTATCATATATAAAGCAGGGCGGTCCTTGACCGAGCCGCCGGGATTGCTTCCTTCCAGCTTGGCCATCAACCTGACCCGATGGTTTGTATTCAGGTTCCTCAGCTCTACAAGCGGTGTATTTCCTATAGAATCAATAACGCTCATCTCTAATCTCTACGCCCTGCAAATTTAGGCAATGTTCAGATTGCCACCGAAAGTATTATATCATAGAAATCTCCGCTGGATACCCGCTAGCTTGCTGGCGGGAGGAAAGCGGCCAGTTCCCGTCAGATAAAGAGCGTGGCATTTGCCTGAATTGAATATCGTGGGTATGAAAATAAGTTACTCCTGCTAGGTATGCAATTCCCTGTGACTACGCATGTCAGAAAATCTTAAGATGCCCCTCAGCAAGCTGTGGGGTGATTCATTACTTAGCTTAGTCTTTGCTACTCATATGCCGCATACGCGCCTGTTGAGATATTCTACTGCGAAGAGTATACTGCTTTAAGAACCCCACTAAATCATGAGCACATCTATCAGAAGGTAAGAATGCGCCAGCCCTACGAACAAAATATCGACGAAAACTACAAACCACAACTGTCATATGACGAATGTCTCCGTATAGTTAAGGGGTTAGAAGCTGTTAGAAGATGCCATTTGACCAACAGCCCCGTTGTTGAGAGGGCAGCTAGACTTATGCAGCGTAACAAAATCCTGCATCTTCCGTCATTGAATCACTTTATAGAGGGTATGGCGGCTAAGGTGTTAGAAAATATTGAGCAATCATCCAGCATAATAGAGCAT
>CAYGWR010000193.1:0-2487 GCA_964353645.1 uncultured Dehalococcoidia bacterium
CCGGAATATGAGCGTACGAACTATATATACAGCCTCTGGCTGACGAAAGGTCTGGTCGATGAAGACATCATCTTGTTACATGGTGACCTTATATTCGACAGTGTCCTCATCCAGAAACTGCTGGAGACGCAGGGAAATCGAGTTCTGGTAAACCGATACGTGCTCTCGCCTGAAAAGGACTTTAAAGCTCTAATCAAACGTGGAAGGGTAGTACAAATCGGCGTGAATCTATCAGGCCCGGGAACTTTCTTCTGCGCCCCGTTTTATAGGTTCTCAAAAGCTGATTTCCTGCTCTGGCTCGATAAGATAGAGGATTTCGTAAGGCAAGGCAAGGTGAACTGCTATGCTGAGGATGCCTTCAACGAGATATCTGATAAAGTGCTGCTTCGCCCCCTGTACTTTAAGGAATTCTGTATGGAGATTGACACCAAGTCTGACCTGGAGAAAACGAGGAGGTACCTTCAGAGGGAAAGTGGATGAGCAAGGCGTTGAACTCTTTTAAGCAAATGCGGGGTGTCAAACTGGGTTATTGTCGTCCTTCTTGATGCTCTTGACTTTTTGAGAACGCCCCCCCAGAAATGTCTTGGCTGTTTTCCACAAAACTGGCATGGCAAAACATAACCCAACGAAGGCTGCTGCAATAAGATGGAGGCTGGAACTGCTACTTTCCTGGCTGGAGCTGTCAGCCGCCTGAGCGAGGGCTGGATAAAAGAGGATGAACATGACCGGGACCGACGTCAATAACGTGAGATGTTTCATTCCGATTCCTTACGCTCAGGCAATGTCAATTCCATGTGCATTGACAATAGGCTGTATGGATTGTACCATACAGCCTTCAGTCTTGTCGAGTTGCAGATATCACGAACATAGCTATACAATCAAGGTTTGGAGGATGTAGCGATGAAAGCATATATCGTGCAAAGCAATAAGAAGATTGAGCCTTTCGGTGATTCCCCTCGCGATTGCCTTATCGCTAACCGTAAGCTGAGTGAGATTCAGAGACAGGTGTTGCAAAGCCTTGGCATGGAGCCTAAGACGATACCAGATGCTGCTCAGATAGAAGACCCGGATGAACATATTGTCTTAGCAGACAGCCTATTCTTCACCCAAGAGTTGATGAAAGAGTTCATCAATAGGTCACGAAGGCTGAAAAGCTGCACCACATGTGCCCTCAAACCGGGACTTGTTACCCTCCATAGCATAGTTGCTACTCAAGATGTGAAAATACGCGCCGATAGGGTTGAATATGATCTCCGTTATACGCCTGCCCAAAGGCTGCGCGGAGAGCCTGTGCCTGTAGTGATCGACCCGGAGCAGTTCTCCCAGGTCGTTCCCATGCCCGAGCATGTACGTGGCTCCCAGCCGTATCGCCTGCCCTTGACTGACACATTGCTGATCCAGGTAGACCACTGGACTAACCTGTGGGCGGCCAATATAGCTACCCGGCTGGCTGAAGTAGCCAGGCTTATGAAGGCTCCCAAACTGAAGCTGTTGGGGTTAGCACTAAAAGCACGCTCCCTGAACAAATGGAGGGTCCTCCATCAAGTTAATAAGATTGGCAAGAATTGCGATATTCATCCCACAGCATACATAGAGGGCAGCACTATTGGAGATAATATTATAATTGGCGCTGGCTCTGTCGTCAGGCTCTCCGTTATCGGAGATGGCTCCGCCATCGGTAGCAACGTGACCATAGAGTCTTCTATACTCGGGGAGGAATGCACTATAAATTCGGGGTGTACCGTTTTCTTCTCTGTGCTGTATCCTCGTACCGTATCCTCGTCCAGACTGCTCTTAATGAGCACGTGCGGCAGTGATACATTCATCTCGGATTTAGCCGGCCTGGCTGACTTCCGCTTTGATGGGAAACGAATAGAAGTCATGAAAAACGGCGTTCCTGTAAACACAGGCGTTCTCAACTTGGGTTCGTGCCTTGGGCACGGAGTATACCTGGCTGGCAGCTGCGGGGTTGCCCCAGCGACAGCTATCCCCAGTGGATTACGAATTATCCCCAAAAAACCATTGATAGGCGAATTCAGTCCGGACGGGACAATTCCCGGACATCGCGTAATTAACATGCAACATATTTCTCGAAGCCCCGACGCTTCCCAAACTAATAGCGACAAGATCGTTTAGTAACTGGGGAGTCCAGAGGGGCAAAGCCCCTCTGGAGGTCCGCCTATGGCGGATGGGGGTATCCCCTGTAGGGGCGCATAGCTATGCGCCCTTGCCCCCAAGACTAGGGGATTTAGGGGGTTGAGAAGGATTGCTAAACGTTCGCAGCAACAGCCCTTGACAGAGTATCGCGGGGCATTTATTATGCCATCCCTCAATGATAGTGCACCTTTTTGAAAACCCGGGACCCCAGATTCACCAGCCCTGGCTCAGCCTTGCGGCGAGCATGTATGGTAGCCCGTATTCTTTCATCCTCTGCTGAGTGCTGGCAACATCGTAAGGCACGCGGTAGTGCCAGATTACACTATGGTC
>CAYGWR010000194.1:0-2469 GCA_964353645.1 uncultured Dehalococcoidia bacterium
AGGAGGAAAGCGATGGCGCTAAAACACTGATGCGGGAATACAGTTTTCCCTGGGCGGTGGTGGGCGAGCCGACCGATATGGTACCCTGCCTGGGACATTATGGCTATCTGGAAGTGCTTTTGCGTACCAAGGGGAAAAGAGCCCACTCCTCCATGCCGGAACTCGGCCAGAATGCTATTGAAACCATGCTGAAGCTCCTTTTGAAGGTTACAGAGTATATCACCTCCATGCCCAAGGGGGTGGTTTATAATATCAGGCAGCTCTCAGGTTTCCCCGGCGGGTTTGTGGTTCCTGACACCTGTGAGGCCTGGCTTGACCTCCATCTCCACCCGGACTCAAGGGTGGATGTACTTAAGGCGGAGCTGGAACAGTTGGTGGAGGCGGTAGATGAAAGCACCTTCGGCCTGGATGCCTATATCAGATTTGAGAGCACGCAGTCAGGATACAGGATTTCACCGAAGAGGCCTTTGGTCAAGAAGTTGAAGGAAGTGTACAAGAAGCTGTCTCTGCCGTGGGAGCCGCAGGACTTCAGAAGCCACTCCGATGGGAATGTGCTCTGGGCTGCTGGGGTAGACCCTATTATATTGGGACCGGGGCGCCTGGAGACGGCCCATACTGCTGAGGAATCAGTGGACTTTAGCCAGGTGGTGCAAGCAGCCCGGCTCTATCTGAATTGTGCCCTTTTTGTCAAAGCTCCTTTGACGAGAAAAACTCAAAAGTAGCTGTTTGGCCTTTCTCTACTACTGCTGACAAGTAAAATCGACTTGTGAGGTTTCCGATGAAATCAAGGGATGGAAGCGACCTGTGGGCATTTTTTGAGCCTCGTTCCGTGGCGGTATTCGGCTCATTGAAGGATGGGATGGGGCTTGGCTATGGGGCGATAAAGAACATACTCGACTTTGGTTTCACAGGTAAGCTCTATCCTGTCAACCCTTCATACAGTGAGGTCCTGGGGATGAAAGCCTATCCGACTGTGAATCAGATAGCTGACCCTGTTGATTTGGTAGTTGTGATTACGCCTCCCTCCACAGTGCCGACCATCATCGAGGAATGCGCACAGAAGGGCGTAAAGGCTGCGGTTATTGTATCCGAGAATTTTGCAGACGCAGGCGGCGAGGGGGCCAAACTGCAACAGCAACTGGTTGACATAACAACACGCAGTGGCATACGCATCATCGGGCCCAATACGGTTGGCGTTTTTAATGCTGCTAACGGCTTTACGACTATCCCCTATCCCTTTGGGTACGATAGGGTACGAAAAGGGGGGATAGCGTATTGCAGCCAGACGGGCGTTGTTCTGGCCCAATGCCAACCTCTGGAGGATCGTGCCTATCCTATTAGCAAGATGTGCGATGTCGGCAATAAGTGCGACGTCAATGAGGTTGACCTGCTGAATTATTTAGCAAATGACCCGGAGACCAAGGTAGTTGCTATGCATCTGGAGGATGTGAAGGATGGACGCAGGTTTATGGATGCAACCCGAAGGTTGGTAGCCCGCAAGCCGCTATTGATTTTTAAACCGGCCCGGAGCGAGGCGGGAGCCAGAGCCTCGGCTTCACACACGGGGTCGCTGGCGGTAAACGATCGAATCTACGACACTGCAATTCGACAGACCGGGGCAATACGGGTCAATACGTGGCAGGAGTACTGGGATATACCCAAGGTCTTTGCATATCAGCCGCTGTCCACTGGCAATCGGGTCGCTATCATCTCCCATAGTGGCGGTGCAGGTGTAGTGGCAACCGATGTGGCGGTAGAGTCCGGGCTGGCTATTGCCAGATATTCTGATGCTACATTAGATAAGTTAGCGAAGCTGTCACCCAGGCTGGCCGGAAATCCCATCGATCTGGGCCCACCACTATCTTTGACAGATGACCCCATGTCTCTTCAGGAGGAGGTGATATCCATAGTCCTCAATGATGTCAACGTAGATTGCGCTACTATTGTCCTTTATGCCGGCGTGATGGCACCGATAGAATACATTCTGGAGATGTTCGCCCGGCTAAAGAAGCATGTCTCGAAACCCATGACAGTCTGGTTTTATGGCACGAGGCTGTCTCTAATCGAGGACGTATCACGGCAGTTGGAGGGGTTGGGGGTGCCAACATATACTGACCAGGAGACTGCAGTAAAGGCGCTCGGCGCGCTCGCTCGGTACTCCAGGTTCAAGAGTGGCCTTGGATGAACAACAACCTGAATCCGGGGCAGTTGATAGCCCTTCTCATCCCCCTGGTGCTGGTGGAGCTTGGGCTGCTCGCCTTTGCCTTATATGACCTGATAAAGAGAAAGCGGGTCAGGGGCGGCAACAAGTGGGTATGGGGAATCATCATAGTGGTAGTCGAGATTTTCGGGCCCATTCTCTATTTCGTCCTGGGGCGTGAGGAGGAATAACCCCTTTGCCAGCCATCAGTTGTCAGGGCCTCACCAAGCGCTACGGCAGCATCGTTGCTCTGGATAACCTCGATCTGA
>CAYGWR010000195.1:0-2467 GCA_964353645.1 uncultured Dehalococcoidia bacterium
GACAGGTTATGAAGAGAGCAGCAATAACTAAAAAACGTTGAGAAACAATCATCTTTATATCTTAACGGGACTATATCCAGCGCCAGCGGTGGAAAAGCCAAAACATTATCGCACCTGGCACCAGGGACACAAGAAGAACTACAATGAAAGTACTGTAGGTGCCCCAGGCTGTCCAGGGCCCGGGCGATAATCCACCGGGCAGGTTGATATTCATCCCGTAGAAGGTCCCCAGTATCGTAGCAGGGATAGCAATAGTGAAGACGATGGTGAGCAGGGCAAGTATCCTGTTGGTCCTTTCCTGGCTGAGGAGAAAATCGGTGTCCTTATAAATATCAATGGTCTCCTGACACTCATCGAGGTTGCTCCAGAGACGGGCCAGGTGGTCACCGATATCGCCGAAGTACACCTTAAGGTCTGCCTGTGTATAGCGCTGGGCTCTCCTCTCGAGGTCGCCCACAACACCCTTGATCGGCCCGATAATGCGGCGCTGAGCAGAGATGTCTCGGCGCAGGATAGCAACATCATGGGAAGCGCTCACCTTGTCATCGAATACCTTGTCCTCTATCTCGTCCAGATTGGACAGGGTCTTGTTCACCATGGGGAGACAGGAGTCTACCAGAGCATCCACGATGCGGTACATAAGGTAGCCGGAGTCCTTGCCCAGGTACTCCTCGCAGGCCTTTTCGTCCTGCTGGCAGCGATTAGGCAGGCTGGCAAAGGGTTTCAGGTCGCCATTGTGGACGGTTACCACAAAGTCCTTGCCCAGGAAGATAGATACCTGGCTGGGGCTGGTGATGCGAGTGCGGTGTTCGAAAACAGGGAAGTGGAGGATGATAAAAAGGTAGCTTTCATACTCGTCGATCTTGGGGAGCTGAACCTTGCTCAAGCAGTCATCGAGATCCAGGGGATGGAACGGATACGTCTGAGCAAGATAGTCCATGTCTTGCCGCGTCGGCCTTTCTATATTCACCCAGGTAAGGTTTCTCAAAGTAATCTTATTGATGCCGGGCTCTTTTTTGGCTGCACTGGCTGTAGATATATCGCCATCACCCTTGCCACTATTTGCTGGCAGCCTCCCCTTAATTAGTGAGAGGAGATTGCCCAGATAGTCTGAATCAAACCTCTCAACCTTCCAATCCCCGGGAACCTCAAAGACAGAGGGACTCCTCTTGCCCTTTGAAGCAAAGTAACCTGCGCCTCTTTTCAGCACCCTTGAGAAACGGCTTATAATACCCATCGCATTACACCGAAGAAAGGAATCTCTCCGCAGCGATTGCGGCGATGGCACCATCGCCTGCAGCCGAGACTACCTGCCGTATCGACCCTGCTCGAATATCGCCTGCCGCAAATACACCTGGAACCTCAGTCTCCATCTGATTATTGACGGGAATAAAGCCACCCTCATCCAGCGTAAGCAGCCCTTTTAGGTAGCCTGTGTTGGGACGCAGCCCCACGGCTGCGAAAACGCCGGAAACCTCCAAGCTCGAACCCTTTCCGGTTTTCACATTTCGCAATCTGATTTCCCTGACCAGATTATCTCCTGTGATAGATTCGACCACTGTATCCCAGAGAAACTCTATCCTGGGATTGGCAAATGCTCTATCCTGAAGTATCCTGGTTGCCCGGAGCTGGTCACGGCGATGAATAACGATCACTTTTGTGGCGAATCTGGTCAAAAAAAGGGCATCGTTCAGAGCGACATTACCTCCACCCACAACCGCAACTACCTGATCTCTGAAAAATGCACCATCGCACATGGCGCAGTAAGATACCCCCCTGCCGGTGAACTCCTCCTCACCAGGCACACCTAACTTGCTATACTCAGAGCCCGCAGCTATGATTAACGCCTTTGCGCGGTATTGGCCCTCGCTCGTGCTCACTATCTTTTCCGCTCCTCGAATCTCAATCCCTTGCACCTCAGCGAACGCAGTTGGCAAGCCATATTTTGTTGCCTGCTGAGCTATCAGAGCGCCAAGCTCGGCGCCCGAGAGCCCCTGGGGAAACCCGGGATAGTTCTCTACCATCTCCGCATTCAATATCTGGCCACCTAGCCCAGCTTTTTCAATGAGCAAGGTGTCCAACTTTGACCTGGAGGCATACAGGCCGGCGCTGAGCCCGGCAGGGCCGCCGCCTATGATAATCAACTGGTAAGTCCTATCCACCCTTATCTCCGCCGTCAGGAAGTATCCCTACCTCTTAGCCCTTGCCAGTTAAAACAGCGTCCAATTGTTTCTTCAACTCCGCCTTGGGTCTGAGTCCTACGATCTGAGTGAGAGGCTTTCCATCCTTAAAAATCAACAAAGTAGGGATACTGCGAACGCCGTAATCTGTCGCCAGCTTGGGGTTCTCGTCCACGTTCACTTTGGCGAAACCCACCCGCCCCGCGTACTCCCCAGCCAATTCATCCACTACAGGAGCGATGCTACGACATGGGGCACACCAGGGAGCCCAGAAATCGACCAAAAAG
>CAYGWR010000196.1:0-2465 GCA_964353645.1 uncultured Dehalococcoidia bacterium
CCATAGGCTTCTGCCACTTTAACGAAGTCAGGGTTGCTCAGAGGCGTAGCTACATAACGACGCTTATAGAAAAGTTCCTGCCATTGCCGCACCATGCCCAGGAAGCCGTTGTTGATGATGGCAATCTTCACAGCGATATTATCTTGAGCCGCTGTTGCCAATTCCTGGATAGTCATCTGGAAGCCGCCATCTCCGGCGATAGCCCACACAGTATCATCGGGTCGTCCTACTTTTGCCCCTAAGGCGGCTGGCAGCTCGAAGCCCATTGTTCCCAAGCCGCCTGACGATATAAAGCTGTAGGGCTTGTTGTACCAGAAGTGCTGGGATGCCCACATCTGGTTCTGTCCCACACCGGTCACGATGATGGCATCGCCTTTGGTGACTTCATAAATCTTTCTAATCACGAATTGAGGTAGAAGTTCATCGGTTTCGCGAATGACGACTACCGGGTGGTCACGGCGCCATTCCTCAACCTGTTCTATCCAATCGAGATGCGTCTGGATCTCAACCTGTTTGTTCAATTCATGGAGCACATGCTTCACATCGCCCACGATGGGTACGTCCACCCTGACGTTCTTTCCGATCTCAGCGGGGTCTATATCTATATGTATGATTTCAGCATGTGGTGCAAAGCCACTTACTTTGCCGGTTGCCCTGTCATCGAACCTCATCCCTATGGCGATAACAAGGTCGGCAGCGCTCACAGCCAGGTTGGCATAGGCCATGCCGTGCATGCCTATCATGCCCAGGCTGAGTATATGGTCTTCAGGAAAGCACCCGATTCCCAGTAGCGTGGTAATAACGGGGATTTGTGCTTTCTCTGCCAATTCCTTGAGCTCAGGAAACGCGCCCGATATGATGACTCCTCTCCCCGCGAGGATGACAGGTTTTTTTGACTCATTAATGAGTTTTGCTGCTTTCTTGACCTGAGACGGATGTCCTTGAACGACTGTCTTGAAACCGCCTGTCTTAACCTTTTCGGGATAATGAAAATTCGCCTCCTCGACAAACACATCACGCGGTATGTCGATGAGGACCGGCCCTGGCCTACCGGTCCTGGCGATATGGAACGCTTCCTTAACCACAGCGGCCAATTCCTCTGCTTTGAGCACCAGGTAGTTGTGCTTGGTTATGGGAACAGTAATGCCTGTAATATCTATTTCCTGGAAGGCGTCCTTGCCGATAAAGGGCCTCGCTACCTGTCCCGTGATGGCAACAACCGGCGAGGAGTCGAGGTGGGCAGTTGCTATACCGGTCACCAGGTTGCAAGCGCCGGGCCCGGAGGTTGCCAGGCAGACTCCTACCTTGCCAGTGGCCCTGGCGTAGCCATCGGCTGCGTGAGCAGCGCCCTGCTCGTGGCGCACCAGAATATGCCGCAGCTGCGGGTATTGGGGCAGGGTGTCATACAAGGGGAGCACAGAACCCCCGGGGAAGCCGAAGATAACCTCCACCCCCTCTTTTAGCAGGCTTTCACACAAGATTTGGGCACCAGTACGTTTCATAGCGGGCTCCTACTTGAACACTGCCCCGGTTGACGCCGAGGTCACCTTTTCTGTATATCTCTTTAAATACCCTGTCTTTATCTTGGGTTGGAATTTGGGCACCTGGGAAAGACGCTGGGCGATTTGCTTCTCGCTGAGCTCCACATCGATTCTATTATTCGGGATATCTATCTTTATGCGGTCTCCATCCCTCAAGGCAGCGATAGGGCCTCTCTCCGCCGCCTCGGGGGAGATATGGCCGATGGCAGCGCCTCTGGTAGCTCCTGAGAACCGTCCATCAGTAATCAGCGCCACTTCTTTGTCCAGCCCCATGCCTGCGATGAGCGAGGTCGGGGTCAGCATCTCGGGCATGCCCGGGCCGCCTTTGGGTCCCTCATAGCGGATGACCACTACATCACCCGATCTGATCAAACCTGTCATTATCGCCTTGGTTGCTTCATCCTCCGAGTTGAAAACCCGCGCCGGTCCCTTGTGCACCATCATCTCAGGAACCACGGCGGCGCTCTTCACTACAGCTCCTTTCGGTGCCAGGTTGCCGAAAAGAATGCTGAGGCCGCCTCTGGGCGAGTAAGGGTTCGACAGAGGCCGTATCACATTCTTATCTTTAATCTTGGCTCCGGCGATGTCCTTACCCAGCGTTTTGCCCGAAACTGTCTTTGCTTCCAACTTTAGCTGCTTCCTGATCTGGTTCATTATCGCCGGTATACCTCCGGCAAGGTCGAGGTCCTCCAGGTGATATTCACCGGAGGGCCTTATCTTCGAGAGATGCGGAGTGCTCTGGCTTATCTTGTTTATCGCCTTCAGAGAGAAATCAACACCTGCCTCATGTGCCAGCGCCATGAGATGCAGCACAGAGTTAGTGCTGCCGCCCAGAGCCATATCTACTACGAAGGCGTTAAAGATGGAATCCTTCGTGATGATGTCGAGCGGATAGATTTCCTTGGCCAGGAGTTCCATGACTTT
>CAYGWR010000197.1:0-2459 GCA_964353645.1 uncultured Dehalococcoidia bacterium
GCTATCCTTCTGTGGAGGGGCTTTCAGGCAAATACATTAGTGAAGTGGACGTATATTCCACCACTCCTCCACCAACGCTGACACCGACACCTACGCCAACACCGACACATACACCTATGCCAACGTCAACGCCAACCCCGACGCCAACACATACTCCTACGCCGACACCTCATCCTGGTGTGGGTCTGAGTATATCGCCAGATAATCAGACCGAGAGTCCGGGGAGCACTTTTGACATAAAGGTCATGATAAATACAGGTGGCGTAATATCGCGAGGCGCTCAGTGTAGCTTGACCTTTGACCCATCCCTGTTACAGTGCAACAGCGTAGATGAAGGGGACTTCTTCAAGTCCTGGGCGCAATCGCATAGTTGCTCGACCATAGTGTTTCCCACGCCGGAAATAAATAATAATAGCGGACAGGTTTCCGATATCGGCATCGCCATTATGGGCCAAACTACAGGTGGGCCTAGCGGCAGCGGTATCTTTTGTACCTATCACATGGCAGCTAAGGCGGAAGCCAGCGGTCCATCATCCGTCATCCTGACAGACGCACAAATAGCTGATCAAACAGGAGTGATACTACAGGGCATAACCCTATATAATGGACAGGTCACCGTAGGCAACGCAACACTGACATCTATCAATGAGGGAGGCGCTACGCCCACTCCTGCACCTATGCCTTCGGTTACTCCGCCGCCTGCGTCAAGTGCGCCAGCGGTAAATTGGTCGTTAATCGGCGGCATCATCGGCGCAGTGATTGTAATAGGAGCAGGGACCTATCTCTTGTTGACGCGCAGGAGGAATACTTCGGCTGGTTAGGCCGAGACTTGGAGTGATAAGGATGAGAAGGCGAGTGCTGTTAATGGCACTGAGCATCGCAGTTTCGCTGAGTATTATAGCTCCGATGCCCTACCCGCAAATAGCTGCGGCGACTGGAGCGACAACATCTGTACATATAGTAAGATACGCCCCAGATGGAACCACAGTGCTCTCTGAGAGAACAGTAGACTATAAATGGATGGAGGGCAATCTTCCGGTCCAGGGCGATGGGGTAACCCATTACTATCACCAGGGTCCAGTGTTCCAGGGAGATATGTGGGATCCCGAGGAGACGGTTAACCTGAAGGATAAGGGCGCGGTAATGGGTACGGACGTGAAGGACTTGTGTGAGCTGGTGGGGGGAATGTCTCCCGGAGATGAGATATCGCTTTGTGCTGTGGATGGTTATTGTGTCAAATTTGCATACGATAATGTCTATGAACCTTTATACCGGCAGGGGCCTATTGTACTGTGCTGGTATAAGGGGGACGACGGCAGCGGCTATGGTGCAGGGTATCCCGGAAACGATGCATTCAGCGAGGCAATGCAGATAGTGTTCTTTGCCAATAACACGAACTCGGAAGGGAAACATGTGTTTGGCAATTCCGATATGAAGGTGTGTTTGCCTGAAGAAAAGTACCAGCACTTTTACGAGGGTTTGCCCAGCACAAACGGGCTTACCGGCAAGTGGATTAGCGAAATACGCATATATCCGGGTAGCGCATCAGGTAATATCACCGAAGGGGCAGTGCACGATGTGACTTCAGAAAATTCCAAGCAGTTTCCCTGGCTTCCCGCAGTCCTGGGTGTGGCAGGATTGCTGGCTATTGGCTCAGGCATTTACTTGTTGTATTTAAGAAAGGCTAAAAGTGCAGACAAAACGCAGTAACAAAATGCGCAGAGTTGTACCGAGCATCATTATTATCTTTGGATTGTTGCTTATAATCGCTTCGGTGATTGTATATACGCAGCCCTGGACTAAGGGTGCCTCAGAGGAAGTCATCGAAGGTAATATAACGCTGATTGGCGTCAATTATGAGCAAAAGATGATTAGCTACGATGAAATCAAAGCGCTGCCTTACTATGAGGGGGATGGCGGCTTTTTCACAACCGTCGGAGTGATAAACGGGCCGTTCAGAGTGAGGGGAGTTCCCATTACGGATCTCTGTGAGCTGGTGGGTGGGGTAACTCCTGCGGATGTCGTGTTCGTCTCCGCGGATGATGGATATTCAATGGTGTTCAGCTACGAACAAATTATGGGTGAGTTCGATACTTACGACCCCGAGACGATGAGAATAGTGCCTCATGGGGAGCAGAAGCTCTTGCTGGCTTATGAGATTGATGGTAAGCCGTTCAGAAAAGAAGACGGAAGGCCATTCCGGCTTGCCCTCGTGGGCACGGATAAGTTGCTGGTGGAAGGATATAACTGGGTCAAGTGGGTGGTTAAGATTGAGGTAATGCCTATCAAAACTGCGCCTAACACAGCAGGTACAGGGCCATGACGGTTAGAAGGGGAAGAGTAGCCCTCGTAGCGCTGGCGGCAGCCATTCTTGTGTTATCAGGCGTACTGGCTGGTTGCTCGAGCGAAAAGAAGCAGACCCTGAAGGTTTTTAACGCCGACAGCCTGATGGTGCCCTT
>CAYGWR010000198.1:0-2448 GCA_964353645.1 uncultured Dehalococcoidia bacterium
AACAATCCCAGGGGCCATGCCACAATTGGGGCATTCACTATTTGTTCGACAGTGACTTCTCTACGCAGGTGAGCCTTCGGGTTCAAAGCACCGTTATGATGGCTTTTGGCTGATACTGTACCTATCATCTTCTTGCCATCCTGCGGGCTGATGCCATACCTTTGGAAATATCTGGTAGCCAGCATGGCGAACATCCCCGGCGCGGTCTGGTTGGCTCCGATAATCCTGTTTTTGGCGCCTATGGTCGCATAGTGGGAGAATTCGGGAAGCCCCCCATAGCCGGTATCCTTAAGCTTCTCCACGCCAAGCGCCATAGCGATGTCGCATGCACCTGCAGCTACGGCATAGCAGGCAGCTCTGAAGGCTTCCGAGCCGCTGGCACACATGTTTTCGACTCTAGTCACGGGAATGTATGGCAGCTTTAAAGTCTCAGCCAGAGGGCAAGCGCTGTCCCCCAAGCTAACTGCAACGAATTCGGGGCCGCCCTGCCAGGCAGCCTGAATGTCCTTCTTGTCTATCTTGGCATCATCAAGAGCTTCTTTAAAAGAATCAACCATCAGGTCTTCCGGGCTCTTGTCCCAGAGTTCCCCGAATCGAGTGCACCCCATTCCGATAATGGCGACTTTATCTCTTATTCCAGGAGCCACCTTTACCTCCTTCTTATCGTTCTAATTCCCACCGTCACTATGCTCTCGGTGGCACTGCTTTCCAGAAATAGCCGTGAATGCCCCGCACGTTATCCATATATTTTCTGCGGAAGGACATTTCCAGAAGCATATCCACGGCCAGCGATTCCATTCCGCAATCGGTAATATTGAAAGCGTACCTTCCTCCTCCTTCGAAGTCCAGGACGCCATACATTTCAGGCGGGCTGACGCTGTAGGCCAGAACGTCGCTCGTGTAGCAAAACAGTTTAGCCTTCTTGTCGGAGAAGCGGTAATATTCCATTTCGTCAATTTTCCCGCACTTCGGATTTACGCACACCCTTTGATAAGGATACTGGGGAGTGCCGCAATGCTTGCACTTGCATCCCCCGAGGGCTAATATGACCCTTCGTTCCCTCCACGCCAGCGACAACCTGGTCGGGCCGACCTCTCCGCGGAACCCAGCCTCCATGGGAATGACATCGCGGAAGGATAAATATCTTTCATAATTGGCTAGCTCTTTCCTGGAAGCGAGGTGCTTTTTAATTCCTCTCCGGTTTCTCGCCTTCTCTATATGCTCGGTCACCTGGAAGAACATGGCGTCGCTGCCGTTGCCATAGCTCGTCACAAGTATCTTGTCGCCCGGCTTGGCGTCTTCGAGCGCGGCGACCAGCATCATCAATGAGTTTGCGGTGCCGGTATCGCCTACGGTAGTCAGCAGCTCTTTCTGGACCTGTTTCTCGTCGAGTTGCAGTGCTTTCGCTATGCCCTGGTGCTCCCTGAGGTAGACGCAGGGGATAACGACCTTAGCGAAATCCTTGATATTCAGCTTGTATTTCTTCAACAAGCTGTTGATAGCTTCAGGGATGAACTTGGTGTAGCCTTCGTCTCGAACCCACCTGTCTTCCCACATGCGGTTGAACTTTTCGCCGTCCGCTCGCCACTGGTCCCCGAAGTCATAGGTAAGGGTATAAGAACCCTCCAGGGTGGCGATGACGTCGCTATCGCCTACCATCAAGGCTGCACCGCCTTCCCCGAAGATTACCTCCTGGGAACTCCCCGGCCTGCCCAAACGGCAATCGGAGGCACAGACGACAATATTTTTCTCCGAGCCCGCTTTTACGGCATCGCAGGCAGCAAGCAGAGCATGAGTACCCGCTTTGAGGGAATCCGAGAAATCGGCGGCCCTGACATCGGGGCGGAGGTCGAGAGCATTGGCGATAATACCTGCGCTCTGTCTCTCCCTGTAGGGTGGAGTGGTGGTGGCGAAGTACAGGCCACCGACCTTGTTCCTATCTGTACCGGTGAGGCAGTCTATGGACGCAGCCACTGCCATGGTTACGCTATCTTCGTCGTAGTTTGCAACCGCTTTTTCCCCGGGCAAAGAGGTTGCTGAGGCTGACCATCCTGTAGCGTTGAAAATAATCTTGCGGTTAATTCGCTGCAAAGGGATGTAAGCACCGTATGAGGTAATCCCTACCATTGGCCCTCCTTTCGTCGAAGAAAATTATACCATCTTGAACACTGAGCCGCAAATGACATTGTGATTTCAGGCACAAATGAGTTGGTGGAGTCTTCCGTAGGGGCAGACCCATGTGTCTGCCCGATCGTGAAGAGGGGCGAACACGTAGGTTCGCCCCTACGATGAGGAGACGAACTCCTTGACGGCTTGGAAGTATTGCTCCATGCCTACCAGCATGATGTCGTTGTGACCGGCGTGGGGGATAGGCAGCAGCCTTTTCTTCTTGGAGCCTACGTTCTGATATAAGACCTCTGCCTGTTCGAAGGGGATTAGCTCGTCCCA
>CAYGWR010000199.1:0-2447 GCA_964353645.1 uncultured Dehalococcoidia bacterium
GACTACAGTCAAAGTGGAGTTCCCTGAGCAAGTGCAAGGCACCAGACGTTATGTGACGTTCAAAGCCACGTAGGGCCAAGAGCAAAATCGAGTTTCCTATTAGGTCGCTGGTTAAGCCGTGGCTGCTGCAAAAGCACGGGACGGGGCAAAACTGCAAGTAGGTGTCTTGGTGTGCTGAAGCTGAGCTCCGGGATCCAATGGGCTGTCTGGCAGGTTCTGAGCAGCCTTGACAATCAGATGCGGCGGGTATATCATAAAACGTGCTGTGCAAGCTGCATGAAAATGGCCTCATTGCTAATCGAAATGGGAAATCCCGGCTAACAGCAACAAATTGCCCAGTTTTTTTTTGACCAGAGTAAAAAAGGAGGTTAAAAGATGAGCTTACCCAGTTTCTCATTGGAAGGCAAGGTGTCGCTAATTACCGGGGCCCGGAGGGGCATAGGTGCGGCCTTTGCTGTAGCTTTCGCTGAGGCTGGGTCTGATGTCGTTATTTGCGACATTGTAGTTGACGACGGGCTGCTCGCGGCCGTAGCTAAGGACATCCAGAAGTTTGGTCGGCGCGCCCTGGTCGTCAAGACCGATGTCACCAGTGAGAGTGACGTCGAAAATCTGGTGAAGAAAGCAGTGGATGAATTCGGAAGGATCGATATTCTGGTTAATAATGCGGGAATTGCACCGCTGAATAAAACCCTCGACGTAACTGTCGAGGAGTGGGACAGGGTCATAGATATCGACCTGAAATCGGTTTTTCTGATGTCCAAGGCTGTTGGGAAAGTGATGATAAAGCAGAAGAAGGGCAAGATAATCAATATGGGGTCTATATATGGACAGATGGCCACGGCTTTTTCCATACATTACTGTGCTGCAAAAGCAGGGATCGCGCAGATGACGAAGGCTCTTGCGTTGGACTGGGCGCGTTTTAATATTAATGTCAATTGCATCGTGGCCGGACAGATCGCCACCGAACTGACAAGGAGACAACAAGACGAGGAGACACAGAGAAAGTTTCTAGAGTTTAAGATACCTTTCAAGAGATTCGGCCAGCCGGAAGAACTGGTGGGGCCGGCCTTACTTCTTGCCTCACAAGCTTCCGACTATATGACCGGCGCAATAGTAGTTGTCGATGGCGGCTATTCTATCTGGTAAGGAGGGTAAATTGGAAATCAAAAAGTTAGCAGTAATCGGTGCGGGAACCATGGGGCATGGTATAGCCCAGGTTGCAGCCACGGCGCATTACGATGTTTGCTTAAACGACATAAAAGATGAGTTTCTAGCGCGGGCAAAATCAGGAATAGATGGGTCGCTGGACCGAATGCTAAAGAAAGAGAAGATAACAGCGCAAGAGAAGGAAGCTATTCTCTCAAGGATAACTTTCACTACTGACATTCCAAAAGCTGTCAAAGACGCAGACTTAATTATAGAAGCCATACCCGAGATTTTGGAACTGAAAAAGGAAATGTTTAAGAAGCTGGACACTCTGAGCAAACCCGAGGCCATATTAGGCACAAATACCTCGCAAAACAGCATCACGGAAATCGCTTCGGTAGTAGCAAATCCTTCGAGGGTAGTCGGTACGCACTTCTTCAATCCACCTGTCATGATGAGGTTGGTAGAGGTTGTTAAGGGGCTGGAGACCGCGGACAGTGTTGTCGAGCAGATCAGGGGTTTCGCCACAAAGTTGGGGAAGGAGATAGTAGTATGTAAGGACTCTCAGGGATTTATCAGCACAAGAGTGCTTGTGGCCCTGAGGTTGGAATGCTACAGGATATTAGAAGAAGGCATCGCCACAAAAGAGGATATAGACAAGACGCTCAAACTGGCTCTGGGTCATCCCATGGGTCAGTTTGAGTTAGCTGATTTCTCAGGGCTTGATATCGAAGTGCCGATATGTGAAGGTTTGGCCAAGGTTTACGGGGAACGGTTCAGACCGCCCCAAAGTCTGGTGCACCTGGTCAAAGCGGGAAGGTTAGGGAAAAAGTCGGGCAGGGGGTGGTATAACTACAAATAATTCACCTCCGAGATATTCGAATTCTAATTAAAGGAAAAGTGTAAGATGACTAAAAAAGATGATGTCGTGATTGTGAGTGGAATAAGAACGCCATTCAGTAAGTGGGGATCGGTATTACGAGAGATGCACAGCTCGGAACTAGGGGCTATAGCAATCAAGGAATGCTTGAAGCGCGTGGGAATGAAGGGTAGTGACATAGACGAGCTTTACTACGGGATGTGCATACAGTCAGAAGCAGCTCTCCTGTACAATGTAATCGCAAGACAGGCTCTGCTAAAGGCAGGCTTACCAACCGATTTGGTTTCTCTCACTGTAGATAGAGCTTGCTGTTCATCTTTGGTTTGCGTCCAGTTGGGATACAGATCTATCTTGGTTGGTGAAGCGCAAACCTGCATGGCCGTGGGGGCAGAAAATATGAGCAATACCCCCGTGGTGGTTA
>CAYGWR010000200.1:0-2442 GCA_964353645.1 uncultured Dehalococcoidia bacterium
TCAGTGCTGTGGCGAGCATGGGCCTCATCGCTGAGAAGCTGGCCGAGATGTACGGTATCACCAGGGAGGACCTGAACAAATGGGCCTGGCAGAGCAACATGAGGGCTGCCGCCGCCCAGAGGGAAGGGAAGTTCAAGCACGAGATTATTCCGGTGGAAGGGACATTGCCCGACGGCACGGTGAAGCTCATTGACTACGACCAGGGCGTCAAGCCAGACTCCAAGCTGGAGAAGATACGCACACTGCCGCCTATTTACAAGCCCGGTGGCACGATTTGCGCCGCCAGTACCTCGGGCGAGAACGACGGGGCTGCAGTCGGTGTGTTCATGTCCAGGGAAAGGGCCAAGGAGCTCGGTCTGGTGCCCATGGTCACCATAAGGAGTATGGCGTGGGTGGGAGTTGACCCCGCAATCATGGGCTACGGCGCTGTGGCGGCATCCAAGAAGGCTTTGAAACGTGCGGGACTAACCGTAGACCAGATAGACCTGGTGGAGGTAAACGAAGCCTTCGCCGTGCTGCCCCTGATGCAGATAAAGGACATGGGCATAGACCCGGAGAAGGTGAATGTCAACGGCGGCGCCTGCTGCATCGGACACCCTGTAGGAGCGAGCGGGATGCGGGTGCTGGGCACTCTGGCCCACGAGATGAACCGCAGAAAAGCCCGCTACGGCTTGGCAGCCATCTGTGGCGCCTGGGGCGCAGGCGCAGCCACCATAGTGGAGAGAGAGGAATACTGGGAAGGCAAACGCTCGTTCCTCAGCTAAGGACGCGCACTTTAGCTATCTCTTAGAAAATCCAAAACTTCCTTATTAAATCTGCTCTTCATTTCTACCAGAATGTTATGCGAGCCGCCCTCAATCTTGACTAGTTTGGCATGGGGTATCCTGGTCGCCATCGCTTCTATGGAGCGAGGCGGGCAGAATTTATCCTCAGTACCTAATATCACCAGGGTAGGGGCTTTAATCAGATGCAACCTGTCCAGCGTGCTGTTACCAACAGTAGCTTCGATCAGTCTAATATGTGAGTCGATGCCGCCCAGTTTCAATTGCAATAGGGCAAGAGGTAGGATAAACATCCTATAAAATCTCTTATTAAAGCCCAGAGAAATTATTTGATGAAAGTCTATGCCTTTTTTAGCCCATTCCAGCATCTGGGGACGGTGCGCTACCCACATATGCTCCCAGAGCTCTTCACCCTGAAGCTCTGCCTGGCAGATGGTACACTGTTTCATGCCGGCATATATGATATCGGATTGACCGGAGCGTTCCTTGCGGCCAAAGGCGTGCAGCACCTCTGGAGCCAGGTCGTCTATTCCCTCCGCGCCAATGTTAGTGCTCGCGAGTACCAGCTTGTTTACCCTTTCGGGATAATTAATGGCAACTTCTTGGGCAACTCTACCACCATGAGATACTCCGAGGACATGAGCTTTATCAATGTTTAGATGGTTCATGAGACCGATGGTGTCGTCTGCTAATGTCTTCATTGTATAGGGCTCATCAGGCTTGTCGCTTTTACCCATGCCCCTGCTGTCAAAGGTGATGACCTTGAAATGCTTGCTGAAGGCTCTTTTCTGGAAAACCCAACTCCCCCGTGTCCCTCCCAGACCCATTATCAAAACTAAAGTCTCACCCTGTCCAGTAACATCGTACGCTATATGGATTCCATTTACCTTTGCTGTAGGCATTTCCCCCCTCCTCTCAATAAATCCTCGCTATAATGTCATCCTATTGACCTGTTGTGGTATTATACAACCAATCGCGGTAGAATGTCGCAAGAAACGCGCAAGCATGGGATATTAATGCATTACTGAAAGGGGAGGCACATGGCACAAGAACGTAAGCGTAGAGGTGGTCAAGCCGCAGGTAGTATTTTAGGTGGTATCTGGTTTATGGGCTGGTTATTCACTATCGCCTTTGCAAACCTGGTCTGGTGGAAAATCATTGTTGGGATAGTGGTCTGGCCGTACTTTCTGGGTTTAGCAGTGAGGTGAAACAACTTTCTGAACGCAATTTCAGGTAATGGCGGATGTAACCCACCCTACCGAAACTAACAGACAGCCACCTGAATTGGATATACCCTTTCAATGGATAGGTCAATCTACGTCAACTGTTTGTTTGCAGTTCCGGCACCTTTTCGCTCCCCTGAATAGCTTGTAGCCACAATGTGGGCAGTGGTATCGTTTCTCCTCCTCTTCCATCCACCTCCCGGTCCCCAGCCGCTTCCAGGTGGGAATCGCACGCAATATCACCTTTTTCCCCACAGGAAGAGGGAAAGCATCGATAAACTTGCAGGGGAAATCGCTGCACTGGTGACAACCCTCGATTCCCTTTGAGGCAGCACAAGCTCTGATGGGACAATCTACACAGTATTTGAACAAAACGTCGGATAAGCAGCCTTCGCATTTAATATCTTCGGCACCTACGAAGTAGATATCCTTCAATC
>CAYGWR010000201.1:0-2422 GCA_964353645.1 uncultured Dehalococcoidia bacterium
CCGCCGCACTTGACGCATTCAGGCACCTCAGCGCCAGCCTCAACCCACTTCAGCACCTCTTCATTGCGCCAGCGCTCGCCGCAGTCAAGGCACTTCGCCCACTGCATATTGCCATGAAGCTGGATAACCTTGTCCTCAGAACACCCGGCTTTTTGATGCAATCCATCCACGTTCTGAGTGATAACGCAGTCCAGCTTGCCCAGCTTCTCCAGCTCGGCTACAGCATAATGGGCATCGTTTGGCTTCATATCGGTCCAACTGAATCCAATCGCCTTGCTCATCCCCCAGAGCCTTTTCCTCGCCTCGCGGCTGCCCACATACCTCTGATAGGTAAAATCCTCAGGGTCGAACTTCGTCCACAGCCCATCGGGGCCTCTGAAGTCAGGTATCCCCGACTCGGTGCTGATCCCAGCGCCGGTGAACACCACCACACGCTTCGCACTTACGATGAGGTCAGCGACCTCCTCGATCAGCTCTTGCTGTGTTTTCCCACCCTTCCCCTGCTTCATTTGGCCATCACCCCGCTCATTATGTCATTGCGAGTCCTTCTTTGGGAAGGACGAAGCAATCTCATAATCTTCTTGCTCACTTTGCATTTTGCACTTCATTCTCTCTCTGGCATCCTCCGTGCTGAGCACCATGGCGAAAAGCTCGCTCTCCATCTCCAATCCCTGCTCCAGCGCCAAGTCAAGGCCGCGGTTTATCGCCTCTTTGGCATACCTCACAGCGAACTGCCCTCGGGACATTATCACCCTGGCCATGCCCTCAGCGGCAGGGAGAAGGTCAGCGCGCGTAACAATCCTATGAATCAACCCTATACGCAGGGCTTCGGCGGCATTAATGATCTCGCCGGTAAATATGGGCGCTGTGCACGTACCCGGCCACACCAGCCGCGGCATGGTCTGGCTGCCCCCGGCGGTAGGCACCATGCCTATGCCCACCTCAGGCAAGCCGAATCTCGCATCGTCCGAGGCAATCCTGATATCGCAGCACATGGACATCTCCACCCCCGCCCCCAGCGCGAAACCGTGTATGGCAGCGATGAGAGGCTTGGAGACACCCAGGAACTGCCCCCACAGGTCTCGCTCCCACCTCACCTGGCGTGCGATGGCCTGAGAGGGAGTAGTGCCGAACTCGGTTATATCAGCCCCAGCTGAAAACCCTCTATCGCCAGCCCCCTTGATTATACCCACCATCACCTCAGGGTCGTCATCGAGTGCAGGCAGCACCTCGTATAGCTCGTCCCGCATCTTTATGTTAACTGCATTCAACGCCTGGGGACGGTTCAGGGTGATATAGGCAATGCCGTCCCTTTTCTCATAAATAATGGTTTCGAATGCGTTCATAGCAGCGTTTGCGCTATTCCCCCTTGAACTGTGCCTTCCTTTTCTCCAGAAAAGCCTTGATACCCTCTGCGCGGTCCCTGGTTGTTTGAAGCAAAAAAGAGAGGTCTGCTTCCAACCTCAGCCCCTGCGCCAGGGTCATGTCCATGCCCTTGTTCACCGCCTCCTTGGCATATCTCACAGCGATGGGAGCCCTTGAGATAAGCTTCTTGGCAATCTCCTCAGCCTCGGCAGCGAGCCTTTGTCTGGGCACCACCTTGGTGACCAGCCCTACGCGGTACGCTTCCGCAGCATCTACAGGCTCAGCGGTGATAACCATCTCCGTAGCCTTGCCCTTACCCACAATCCTGGGCAGACGCTGGGTTCCCCCACCGCCAGGGATGATGCCGTAAGAGGTCTCGGGGAAGCCAAAATGGGCGTTCTCCGAGCAAATCCTGATATCGCAGCTCAGCGCCAGCTCCAGGCCAGCTCCCAAAGCATCCCCGTTGACAGCAGCGATAACAGGGCAATTCAGGCCGGCCACCGCCTTTGAGCTCAGGCTCGCCGGATTCATCCGCTTGAGGTTATCCGCAGAGATAGAGCGAAGCTCGGCGAGGTCGCAGCCGGGGCAGAATACGTCTCCAGCTCCGGTGATGACAACCACCCTGACCTCGTCATCCTGGTTTATGGCGCGGCAGGCATCGACGAGCTCATTTGCCATCTCGAGGTTTATGGTGTTGCCTGCGCGGGGGCGGTTGAGGCTGAGCCAGACGACCTGCTCTTTTTTCTCATAGGTTATCGTCTTATAGGGCATGAGGTTTCCTTGGCTCGGAGTCCAGAGCAAATCTTACCTGACCTACGAGGCTGTGTCAAGGAAGCTCCTTGAGAGCGTTTAGCAACTCTTTTCAACCCCCTGAATCCCCCAGTCTAAACTCAGTGTCATTGCGAGCCCTTCGTTTTGTGTCATTCTGAAGGAGTGAAACGACTGAAGAATCCCACTCAGGGTAAACTCCGCGAAGCAATCTAATCGCCATTTCTTTCACCTAAGGAAAAAGCAGTTTACCTTGACGAAATAGAGCAACTACCAATCAATTTTTATA
>CAYGWR010000202.1:0-2365 GCA_964353645.1 uncultured Dehalococcoidia bacterium
TAATGGGTAATAAACATGAACCGGAATACATAGGGCGTGCAGCTAATCTGATAGCACCGATGATGAATTTAATGTCCCCCGATTTTCTTACCGGACTTTTAGGGCTGGAAGAGCCCTATCCCGAGGCCAAGACCATAGCAGGCTACGTTAGCGAATTAATCAAGAATGGTGACACCATCGAGATCGGTGCTGGCAGGCCCAGCACATGGTTGCCCAGGGTGAGACTCTTTGATAACTTTGAAGACCTGGGGATTCACTCCGAGATGTCGGCCTGGGGGCAACATGAACTGATCAAGGCAGGAGTATTTAACGGGAAAAGGAAGACACTTCATCCAGGAAAAGCAATTTTTACGGCGCTGGATGGTGCGGGGTGGGAGGGATACCAGTGGATGAGCGATAACCCTATTGTTGAGATGTATGACTGCGAGTATGTACATAACCCTACAGTGATCGCCCAAAATGAGAACATGGTTGCTATTAACAGTGTCCTTCAGGTTGACCTTACCGGGCAGATAACATGCGAGACCCAGTTCGGGACCCGGATGATAAATGGGCCAGGGGGACAGCTAGATTTCCATCTGGGAGCTTTTATGGCTAAAGGAGGACGAGCAATCAGCGTGTTGCGCACTCTGGCTTTCGGTGGGAGCTCTACTATTGTTCCCCAAATGTCCGAAGGCTCTCTGGTAACTATACCGCGTCAATTCGCTGACTACGTGGTCACGGAGTATGGCATAGCCAGCCTGGCCGGCAAGAGCCATCGGGAGAGAGCTGAGGAGCTTATCGCCATTGCCCATCCCGATTTCCGTGCCGAGCTAATGAAAGAAGCTCGCAAGTTGTTCTGGCCATAGCTGTTGACAAGACTTGTAAGACAGTGGTAACTTTGGGGTAGAAACTATGGCAAATGGAAAATCCAAAGGCGTGGGAACTAATCAGGAGGATGCCATCTAGAAAAGGTTAGGTGATTTGTGGCCAAGATAGCCCAGCGAGGGCTGATCAGAGCCCGGGAGCTATATGAACATCGGGAGGCAAGAGCAAAGGAATTATCAAAAAAGGGCAAAAAAGTAATAGGATACTTCTGTTCTTACACCCCTGTGGAGATTTTCACAGCACTAGACCTGGTGCCTTACCGCATCCAGGGCAAGGTGGGCAAGCCCGTCGATCAGGCCGGGCAATACGTCGAAAGCATAGTTTGCCCCTATGTACGCAGTTGCTTCGACCTCGCGTTGAGCGGTGAATTCGACTTTCTCTCCGGCGTCATTATCCCCCACACGTGCGATGCCATGCACCGCCTGTATGACATCTGGAAGTACCACCTCAAGCCCCCCTATAGCTATCAACTGTACGTCCCTCATATGACTCACCAGGCTTCTTACGAATTCTTTCAAAAGGAAATAGAGAGTCTCAAGACAGGCCTGGAGCAATTCGTCGGGCGTTCGGCATCTGAGAAAGACCTAATAAAAGCTATTAGCCTCCATAACCGCAGCCGTAGTCTTCTCAGAGAGCTTTACGAGCTGAGGAAACCAGAGCCGCCGCCTATCTCCGGCACTGAGGTTATGTGGGTGCTGGTGGCGGGGATGACCATACCTATCCAGGAATTCAACGAACTTTTGGAGGACGTCATCGCGGAGGTGCGCCGCCGAAAGCCGAGTGCCGAAAATAAGCCAAGGCTCCTTATTTCTGGCAGCGAGGTAGACGATGATACCTTGATACACCTGGTGGAGGAATCCGGAGCCAGCGTGGTGATGGATGACCTGTGCACCGGCAGCCGATTCTTCTGGCACGATGTTGATACTTCTAAAGGAGTAATGCAGGGGCTAGCCGAACGCTACCTGAATATCACCTGCCCGCGCACCTACCGGCCAGGCAAGGCGGCTCAGCGATTCAGCTACCTGGGCGATTTCATCCGCGAGTGGAAAGCACAAGGGGTTATACTCTACACCATACGTTTCTGTGACACTTATCAGTTGGACGCCCCCGAGATGAAGGACTATATACAGAGTTTAGGTCTGCCCGTGCTCTTCCTTGAGGATACCTATGTAACGTCTCCTACAGGGCAATGGAAGACCAGGGTTGAAGCTTTCCTGGAAACGATTGAGGCACGAAGGGAGTAAAGCCATGGCAGAAGAGACCAAAACGGAACCAAAGCAGAAAACAAGCTCTGCCAAATCCACAGAGTCAGCAAAGAAGATTCGCTATATAGTGAAGCGCATGTATCAGAAGGCGCAGCAGGCTAAAGAACAGAACCTCAAAGTAGCCTACTGCATGGTCATGTGTAACTATGAGGAAATCCTGGAGGCTCTGGATATTGTGCAGGTCTATACCGAGAACTACGCCGGCCTCTGCGCTGTTAAAAGAGAGGCCGAGC
>CAYGWR010000203.1:0-2355 GCA_964353645.1 uncultured Dehalococcoidia bacterium
TCGGCGATCTTGCCATAATTGGTACACCATCCCCAACCCTGAAGCTCAAGATGTTTGGCGGTGGTAAAGGTATAATAAGCCCCATTGTTATTATCAATTGCAGTGTTCCCGTCTGCGTTAGTTGAGCTTACCTCGTAGTAATACAAAGCATCAGGGGTAAGTCCTGTCAGATTTATGGCATGGTTGAAAGTAAAAGCACTGTCGGATACGGTAGAGCCCAAGGCAGTGGTGGCCCCGTAGTTAACTGTGCTATTGCCTAGCTGGTCGGTGGTCCAGGTGATGATAGCTGAGGTATCTGTTATGTTCCCGGCCCAGACCCCTGATATTGTAGGAGGAGGCATCCCTGTGGTGAAGGTATAATAGGCGCCGTTGTTGTTGTTGACTGTGGTGTTTCCCTCTGCGTCTGTCGAGCTTACCTCGTAGTAATAGAGCATTGCTGGTGTGAGATTGGTTAAGCCTATAGCATGGTCAGCAATAAGTGCGCTATCTGATACAGTGGAGCCTAAGTCTGTGGTGTTCCCATAGTTGACCATGCTGGTGGCAGGCTCATTGGTGATCCAGGTGATGGTAGCTGAGGTATCTGTTATGTTCCCTGCTGCAACCGATGATATGGTTAGTGGTGTGGTACCTGGTGCAGCGGTGGTGAAGGTATAATAGGCGCCGCCGTTGCTATCAACTGTGGTGTTTCCCTCTGCGTTTGTCGAGCTTACCTCGTAGTAATAGAGCGTTGCTGGGGTAAGGTTGGTCAGAGTTATAGAATGATCGGTAACAAAGGCGCCATCTGAGGCAGTGGAGCCTAAGGCTGTGGTGTTCCCATAGTTGACTAGGCTGGTGGCAGGCTCATTGGTGATCCAGGTGATGGTAGCTGAGGTATCTGTTATGTTCCCTGCTGCAACCGATGATATGGTTAGTGGTGTGGTACCTGGTGCAGCGGTGGTGAAGGTATAATAGGCGCCGCCGTTGTTGTTGACTGTGGTGTTTCCCTCTGCGTCTGTCGAGCTTACCTCGTAGTAATAGAGCATTGCCGGTGTGAGATTGGTTAAGCCTATAGCATGGTCGGTAACGAGGGCGCTATCTGATACAGTGGAGCCTAAGGCTGTGGTGTTCCCATAGTTGACCACGCTGGTGGCAGGCTCATTGGTGATCCAGGCGATGATAGCTGAGGTATCTGTTATGTTCCCTGCTGCAACCGATGATATGGTTAGTGGTGTGGTACCTGGTGCAGCGGTGGTGAAGGTATAATAGGCGCCGCCGTTGCTATCAACTGTGGTGTTTCCCTCTGCGTTTGTCGAGCTTACCTCGTAGTAATAGAGCGTTGCTGGGGAGAGATTGGTTAAGCTTATAGCATGGTCAGTAATAAGTGCGCTATCTGATACAATAGAGCCTAAGTCTGTGGTGGTTCCATAGTTGACCATGCTGGTAGCGAGCTCATCAGTAACCCAGGTGATGGTAGCTGAGGTATCTGTTATGTTCCCTGCTGCAACGGATGATATCGTCAATGGACTGGCTGAGGCCGGCGCAACTGGCACTGCTAACAGGAGCACTGCTGTTAGCACAGCTATCGCCATTTTATGTTCCCAGAGTCGAGTCTTCAACCGATCCTTCATCTCTTACTCCGCTGAATCTCGTGTAGTTCCGCAGCTAAAATGCATCTGCCTGTCCAACGAAACGAATTTACACTGGTTGTACACCTGTCACTACTGCCTCCACCAAAATCACAGCGAGCTGAACCCAATTGATAGCTATCGAAGCCAAAGCTTCAGCATTGCCCGAGCCCATAGTAGTCAGGGGCTGCGCGGCGTTGAGGTCTACAACGCCGTTCAGCACCTTGTCTGCCACCGACAGCCAGCCTACTATTAAGCTGACTAATGCATCTGTTACCGGTGCCTGCGGCATAGAAATCCCCTTCTCCCCAGCCCCAAAGTAAGGGTAACTTTAAGCCTAACATAATCGTTGAATCTGTTCAATACGCAAACCATACCCTCCCCCTTGCCCCGAGGCAAGGAGCCCAAAAATTGGGAGGAAAAGTTAATATAAGCACAGTCCAGTTGGAATGATAATACAGTCTAGTTAGAATGATAATAGTGTACTCTGAGTGTGAAAGGGGGAACAATCCCATTTATGTCCCCCTCTAAGGGTGTACTTTAGTCCTACCCTGCCAAGTTGAGTCACGGTAGGTGCTGACTAGTAAACGCAAGAGACAGAGAATAAATGGGCAAGGCTACACCATTAGTGCTCACGTTTGTCGAAAGTGGCGTTTGGAGAACCCTATGCCGTTACATTATCGGGGGAGCAAGATAACGGATAACAAACCTTTGGAGGCCCAACTAGGGTTTCCATATGTGCAGCGTGCCG
>CAYGWR010000204.1:0-2348 GCA_964353645.1 uncultured Dehalococcoidia bacterium
TCAGTATAACTGCATTGGCTATTAGTCTCGACCTCGTGTTAAGCTATTTGGTTTTCTTCTTTTACCAGACCCAGGTCGAGCGCCCGGTCATACTCGGATCTGACGTCTCATCCAGCATCCTGAGGACTGTCTATTCAATGGACAAACCGTTCAATGCCCTTCCCAGTTTACATACCTCCCTATCCACGCTACTTGTGCTGCTGTGGGGGAGGGTAGGTTCTCGCATTCAGCCAATCATAGCGCTGTGGGCCGTTCATCGTCGCCTCCACTTTACTCACGAAGCAACACTATATTGCGGACGTTTTCGGAGGGGTGGCTGTCGCCCTGATGAGCTACTATGTTGCAATTAGATTTGGCAATTTTGCAGTAGTTAGAGCAGCCAAACGCTTTCTATTCTGGAGAAGACGCTCGCGGTAGCTTTCTCGAGTATTTTTTCTACAAATTCTGTTTTCTCTTCTTCTGGCATTCCAACTCTTACATACTGTCTCTTCTGGCCAATTGAGTACCATTTTCTCATCTGTATCCCCCAAGATACCTATTGCGAACGGGATAAATTCACGCTAACCTCCTAGTAGGCCATTCTAGTACGAATATTATCCAGGGCTATTACTGAGAGGTGAATACTATGAAGAAGGTGCAAGACATTATGGCGAAGGATGTTGTGACGGCAAATCCTGAGATGCCTGTAGCTGTTGCTGCCAAACTGATGCTTGAAAAGAATGTTGGATGTCTTGTGGTGTTGGAGGAAAGTAAAATAAAGGGGATAGTCACCGACCGCGACCTGATGGCTTGTGCCGTACAACATAACATCCGAGAATGCACTATTTCGAACCACATGAGCAACCCAGTCGTGACTACGCGACCCGATGTGCTGCTTATCCACCTGGCTAAGTTGATGGCTGCAAAGCAAATCAAGCGAGTGCCTATCACTGAAGATGGAGAGCTTGTTGGAATCGTTTCCTTTTCTGATATTGCCCAAGATATGGATGAACAGGTTGCGGGCATGTGGTCGGAATGGCTCGAGTTAATAGCTGTCACAAAGACTTCTTCTCAGCATCGCCGGGGGAGAGGATCCGAAAAAAAGACTCCTGCTCAGCATCGACCTGGGAAGCGATTTGAAGATCTCATTCAAAACTAAGTCGAAAAATTGCTAAATCCTCAGGCAAAGCCGGATGCGCCAAGTGAGATTCGAGGTCAGGTGCTGTGTTCATCACTGCTGATGCATAATCCAACTCCTCCTCCTTTCCCAACATAAGTGTCCTATTTCTCCCTTTAATATCGCTCTAGACGCCTAGTATCGAGGTTTAGTCAGACAACTTTTATACGGAGAGCCTGCGAATCTGGGTAAGGGACTAATCTCCTCCCACCACTGGTACTATTCATCTATTTACCCCTCGGGTACAGGAATGTATCCTGCAACTGGAGAGCAAAACTTCTTTTGCATAGGAGGCGGTGTGGAAATTTCGAGGTTGGACCGATGTCCCAAATGCAAAGGCTATGTAATGCTACAAAAAGACAACTACGGTTGGTACGAGGAATGCCTTCAGTGCGGCTACGTTCATGACATACTAACCATTGCTGAGGCTGAGTGGAAACACGCTGAAGAAGAAAGGAGTGAGGGGGTTCCCGGTCTGCAATCGTAAATGGTCTAAATTATACTCTTGGAACACACCTCGCTTGGATTGCTGACTTTAAACCCCCTAAGTCCCCCAGTCATTCCGAAGAAGTACCCCTCTGCACTCCCCAGTTTGTAAACGAACTCACTATATAGTTACTTACGTACGTACGTATTGCACTATTATGCATGTCGTAGTAGAATGTTATAGTATCCTCGCTGAATTTTATCCATCATATGCCAGTGTAATCTATCTATCTGAAAGGGAAATGGGTCTTGGAAATGAGAACAAACTTGTATGCGGCGGGCACAAAGAATAAAAAACTGTTGATTTTAGGGCTGTCATTAGGTTTTGTCGCTACGCTTCTTGTGACTTCCTTCTATTTTATCGATAACCATGAATGGTACTGGGACATAGCTCCCGTTATTGGCGCCCTAATTATCATTTTGGCAGCTTCGGGAGGTTTGTTAATCGGCCACAGCTTAGCTGGAACTCAGGAAAGACGTCTCTGGCTGGTAAGACTCGGGGGCGTCCTGGGGTTTGCCTGGATTGCCAGCGGTACAGTGGCTGCAGGTCTGGGCTTCTTGGCCATGAACTATCTGCCTCATGGTTATATAGGTTGGGCCAGTTATTACAGCGAATACTTAGTAGGCCGGGTGGATATAGGCCTGCTCCAGTTCGCAACGGCGACAGGGCTTCTCGGAGGGTTCTGTATCGGATTTGGCTTCGCTC
>CAYGWR010000205.1:0-2342 GCA_964353645.1 uncultured Dehalococcoidia bacterium
GGTATTATGGAAAATCTAGGCAAAATGCACCTCTCTCAGACGGTAAATGTTTGTGTAAGAACAGTGTTTACAGGGAAGAGCTTGAATGGTTGAGGAAATGGGGACCGCGTTGCTCAGAATCCCACTTTGTTTTTCAATCGCCTTCGGCAAAATGTACCTGCCTAATGCTATGGGGCTTTGTGCCCAACTGAATAGTAAATTAGAGCCAGCAGATTGTCAAGATATGAATAGTATTACGAATGGCGCACCTTGCGCCACAATCTGCGTTAGCCGAGCGAGAACGTTGAACCTTCTTCGGTCTTGATAACATCGATACGTACAGGAAAGGCATCTTTCAACTCTTCGATATGGGTAATGACCAGTATCTTCTCGAAGTCGTCCTGAATCGAGTTTATAGCCTCGACCAGCTTCTCTCTGCCTGCACTATCCTGAGTGCCGAAGCCTTCGTCAATAATAAGTGTGGGCAGCGGTGCTCCAGCCCTTCTTGCCAGGAGCTTGGAAAGGGCGATGCGCAGAGCGAAATTGACCCTGAAAGCCTCGCCTCCGCTAAACATTTCGTAGTTGCGCGTGCCCAGCTCATCTGCTATCTTTATGTCAAGTGTCTCAATCGTGTCACCTTTCTTGGTATCGCGCTGGCTCTCTATCTTCAGGTGCATGCGGTTATCTGTCATCCGTCCCAGCAGACGGTTGGCCTCTTCTTCTATCTCGGGAAGTGCTTTTTCTATTATCAGGGCTTGAGTCCCTCTCTTGCCGAAGGCAGTAGCAAGTTCATCGTAGATGCTTTTCTCCTCTGCAATACTGCGTAATTCCTTGATACTGGTTTCTCTTTCTGTTTCTAATTGAGCAAAGCGACGTAGACCCGCCTGTACTTCGACCAGCCTGTCCCGGTATTTCCGCTCCCGCTCTCGAAGTTCACGATGGGCTTTTTCAGTCTCTCCAAGCTCTCTCTCAAGTCTCGGCAGTGCTTCGATCTGGCTCAGAATCGTTTTCTTCCTTTCGATATCCTCCTGGAGAGCCTTGCGCAAATCCTCCACTGTTTTTTGGGCACGCTCCAGCCCCTCTTTCTCTTGAGGAAGAGACCTCTCTGCTTCAGTCCGCTCCCTCTCTAAAGCCCCTGCCTGACGTTCCAGCCGCGTCCTCTCTGCAGTTAGCGTAGCCTCCAGTTTACTCATTTCCTGCCTCGATATTTTCAATTCCTCTTCTTTCTGCTGCATCCTGCTGTGGTTAGTTCTAAAGGCATCTCCCTTTTCCCGTCCCTGGGCTTCGTAGTTAGCCATGATCCTCTTTCGCCCCTCGACGCCCAGTTCCGTTCCACAAAGAGGACATTCGGCATCTCCCTTTCCCAGGAGGTCAATTTTCTCTTTTAGTTCGTCCATCTCCTTCTTCAGTTGGGCATTGTTTGAACGAAGGAGATTTATTTGATTGGAAATCTCTTTTTCGTCTTCTCTGCTCTTTCCTAAATCATGTTCTCGTCGAGCCAAGTCATCCGATTGCATTTTGATGCTGGTAAATTCCTCTTGGTAACGAGATAAAATCTTGTCGTATCTCTCAATTTTGGAGCGGTGTCCCTCGGCGACAGTATTCAGATGTTGTAGTTGTCTCTCTGCCTGCTCTATTCGCTTGCCTATCTCTCTATATTGCTCGTCCTTAAATTTCAGGCGCTCTCTGGATTGACGCAAAGCTGTGAGGGCTGACTCTTGTTTCTCTACCTCGGTGCTGAGCATGGAGATAGCTGCCTGAGTCCCCTGAAGCTCAACTTCGTAGTTAGACTTCTGGCTCAGCTCTTGTTCAATTCGAGCAATGTCGCTGCTAAGTCTCTGATGGAGGATTTCCCTTTCTTTGGTATAGTCTTTGGCAAGCTTCTCTAGCTTATCATAGAGTGATAGCCCTAATATGTTAGCGAGGACCTCTTTTCGCTCTCCAGGCTTCTTCATGCTAAACTCACTGGCGCGACCCTGAAGCAACAAAGCACTGTTGATAAAGGTCTGATAATCCATACGCAGTATATCGGTTATCTTTCTCTCGGTTTCCCTAATGGTATTCCCTGTGAGTGTGGCGAATCCATCCGATGTCGCTATTTGTAGCTCCAGGATGCTCTGACCAGTACGCTTTAAGCCGCCTTTGGTTCGTTTGCGCAGAACGCGATAGCGGTTTTGGCTTACGGAGAACTCGAACTCAACCTCCATTTCACTTTGTCCCAGGTGGATAAGATCATCGTCGCTTTTGGCTCTAGCTTCTCCCCACAGTGCCCAGGTGATAGCATCTAGCAGCGCCGATTTGCCGTGGCCATTATCGCCACAAAGGCAAGCTACGTGGAAGCCCTCGAAATGGAGAGGCGGCAC
>CAYGWR010000206.1:0-2338 GCA_964353645.1 uncultured Dehalococcoidia bacterium
AGGGGCTGGCTGTGCTCGGCGAGTCGAGAAAGAAAATCGCTGAACTGGTGGATGAGGTATTACTGGATAAATAGGTTATGGAACAAAAACAAGCAGGTGAAAAAAAGTTCTTCGGGGTCAGCCGCAATGTCTTCTTCCTGGGCTGGGTGAGTCTCCTCACCGATGTCTCCAGCGAGATGATTTTCACCGTGATGCCCCTGTTCCTTTTGAATGTGCTCAAGGTGGGCACTCCTATTATAGGACTCATCGAGGGCATCGCTGAGGGCACTGCAAGCCTGTTCAAGCTGGTCAGCGGCTGGCTCAGCGACCGACTGGGGCAGAGAAAAAGCCTAGCTGTCTTCGGCTACAGTTTCTCCACCCTGGCGAAGCCATTTCTTTATATCGCCAGCAGTTGGGGTGTGGTGCTGGCGGTGCGCTTCAGCGACCGCGTGGGGAAGGGGATTCGCTCCGCCCCCCGCGACGCTCTGGTCGCCGACTCCACCTCCCCCAACGAAATGGGCAAGAGCTTCGGCTTCCATCGCGCCATGGACACCATGGGTGCCGTCCTCGGCCTCTCTCTGGCTGCCTTAATTGTCTACCTTGTGGAGCGAGGGGGCCTTGAGCTAACCTGGCATGCCTTTCGCACCCTAGTGATAGCCGGGATAGGCCCGGCGGTACTCGCAGTGCTCATGCTCCTGTTATTCGTCAGGGAAAAGAAAAGGGGTGCTCAGCCAAAGTCAGGTGATCCCACAGCAGGACAAGCGATATGCGAAGGTCCGTCAAAGGCGGCCTCCGATGGGCGTTTCAAGCTGTTCCTGGTGATAATGGTGCTGTTCACGTTGGGCAACTCCAGCGATGCCTTCCTCATCCTGCGGGCGCAGAACCTGGGCTTTTCGGTCACCCACGTGCTCTTGCTGTTCGTGGCTTTCAATCTGGTTTATGCTTTGGCGGCTATGCCTGCGGGGATGGTCTCGGATAAGCTGGGCAGGAAGCGCGTTATCGTAGTAGGCTGGGCGATCTACGCGCTGTCCTATCTGGGGCTTGCGCTGGCATCGGCGACGTGGCAGGTGTGGCTGCTGTTCGCTCTCTATGGACTTTACTATGGGATATCTGAAGGGGTATGCCGCGCTTTTGTCTGCGACCTGGTGCCGGTGGAGAAAAGAGGCACAGCCTACGGCTGGTATCATACCGCTGTGGGCATCTCCCTGCTTCCCGCGAGCGTGATCGCAGGGTGGCTATGGCATCTGATGGGGCCGTCTGCGACATTCTATTTCGGGGCAGCGATGGCCGGGGCGGCGATGCTGGGATTCCTTCTGCTTATCAGGGAGTAGAAGGAATTTCACAATGTTTCACCCTCTCCTAACCTCTCCCGTCAAGGGAGAGGGATGGGCCTCCCATTCCCAACGAATTTTGAAAAGTTGCGGTTAGCTTGGGAATAGTATAGTATCTTTCCAAAGAATGCCGGGGAAGAGGTGTTTATGGAAGATAGAGTGGCGATATTTATAGACGGGAGCAATCTTTATCACGCCCTGCGCTCCAATTTTGGACGCTACGACCTGAATTTTGCGGAGTTCACCAAAAAGCTCTGCGGGCCGAGGCGCATGTTCCGCATCTACTACTACAATGTTTTACAAGACCCTACCCAGCGGGCTGAAGGACATCGTGAGCAGCAGGAATTCCTCAACACCCTTCGCGAGACGCCTTACCTGGAGGTGAGGCTGGGAGGTACCAAGCTGGCTCAGGGCGGCGTACCTGTGGAAAAGGGCATAGACGTTATGCTGGTCACAGACCTGCTGCATTTCGCCTGGAACGACCTGTATGACATAGCAGTGCTGGTGAGCGGTGATTCGGACTTCGCCTACGCCCTGCAGGCGATTAAGAACATGGGCAAACATGTCGAGGTGGCCTACTTCGAAAGCAATATTTCCAAAGACCTTCTGGCTGTTGCTGATAACAAACATTTGCTGGACCGGAATTTCTTCAGTGATTTATGGGTGCGCAAGCCTCGACCCTACAAACGGAAGGGCAGGAGACTGGGCGGGATTTTGCCCAGAGTCGGCAACCCCGAGGCGACGAGCACGCCTCAGTAGTTAGCTTAGGAGAGCTGAGATATTACAGTAGGGGCATCCGCCTTAGGCGGATGCCCCTACTCATTTGGGGGAGATCGCAGGGGCGGTTCGCGAACCGCCCCTACAGGCATTTACAATTCCCAAATCCCACCTTTATCAAAGGGGGCTTAAAATCCCCCAATCCTTCCGAAGAAGGAGGGGGATTTAGGGGGTTGATTTGCCCAACCATGCCATATCTAATAGGAGGTCGAAAAGCGTCCCCGGACGCTGGTATAAATTGACAAAGAATC
>CAYGWR010000207.1:0-2332 GCA_964353645.1 uncultured Dehalococcoidia bacterium
ATGGTGGAGCTGAGGGGACTCGAACCCCTGACTTCCTCCTTGCAAAGGAGGCGCTCTCCCAGCTGAGCTACAGCCCCATTTTAAAACTAGTAATTCGGTAAGTTGTTAATGAGGAAAGCGGAGGTTATCGCGCCTTTTTCCTCTCCCTTTCCACATCATCTATAGAGTTATAACCTATCTGCTTGAAAAGATAAGTATATCGCTCTGCTGTCAGGTTTCTACCCTCTTCAAGCGCTTTACGAGCATCCTTGAAATACAACTCCAGAGTTCGGTCAGAGTAGGTCTCCAGCTCGCTGCGGAGATAGACTCCTGTGGCAAAATCAGCCCGTCCCCGAAAAGTCAGTGGGTACCTTTTCTCCAGTTCCTTAAGCCAGCGCCCCTCGACCTCAACTATCTTTTCAATTAGAGGGTTGTCGCTGAGTGGGGGAATCAGACTATCGATGCGGGCGTATTTCAACTCTATCAGGTTTCGGTTTTCCTCCATAGCCTCCTGAAGGTCATTGATGTAGGATTCCAATGTCTCAGGGGATAGGACATGGAAGCCAGTTCTCCGCATTAACTTGAATGTTTCAGGCTGCTCCTGGCACGTTGTGGGCCCGGAGGTCTGAACAGTGAGGAACATGCGCAGCTCAATAGCGACTATGTCATGCAATAACTCTTCGCTGCTTTTGTTTCCTGCCATGGCACTACTCCTGCTTTCTTCAATAATTCTACTGTATCAGGCAATGCTGGTCAATCGGTGAGTGTGGGGTATCCGAGGTTTTAAATTATGATGGTGAGGCCCTTCTCCAAAATCCAACCCAGAGCGAAGCAAGCGGGGAAGGTCACGATCCAGGCCGCCACAATGCGCCTGGCTACATCCCAGTGTACCGCTGACATCCTGCGAGTGGCTCCGACACCCATGATAGCGGTGTTTATGGTGTGAGTGGTGCTCAGGGGGACACCAAAAAAGGAACCCAGCGTAATAGCAGCACCTCCGGCAGTCTCGGCAGCGAAGCCGTTCACCGGCTCCAGCTTGGTGAGCTTGAAGCCTACCGTTTTCATTATGCGCCATCCCCCGAAAATCGTGCCGAGTCCCATCACTGTGCCGCAAACCAGAATAACCCACCAGGTGACGTGGAATTGGGTCGTAACACCTCCCAGCATCAACGCCAGTGCAAAGACGCCCATAAATTTTTGACCATCGTTGCTGCCGTGGCTGAACGCCATGAATGCGGAAGAGGCTATCTGCAGCTTGCTGAAGATGCCGTGTACAGAGTTTGGACTATTGCGCCGGAGTATCCAGTAAAGAGCTACCATGAACGCTGTAGCCAGGAAAAACCCCCCGAAGGTGGAAAGGGTCAGCCCTATGAGTACCTTCTCCCATCCTCCCCAAAGGAGGACTGAGGGACCAGCGGCAGCCAATCCAGCACCAGTAAGACCGGCAACAAGCTCATGGCTTTTGCTGGTAGGTAGTCCAAGTCGCCAAGCTACTACGGTCCAGAGCACGATGGTAAGCATGGCGGCTGCTACTACAGATAGGGAAATTACATCCGGTTTTACGAAGCCCTTGCCTATGGTGGCAGCCACAGCGGTACCAGTGACAAGGGCACCTACAAGGTTGAATACGGCAGCCATGCCTACTGCTGCAAGGGGGGGCAGGACGCGTGTGGAGACTACGGTAGCGATAGCATTAGGGGCATCTGTAACGCCATTGAGGAACTCAGCAGCCAGAACCAAGAGTATGACAGGTATAAGGGCGTTATCCATTCTTGAGCACGACACCCTCGAGAACGTTGGCTACGTCTTCTCCTCTATCTGCTGCGTTCTCCAGGTGCTGGTAGATTTCACGCCACTTTATGACATCATAGGGCGGCATGCCGTCGAACAGCTCGGCAAGGGCAAAGCGCATTATGGCATCCGCTTCATTCTCCAGTCGGTTGATCTCTACACAGTACCCCAATATCTGGTTCATCTTTGAGCGATTGCGAAGGAGCGGCACTGCTTTGACTAGTTCCTCGGTCATTGCCACTAGGATAACTGACTGCTCGCGTGCCCTCTTTGTGGGCTGCTCGATTTTGTAAAGAAGCATGGCATTGGCAGCGTCCTCAATGAAATCCATTACATCGTCCAATCTCCCGGTGAGGAGGGTAATGTCCTCGCGGTCAAGCGGTGTCAGGAAGCTGCGATGCAATTGCTCTATAATCTGATGGGTGATGTAATCACCCTGATGCTCAAGCTCAGTGATGCGAGCTACCTTTTGGGGGATATTTGTATAATTCTCCAGGAAGCTGGCCAGCTCTTTGGCGGCTGTAGCCACATTGGCTACACTTTTCTCAAAAAGGTCAAAGAA
>CAYGWR010000208.1:0-2325 GCA_964353645.1 uncultured Dehalococcoidia bacterium
TGCCAAAACGGCATGGAGTTTTTTGTAATACAACCCAGGAAAACAGCAAGCTGACTCAAAGGGAGCGAGAGGTCATTGCCCTAGTTGCCCGCGGTCTCGCTAACGAGGAAATCGCTGAACAGCTCTCGATATCCACCTCCGCGGTAAAAATATGCCTACACCAATCATGCATCAAGCTTGAAGCACAGAACCGGGCACAGGCGGTTATTCCCGCCTTCAAAGAGAGAGCCATAGACTTGCAAGAAGTCTACTCCCTTGAGGAAATGGCCGAACTACTGGCGTCCCTAAACTGTTGTCAATCAGAAGATAAAACAGAGGCGATACCTACCGGAGTCATTGACTAAAAAATATAGTATGTTGTTATGTTGTGAACCACTGTGCGTGCAGCTATTATGGAACCTTCTGAACTCGGTTTCGTGTGTAGGGGCATCCGCCTCTGGCGGATGCCCCTACACACGAAACGATGTTGTTAAGCCTATGCTGCCTGGTAGATGGACTTCAGATCGAGGTGTCGCTCCAGAAGCTGCTCCAGCCTCTCCACTTTCTTCTCGTGGGAGAACTTTGCCTTGCCTAAAACCCCTTCCAGTGCCTCCATGGTGCGCATGGTGTCATCTTTCACCATAACTACCGGCACCTTAACTGCCCTGGCCCGGCTCAAGATGTTGGGCAGGGGGTTCACGTTGTTGGTGAGGACGAGGCAGCTTGTTGAGGTCTCCAGGGCCGCTAGCTGTATATCCGGGCGGTCGCCGCGGGTGACCACCGCTTTGTGCAGCTTCAGGCTCAGGTAGGAGATCGCAGGGTCAGGGGACATCGCCCCTACCATTATGCTCTCCACCAGCTCCTCTGAGCGTTCGGGGGAGTTAAGGATGTTTCCTCCCAGATGCTCGGCAAGCTCGCCGACGCTAACAGTGAGCAGTGCACGATCCTCAGGCAGCAACCCCAGAACTTTGATACCGCTTTGCTCTATCGATGGTACGAGAGTGGCTTTCACTGAATCCATCCTGCGCTGTGGCACAGCGTTGATCACTACGCCGAGGAAGTGCCCGCCTAGCATTCTGGCTGCATCCACGATTTGGCTGACTTGGAGGTCACTCTCATAGCGGACGATAAGGATCGCTTTGGCATCGAGTGCTTCCACAATTCGAGTTCCCGCAAGCGCCTGGCCGTTGCCTGCTTTGAAACTGCTCACGCCCTCAATCAAAACCACATCCTTACCCTGGGAAACTTGGGTGTAAGCTTTCTTAGCATTTTTGAGCCAAGCAGGTTCCTTTTCGTTCGCAGTAGCAATGAAATCCTTGGCGCTGAGGGAGACCGGACAAAGCAGCTCGACCGGTTCCTCCAGAGCCAGAATCTGCTTCATGAACTCGGCATCCTTATCGCTGGCGTCAGCCTTCTCGGCAACAACAGCTACAGGTTTCAGAAACCCTACCTTCCAGCCATCTGCCCTGAATATTCTGCCCAGCGCAGCACATAGGGCGCTTTTCCCAGCCGCTTCACCCATAGAGCTAAGGTATAAAGCAATCATCATAGCCTCTCAGTCTGAAGACCAACTCTAGCTTCGGTCAATCTAGCAGCTATAGTATATCATATCTCCAGCACCTGTCCAAGGCTGCAAGCGGTCTCGAAAAAAGTGCTAACTTCTGGTAGAATGCCCAAGGCATCCATTGTCAGGCCTTTCGAGCAACAGGAGGTCAAATGAGAAAGATATGGGCACCCTGGAGGGTCGAGTACATACGAAGTGAGAAGACAAAAGGTTGTATCTTTTGTCAAAAACCGGAGGAGAACAAAGACAGTCAGAATTACATTCTCTTCAGGGGGAAGACAAGCTTCGTGATTTTGAATAGCTATCCCTATAATCCCGGGCATCTGATGGTAGCGCCCTTCAGGCATCTGGCCACACTCGATGAGCTAACCGGTGAAGAGCTATTTGAGCACTTCGACCTGGTGAGAAGGAGTGCCAGAGCGATAAGAGAGGCCTACAAACCCGAGGGGTTCAACATCGGCATAAACCTGGGCCGGGTGGCAGGGGCTGGGGTGGAAGGCCATGTCCATACGCACGTTGTGCCTCGATGGAATGGCGACACCAATTTCATGCCCGTGTTTTCTGATACCAAAGTGCTACCGGAAGCCCTGGCCTCAACTTATGCGCAGTTGAAAGAAAAAATGGAGCTCACCAAAAATCCCCGGAAGAATAATTCAAGGATAAAAAAGCACCCGTAAATCGAGGGATTTTGGGGCCGAAAAGAATTTTCAAACAAATGTTAGTAAACAACTGGACATTTATGGCAATTTAACTTATACTATTATTTATTAAGGGATAGTGAT
>CAYGWR010000209.1:0-2324 GCA_964353645.1 uncultured Dehalococcoidia bacterium
CAGCTTATCCTTAAAGAATCCCGCTACTACAGGAAGCACCACGCCGCTAGTGAAGACAGTGTAAGCTAGCAACAGGGTGTTTATTATCCCACCCGCTTTTAGGGCCACAATTAAGGCAAGCGCGCCGATAATAATCACGCCCAGCTTGGCAACCATAAGGATTTTCCGCTCACTAGCATTTGGTGATGCGCGTTTATAGATGTCTGCGCTCACTATAGTGCTTGTGGTAATTAAACATGTATCTGCAGAGGACATCATGGCGGCAAGTAGAGCTGCGATCACCAGGCCACTCACCCCGATGGGCAGTACATCTTTGATTACGGTGGGGAATGCCAGTTCAGAGGCTTGTACGAAAGAGAGATTGGGATGTTGAGAGGCGATATCGGGGAATAAGACCATAGCTCCCATCCCGATGAGGACTATGATGAAAGCGAAAGGTATGGTTATAAGTGCGGCTGAAAGCGCCGATGACTTAGCCACCTTCTCGTTGCGGGCGCAGAATAGCCGTGAATACATATCCGGGCCGACTACGTAAGTCGAGCCTGTTAAGATCAGGAGCGTTATTAGCTGTGGCCATCCGAACTTTGCGCTTACCGGGAAAGAGAAGTAGTCTGCGGGAAGTGAGGAGTGCAAGCCGCCGAGTCCCCCTACGCGATCCAGGACTAATCCCAGGCATACTAAAGTTCCGACGGCTATTATGATGAATTGGACCAGGTCAGTGCGGATCACAGAATATTGGCCTCCGAGGAAAGTGTATAAGGTAAGTACAGCAGCGGAGATAACCATCACCAGGGAGAGGTCAACGCCTGGGATCAAAATAGAGAGGATCTTACCGGCTGCGATTATCTGTGCAGCTATAACGGCCAGCCAGGCAACCACGATGAGTATAGAGGCTACCAGCCCAGCTGTTTTGCTGTTGTATTGCTTTTCCACCAGTTCGGGCAGGGTGTAGAGGCCGAATCTCCTCACTGTGCGGGCGAAGAAGAAGCCCAGGATAAGCAGGCCGATACTTCCCACCAGAAGCCACCAGGCTCCGGGAAGCCCCATCCTGTAACCACGCCCTGCCATTCCCAATGTTACTGAGGCACCAATAATGGTGGCGCAGAGCGACCCCATTATGAACACAGCCGAGCCACGCCGATTGGCTACAAAGAAGCCGTTCTGGGTCGATGATTCTTTCTTCCTGTAGGCACGGATGCCTATAGCTATCATGCCCAGAAAGTAGATGATGATTATCGCGATGTCCAACAATTTTGTCTCCCTATATATGAGCTTTCAGCAGCTAGCCCTCAGTTCTCTGTAGCAGTCTTTTGTCAGTAGCATATTGGGCGCGGTTTTCGCGCTCCCTCCACTTTGAATTTTGCTATTTTCAATTTTCATTTTGAATATGTTTCGGATTTCCGGTTCCCTGGCCCCCATTCGATGACCATAGCTGCCCAGCTCAGTCCGCCGCCGAAGCCGACTAATGCAACATGGTCGCCTTCTTTAAGCCGTCCTTGCTCTACAGCCTCGCACAGAGCAATAGGGATGGAGGCAGCCGAGGTGTTGCCGTAGCGGTCGACATTGATGAAGACCTTTTCCAGGGGTAGCTCGAGTGCCTTGGCGGCTGATTTAAGGATGCGGGTATTGGCTTGATGGGGGATTAAAAGCTCGATGTCGGACAGATCAAGGTGGGCAGCAGCGACAGCCTGTCTGGTCGCCAGGCAGATGACGTTTACTGCGAACTTAAACACCTCCGGGCCATTCATAGTGATATAGTAAGGCCCCTTCTTCAAGCCGCAGGGGCCCGGGGTGTAGATAGAGTTCGCTTTGGAGCCGTCGTTCCCCAGGACGAAGCTGAGCGAGCCCGGTGGCGAATCGTTAGCCTGTATCACTACTGCTCCGGCACCATCGCCGAAGAGAACGCAGGTATTGCGGTCCTTCCAATCCAAGATTCGAGAGTAGACCTCGCTGCCTACAACCAAAATCTTGTTATAGGCTCCTGAAGAGACGAACTGGCAGGCGGTGGCCAGGGCATAGATGAACCCGCTGCAGGCGGCATTGATATCAAAAGCGGCTGCTTTTTTTGCACCCAGCGAGTTCTGTATCAGGGAAGCACAGGCGGGGAAGATAAGCTCCGGGGTGCAGGTGGCTGCAATCACCAAATCGAGGGAATGTGGCTCAACCCCAGCGACTTTAAGGGCCTCTCTGGCAGCGCGCACTGCCATGCTCGACGCTGTTTCGTCATCGGCGGCGATCCTTCTTTCCCTGATGCCGGTACGGCTCATAATCCAGGCATCTGAGGTATTGACTAAGCGCTCGAGTTCTTGGTTTGTGAGCACCTT
>CAYGWR010000210.1:0-2316 GCA_964353645.1 uncultured Dehalococcoidia bacterium
AGGGGGTGTGTGAAGGCATTATCGCCTTCGACGCCAAGGGGGAGGAGGGCTTCGGCTATGACCCCATTTTTTATCTACCGGAGCTGGACAAGAGGATGGCGGAGCTTTCCCTTGCGGAGAAGAACAGGATAAGCCATAGGGCAAAAGCAGCGCAGAAGGCGAGGCGGATACTGGAGCGACTGGCGAAGAACTGAGGAAGTGGTTTACAATAGTGGTGGAGAGGGTGTAGCCTCTTAAAGCAAATCCCAAACAAATTCAAAGTTGGCATAAGGCTATCAGCATTCGATAAATTCAGGTTGCGTCAAAAGGTTGCGGTTGCGCAACTCGAATCGGCATTCGTGGAGGGGTTGCGGAGAACCCCTATACCGAGCGACGCTAGACGAAACCCGCCTGAGGCGGGCGAAACCGAAAGACGAATGACTGAAGACTATTGCTGAAAGATTAAAAGACAATGACCAAGCTTGCTGATTCATATCATCGTCCTATAAATTACCTGCGAATCTCGGTCACAGACCGCTGCAACCTGAGATGCATCTACTGCATGCCTCCCGAAGGCATCTCCTTGATGTCCCACGATGATATCCTGAGGTACGAGGAAATCTGCCTTGTCGCCAAAGCAGCAGCGGAGCTGGGCATCACGAAGCTCAGGCTCACCGGAGGCGAGCCTCTGGTGAGGGCGGGGATAGCCGACCTGGTGGCGATGCTGGCTGAAATAAAGGGGGTTGACGATATCTCGATGACCACAAACGGCGTGCTGCTGGAGCGCTACGCCGTGGAACTCAAAAAGGCAGGGCTGCACCGCGTCAATGTCAGCCTGGATTCGCTTCGTCCCGAAAGGTTCCATAAAATCACCCGGATGGGCAAGCTCGACGATGTGCTTAAGGGCATTGAGGATGCCAAGCAGGCAGGGCTCAACCCGGTGAAGATCAATATGGTGGTTATCCGCGGCACGAACGACGACGAGATGTCCCACTTCGCCCTGTTGACTGTCAGCGATGCGTGGCACGTGCGGTTTATCGAGTTCATGCCCTTCATGAAAAAGGGTAAAAAGAACCGTTTTCTGGTGCCTGTATCTGAGATAATGGAGCGCATCGAGGCCCTGGGCAAATTGGAACCATCTCTTCCCAACGGCGCCGGGCCTGCCAAGTACTACCGCCTTCAAGGGGCAAAAGGCACCATCGGCTTCATCAGCCCGGTCACCGAGTGTTTCTGCGAGGCGTGCAACAGGCTGCGGCTCACGGCGGACGGCAAGCTGCGTCCCTGCCTTTTCTCAGATGACGAAATAGACCTGAGGGGCCCGCTGCGTCAGGGGGCGACTGTTGAGGATATAAAGCGTTTGATACGGCAGGCGGTTGCCTCCAAGCCGGAAAAGCATAAACTGATAACGGGGGTTACCTGCGAACGGTTCATGTCTCAGATCGGAGGCTGATGTGATACATATCTACACCGACGGCGCATGTGCGGGCAACCCCGGACCCGGCGGGTGGGCTGCGATTATTGTGGACGGTGCCAAGAGGCGGGAACTGAAAGGTCGCGAGGAGAGCACTACCAGTAATCGGATGGAGATTCTGGCTGCGATTAAGGGATTGGAGCAAACCCCTGCCGGCTCTCAGATAACCATACACAGTGACAGCCAGTACCTTGTTCGCACCATGACTGAAAACTGGAAGCGCAACACTAACCTCGATTTGTGGCATGAGCTGGATAAGCTAACGGCAGAGCGGAGCGTGGACTGGGTCTGGATAAAAGGGCATAATGGCCATCCCGAGAACGAAAGGGCGAACAGGCTGGCGAGCGAGATGGCCAGCAAAGTAGGGGCAATTCATGAATCGCCCCTACCGACCCATTTCGACTCTGAAGGCAAGGTGCGCATGGTTGATGTCTCGGCAAAGGCAGCAACCGAACGCTTAGCCGTAGCCAAAGGCGTGGTAATAATGAAGCCAGCCACGCTGGAGATGATAAAGCGGGGAGAGGCGGTGAAGGGCGATGTGCTCGCGGTAGCCCAGATGGCGGGCATCATGGCGGCAAAGCAGACCTCACATCTGATTCCTCTATGTCATCCGCTTCCTATTACTAATGTCTCTGTTGAATTCAAGCTCAGCGAATTAAACCCACTCATTGAGATAATGGCAACGGTGAAGACCACGGCGCAGACCGGCGTGGAGATGGAAGCGCTCACGGCGGTATCGGTGGCTGCCCTCACCATCTACGACATGTGCAAAGCGGTGGACAGGGGCATGCGCATCGAGAGCATACGCCTGGCGCGGAAGAGCGGCGGCAAAAGCGGCGAGATAGTGCTGGAAGAATAGGCACCGC
>CAYGWR010000211.1:0-2278 GCA_964353645.1 uncultured Dehalococcoidia bacterium
ACTGAAGAGCAACAGATGCTGAAGGCCAGTGTGCGCAACTTTCTGGAGAAAGAGATAGCGCCTGTCGTTGATGCGCATGAGAAGAAAGGCCCGCTGACTAAGGCTGAAACAATCGCCTTTATCAAACAGTTGCTGCCCTTTGGCTACCTAACAGGGTTTCTGCCTGAAAAGTATGGTGGCTCCCAGTTGGAAGCCAAGACCAACGGAATCCTCGTCGAAGAATTATCTAGGGTGTGGGGCAGCCTTGCCGGGACCATTTTCATTGCCGCAGGATTCCTTTGGATCCTGAATGAGGCAGGCAGCCCTGAGCAGAAGGAGAGATTGTTACCTCTAGGTACCTCTGGTGAATACATAGGCTGCCTGGCGATAACCGAGCCAAATGCTGGCTCCGATGTATCTAGCCTGGAGACCACTGCGACCCTGGATGGGGGCAACTATATAATAAATGGGACAAAAACATGGATTTCCAACGGTAGCATAGCTGACGCCGCCTTTGTCCTGGTCACAACAGATAAGTCACTGGGGCCTTTAGGGATGTCTTTTTTTCTCGTGGAGAGGAATGTGTCGCCTTTTTCAGCCAGGGAGCTGCATAAGCTGGGGATGCATTGCTTCCCCACATCGGAGCTTTCGTTCGACGACTGTAAAGTCCCTAAGCAAAATCTTTTAGACCCTGGTGCCGGATACAAGCGGACAATGGCATTCTTCGACGTGTCGCGTGCAATGGTGGGGGCGATGTGCACAGGTATTGCGCAGGCTTCTATAGATGCTTCGATCAAATTCGCGCAAGAAAGGACGCAGTTTGGCCAGCCCATAGGCAGTTTCCAGATGATACAGGAAATGCTTGTGGACATGATAACGGAAACCGAAGCTGGGCGTCTTCTTTCTTTTCGGGCTTTGGACCTCATTGATAAGGGGCAGAAATCACGCTGGCAATCTTCTTTAGCAAAGGCCTATGCCACGGAGGCGGCTGTGAGAACGACCTCTAAAGCTATCCAGATTCACGGTGCAATGGGGCTGTCGGATGAATATCCAGTGGAGCGATACTTCAGAGATGCCAGAACTATGACTATACCCGATGGCACAACACAGATGCAGAAACTTATTGTAGGAAGAGACATTCTGGGTATAAGGGCCTTAGTCTAGCCCTGAGCTAATCAGGAGATAAGGCGTAAATGAGAGCTGGTGGTGCGAAACGCCCGGCTTTGCATGGGATAAGGGTGCTGGATATGGCATGGGTGGGCCCCGGCCCCTTTTGCGCTACCATTCTGGGCGACCTTGGCACTGATATTATAAAGATTCACGAACCGGACCCTGAGCGTCGTGGCGGCCTGGTCAAGTACGCTTTGCCGGATTCGCCTGTTTTCCCAGGGTTAAGGAATTGCAGGGTCATGGGTCTTGACCTGAAAGCTAAAGATGGCCGTGCCATCTTCTATGAGCTGGCTAAGACTGCCGATGTCGTCATAGAGAGCTACAGGCCTGGAGTTACGAAGCGTCTAGGCATTGATTACAAGGCCATCAAGAAGATAAATCCCAGAATTGTCTATGCCTCGATGACAAGCTATGGACAAGATGGGCCCTATCGCGATTTGCCCGGGCACGACATAAACTACATATCCATGGGGGGACTGTTAGGTCTAACAGGTGAATCTGGCGGTGCACCTGTTCTTCCAGGTATGCTGATAGCAGACCTCGCCGCTGGCGGCATGTCTGCTGCAATCGGGATTCTAGCGGCATTGATGGCTCGAGTGGAGACCGGCAAGGGACAGTTCGTCGATGTGTCCATGACCGACGGTGTGGTAGCGCTGATGTCCATGTGGATAAACCCCCATCTCGCGTATGGTCTCGCCTTTGAAAGAGGCGACACGATGTTTACCGGCCATTACGCCTGGTACAATGTTTACCAGACAAAAGATGGCAAGTACATTAGCATCGGAGCCTTTGAGCCCTGGTTTTATGCCAATTTATGTCAACTTTTAGGGCGTGATGATTTCATCGAGCACCAATTCGCGGAGGGTGAGAAGCGAGAGGAAATCTCCCAGTATTTTAAACAGACCTTTTTGACTAGAAGCAGAGATGAGTGGGTGGAGATGCTGCGAAAGAAAGATACCTGTGTTGCACCTGTTTATTCCATAGACGAACTAGTTTCAGACCCCCAATTGACTGCTCGCGGTATGATTATGGAAATGCCTCACCCCATTTTGGGAAGCGTAAAGCAGGTAGGCTCTATGCTCAAGTTGTCGGAATCGCCGTTTCAGGCGAGGAACTGGAGCACGCGATT
>CAYGWR010000212.1:0-2272 GCA_964353645.1 uncultured Dehalococcoidia bacterium
CCCTGACATCCAGGGTGAAAATCATGGCTGGAATGAACATTGCTGATCAAAGACGTCCACAGGACGGTCAAATCTCAATCAAGGTAGGGGTTAGGGACGTTGATATTCGGGTAGCCACCATTTCAGCAGCAAATGGAGAGAGGGCGACGCTACGGATTCTGGATAAGTCTCTCCCTCTTCTCTCCTTAAGTAATATCGGTTTATCGCCTGATGCCCTCAAGAAGTATCAAGCGATGTTGAAGAGTCCCTACGGCATGATACTGTCAGGTGGGCCCACCGGCTCAGGCAAGACAACCACACTCTATGCATCTATTAGCTCACTCGATCGAAAAGAACGCAATATCATGACTATTGAGGACCCAATCGAGTACCACTTTGCAGACATCAACCAGACCCAGGTTAACCTGAAGGCAGATATTACCTTCGCCAATGGTCTGCGGGCGCTCATGCGTCATGACCCTGATATCATTCTGATAGGTGAGATACGGGATAAAGATACAGCAGCAATAGCAGTTCAGGCTGCACTCACCGGGCACCTGGTTCTTTGTTCAATTCACGCTAATGATGCTGTCGGGGTGTTCTTCCGGCTGATTGACCTCGGTATCGAGCCTTATCTCATCGCTTCGACCCTCGTAGGCATCGCCGCCCAGCGGATGGTTCGCCGCATCTGTCCTCACTGCCGTACTACCTATCAGCCTTCTGCGGAGGAGAAAAGAGTCTACGCAGAAGAGGTGGGCCAGCAGCCGCCCGTCCTCTATAGAGGGGAAGGATGCAATCTCTGTAGCGGTACTGGCTACCAGGGACGAACAGGTATTTTCGAGCTCCTGGTCATTAGTGAGGGAATCGGGCGTATGTTAGTCGCCGACATCAATGCCGCTGATATCAGGGCACAGAGCATCAAAGAAGGAATGGCAACATTAAAACACGATGGCATTCTAAAGGTTAGAGATGGCATTACCACTATGGCCGAGGTAGTGCAAGCCGCATTGGGGCCTGGCGCAGCAATTAACTTTTTCTCAGGCACCTCTGAGTGATACGTAATATTGGGACATTTCGATAGGGGCGACCCGCCTTAGGCGGGTCGCCCTCTCCCCATGTCATTCCTGCCTTGAGCAGGAATCCAGGCTTCGAATTACTCCTTTGACTGAAAGCTGGCGGTGGCCAAGAATAAAAGCACAAAGCAGTAACCCTTTTGGGGTAATCCCTGCGCCAATGTAGCCTCACCCCCTGGCGTAATCTTTTTTCAAAAAACTACCCGAAAGAGGATTGTTTAGCCATACCACTCCCAAGGTATACTCAGGCATGGGAGCATAGAACATGCTGCCTTGGCAGTCACCAGATTCAGGAGTAAAGCTATGAACACAAAGAAGATAGGTGACACGAAGCCGTCCAGCGCACGAGTACCAGCACCGGGTAAAGATTTAGCTGAACTCGCCACGGTCTCTCGTGACGTCGCCGGGCGCGAGCAAGCAGAGCGCAACGAGCTGGAGAAACGATGCCGCCATCTCGGGAAGGTGGTGGAAGAGAGTGCAGCGACAATAAGGGTACTAAGAGAACAACTTAAACTGGAGAGCAACGAGCGAAAACGGGCCGAGCGAGACATCCGGACTGCCCTTAAATATGCTGAGAACATTATAGCCACGGTGCCCCTGTCCTTTTTGATATTGAATGCTGGCCTGCGGGTAATCTCGGCCAATCGCTATTTCTACGATTCCTTCAAAGTCACACCTGAGGAGACCGTGGGACAACTCGTTTACGACCTGGGCAACCGACAGTGGAACATCCCTGAACTTCGAGATTTACTGGAACTTATTTTACCCGAGCATACTACCATTGAAGGGTTCAAGATGGAGCACGACTTTCCAGATTTAGGGCGACGCGTAATGGTTCTGAACGCCCGGCGAGTATACTGGAATCACGATGAATCACCCTTGATTCTTCTTGTCATAGAGGATGCGACCCAGCGCAAGCTAATGCAGGAAAAGCTTCTTGCCTCGGAGCGACTGGTCACACTGGGCCAGATTTCGGGAAACATTTCTCACGAGTTGAGAAATCCCCTGGGTGTGATAGCCAGTTCCGTGTACTACCTGAAATCAGCGCTTAAGGGCAATGACCACAAAGTGGAACAGCACCTGGAACGGATCAAGAACAATGTGGACAGTGCTGTAGCCATTATCGACAGCTTGTTCAACTTGACCTGGCTGAAACCACCGCAGCTAGAAAGGCTCGACCTGACAGCAATTATATGTGATGCCATCACCAGCGCTGAAGT
>CAYGWR010000213.1:0-2260 GCA_964353645.1 uncultured Dehalococcoidia bacterium
AACAAAAAGAGGAAATTGCGAATCATTGGTGTCAAGACCAAAGAGGTACGAGGTCAGCTTACTACGAGTTGATATGGGAAATCCCAGATTAAATACCGCATGATGTGGGGCTATTCCCGCAACGCCATCGCTGGTATTCACTCCCTACGGTGGCTCAGAAAGGAAGAAGGATAGCTCAAGAACGGAGGGGAAATGAAGGCCAAGATATTTTATTTAACAATGACACTAATTATGGCCTTAATGGCGGTGATTGCTCCGGCGAGCACAGCTAGGGCGGCTATCATAAATGTCCCCACTGACTACCCTACCATTCAGGCGGCGGTCAATGCTGCCAGCCCTGGCGATACCATAGTTGTGGCGGCAGGGACATATAATGAGACTGTCAACATCGACAAGTCCCTAACGCTAGAGGGTGCACAGGCAGGTGTCGATGCCCGTGGCCGCAGCGGCAGCGAGTCGGTGATCAATGCTCCTCTTACTTCTTCAAATCCATCAGCCATAGTAGTTACCACTGGCGCTACCAATATCGTCATCAATGGGTTCAGGATTATTGGCAGCCGGGGCGCAGTGACGATCAATGCGGCAACGGTGGAATTTGTCAACAACATCGTTCAAGCGAATGCTTCAACATACGGCACGAACAGAGCCAGCTTGGTTTACATAGCTGACGGGCCAACTAGCGTAACAGTCCGGAACAACGACATTTCACCTACGGCTGTGCAATCACCGGGCACGAATTCTCTTCGTATCGCAGTCGTGGGTGCGGCTTCAGTTCTCGTTGACAACAACTGGCTTCACAATGCTACGCACTCACCTACGGGGCCCAGAGGCGCAGGGCTAGGCGTTACTGCCGGCAATTCAGGCACCACAATCAACGTGACCAACAACGATATGTACGATAACGGCAGCCACGGCATGTTCACCTGGTATGCCACCACCATCTTCGGCACGCTGACCGTTACCGGCAACGACATTTATAACAATGTTGAAGTGGGCGTTCTTGTCGGATCCGGTGTAGTGGGCGATGTCCAAATACACAACAACAACATCCTCAACAACGGCATGGAGGGAGTTCGTAACGAGAGGGGCTTACCGTTTGTTGATGCCACCAACAACTGGTGGGGCGAAGCCAGCGGGCCAAAAGATGCGGTTGGCAATAACGAGGTGCCCCCATGCTCCAGCAATCCCGCCGATGACATTAACTACGATGGTCTCGGTGATGAGGTCAGCGAATATGTGAAATACTGCGGGTGGGTGGGCATGGTCGTGCCAATTCCGACCTCAACCCCCACACCTCCACCTGCTTCACCCGATCCTCCCAGCAAGCTGGCAGCTACAGCGGTGTCACAAACCCAGATAGACCTGACCTGGCAGGACAACTCAAATAATGAGGATGGGTTCTATATAGAGCGTAAGCTAGGTGCGGGGGGAAACTACAATGTAATAGACACCGTAGGAGCTAATGTGACCACCTATTCCGACTCCGGCCTCAGCGAGAACACCACCTACTACTATCGGGTGTACGCCTACAATGGCATAGGGGGCTCATATTCCAATGAGGATTGGGCTACCACCTTTGGCGCTGGTGGAGAGCCGTCCGGCGGGGGCTGCTTCATCGCCACCACTGCCTACGGCTCCTATCTCGATAGCCATGTGCAGACGCTTCGAGATTTCAGAGATAGCTACATGGCAACTAACCCAGTGGGACGAAGCTTAGTATCTCTATACTACAAGCTCAGCCCACCGATAGCTGGATTCATCGATGAGAATCCCGCCGTGAAGCCGGTGGTTAGGGTTGCTTTGATGCCTGCTGTAGCTTTGAGCGAAGTCGCTCTTAGCACGACACTGGCACAGAAGATAGCCATACTCGCCGGCACGGCGCTGGTTTGTGTGGCTCTGGTCGTGTGTCTCAGGAGGAAAGCCGTTAAAGGCGGATTCTAGCTAAGTTCAAATCTCAGAAGAGGGGCAGGTAGCGACTTGGTTGCCTGCCCCTCAGTCATACCTATGGCAAGACAGGGGACTAGTTGAGATACGATGTCCACAATACAACCCACCATTAGCCGTTCAGGCTGCCAGATATTGAGCTGATGACAGCATGAAGCACTACAGGGCGGTGTTAGGGGTAAATGCCCCTTTTTCTACCCCTAAACCCCGTTCTAATCGCGTTTCGCGGAAGCCTCAAGAAAATTACTGCTACTTGACTCAGCAGATAATTGCGGGGTATACTACTGCCACTATTCACTCTGACGGGTGGTGAACG
>CAYGWR010000214.1:0-2257 GCA_964353645.1 uncultured Dehalococcoidia bacterium
GTTTTGCTCATGCTCATACAAACGTTGTTCCAAGTTATCGGTTTGTCCAGTGTAATAGCTTCTGTCAGCACACTCCAAAATATAGATCCAAAATCCCACCCCGCTCAATTTTACACTCAGCCTTACTAGGCTCACCGTTCGTGGTGAGCTTGTCGAACCATGAACGGTGAGAGTCTGCTCTAACTCGTTCGCCCTGAGCCTGTCGAAGGGTAAACGGGTTAGAAAACACGTATCTCTATTACTTAAACACGCCTTCTTCAGTTAGCTTCTTTATCTCAGCCTTTGACAGGCCCAGCAGCTTGCCGTAGACGTAGTCATTGTCCTGCCCGACCTTGTGCATGGGTCCGAACATGCAGGGAGTATCGGAGAGATAGACCGGCTCTTTCCAGGTGACTGTCTTCCCGGCCACTGGCCACTCCATGCCTGGCTTTTCAAAATCTGCGGAATAGAATTCGGTCTCATAGTAGAATTCGTGGCTCTTCAGATGCGGGCTCTTATCCAGGTCTTCACCCTTCGCCACTATACCTGCTGACACCCCTGCCCTCTGCATCTTTCTCATAACCTCATAAACAGCTCGTTGCGACGTCCACTTTCCGATGAGCTTGTCCAGTTCTTTGGCATTCTTGACCCTGCCGGCAGCGGTAGCGAACTTGGGCGACTTTGTCCAGGCAGGATTGCCGATTACTTTACAGAACGCATTCCATTCCTCTTCATTGGTCACTGCTATGGTGCACCATCTGTCCGTGCCCTTACACGGGTATGCTCCGTGCGGGGCGTAGAAGCGGTGTCTGTTCTCCCTGCGCTCAGGAACCACCTTGTTAGCCTGGTAGTCCAGTAAGGAAGGCCCAACAGTGACCACGCCGGATTCGTATATAGGGCACTCTATGAAGCAGCCCTTGCCGGTGCGGCGACGCCTCTCCAGCGCCCCTATCAATGCGAGAGCATTGAACATCGAAGTGTGATAATCCGAGTAAGAGATGTTGGCTACGCCGAGGCTATCCGGTGTACCGGTCATGCTGGAGATGGCGCAGGCATGCTGCATCAGCCTACCGTAAGCCTTGAATCCTCCATATGGGCCTACGCTGCCCAGACCGGTCCCCCACAGTATGATGAGGTCTTTCTTCAGCGACTGAACGTGCTTGAAATCCAGGCCAAACTTGGTCAGAAAACCCTCGCCCAGGTTGGTTGTATAGATGTCGCTCTTCTTGATTAGTTCTTCCATAATCTCTTTGCCCCTGGGCTGACGGACATCAAGAGTTACATTGCGTTTGAGAGGCCGGTATTCTAGCTGGAGACATCCCGGTGCATACATAGGACCGTACCAGGACATATCAAGGGATGTGAGGGTCTCGACCTTGATGACCTCGGCGCCCAGTGCGGCCAGCATCCGTGTTGCCAAAGGCAATGCCAGGTAAAGCCCGAACTCTATGACCCTAACGCCTTCCAGAGCTTTCTTGGCCATAGCTTCATCCTCCCTTTCTTGCGTAAGTGGTTTGATGCTCTAGATTACACCTGCGGCGCGCAGCACCGCCAGGTCTTCCTTGGAATAACCTAGCTCTTTGCAGTAGATTCTCTCGTTGTCCTCGCCCAGCAGCGGAGCCACTTTAGTGGGTGCCCCGATGGCATCGCTGTATAATGGGCCTTTGGGATACTTCAGCTTGCCCACAACAGGATGATTTAGCTCCACCCAGAAGCCGCGCGAGTTAAGCTGGGAGTCATTAACCAGGGAGGGCACGTCATTTACTGGCATAACTACCAGCTTACGTTTCTGGCCCTCTAAGAAGATCTCGCGTCCGGTGAGTTTTTCAGTGAAGTTTATCACCAGCACGTTTACCATATCGCGCACCGGCATGCGGTCGAGGAGCCCTCCTTTGTACTCATCTTTGAGGACTTCATCGTCGCCTGTTACCTCGTGTATCCACTGCGACAGCGTAGCCCATTCCTGTGGAGTCACTATGCATAGCGAAATCCAGCCGTCTTTACAGGGATAGAGGCCGCAGGGCGTGACCATGGCGTCCATCGCCCCCACACGCGTATTATTCTCTTTTGTCTTCTGCCACATTGTAACGGGCGTCTGCTCCTGCCAGTAGCTTATCATGGCCTCCTGCATGGGCACATCCACGTACTGTCCCTTTCCCGATACTGCATCCCGATAGAAAAGGGCAGCCATCGTGCCCACTGCAGCGTACTGCGAGCCGGGATAGAACGATTGCTCGCCGCCGAGCACCAGCGGGGCCTGGTCGGGCTCGCCCACAAG
>CAYGWR010000215.1:0-2245 GCA_964353645.1 uncultured Dehalococcoidia bacterium
GACCGGAATATTCGGTAATCTCGATTGACAGGCTCGGACACAGCGCCAGGTATCCGGTCGACGACAACTGGGTGAGCCTGACCGACGAGCTCATTCAGCACATCGAGGACAATTGCGACGAGCCGGTGATCGGGCTCGGGCACTCCCTGGGGGCGATTCTCAACTTCAGGGCCGCGTATGAAAGGCCAGGCCTGTTCCAGCAGATTATTATGCTTGATCCCCCGCTGGTGTACGGTCCTTTCGCTCTCTTCCTGGCCGCTGTCAAAAAGCTCCGGCTTGCGGGGCGCATGGGGCCGGCAGCCGTGACGAAAGGGCGGCGTGAAGAATGGCCCAGCCGTGGGGAGGCGAAAGCGCATCTGCGGGGTAAAGCCCTTTTTAGCCGTTTTGATCCGGACTGTTTTTCAGATTACATTGAAAATGGAATGGTTGAGACACCTTCTGGAGTAAGACTCAGCTTCGAACCGAAAGTAGAAGTTGACATATTCAAAACGACGCCGCATGACATGCACAGGTTCAACCCGGGAATGAGCATCCCCGGGAGTCTGGTTGTAGGCGAGCAGAGCGAATTCCGGCGGTTCGTCGGAGGATTCGCCCAGAAACACCGGCTGTATTTTGAATGCTTCGCCGGTGGGTCACACCTTTTCCCGCTGGAGTATCCCGAAGCGACGGCAGCCCTGCTAAAACGGTTGATAAATGCGGGAAGACAGCCACCGGAGGTAACTAAGAGCAGGGAAAGCAAGGGGCTCAGACCAGGGAGCGTCAGGATATGAGTAAGACAAAGGTGGTTATGAGACGGCTTCAGTCCGAACATAACCCGGACACATTCACCCTGTTCAGGCCGCTGGGCGAGAAACTGAGAGAGGAGATCGGTGTCGTGACCGCCCAGGTGTTCGATAGCCTCGGCGGCAAAGCGCTCCTCAAGTCCAGCGGTGATGTTTATATCAAACCGAACGCGATCGATTCCCGGCCTTACACGTTTACCCGTCCGGAGGTCGTGGAAGCCGTGGTCCGCTACTGGCTCGACACCGGTGCCCGCAATGTCTACCTGATGGAAAACAGTACACAGGGTACCTATACCCGCCTGGTCTTCAGGCTGACCGGGTACGGCGATATATGCAAGAGGACCGGCGCCATACCTGTCCACCTTGATGAGGACAGAACGGTGACCCTCGAGTTTCAGGGTAAGGATAAGGCATCGGGGAGGGATGGGAACGGGTATGAGCTGAAAGAGTTCCGGATGCCCAAAACCATCGTGGAAAAGCTTATTGAGAAAAAGGACGAGAACCTCTACGTCAGCCTTCCGAAGCTGAAGACTCATTCCATGGGGGTTGTGACCCTGGGAATCAAGAACCAGTGGGGATTTCCCCGCCATTCCGACAGGGGCCTGGATCACAACTACAACCTCCACAGCAAACTGGTCGACATGCTGGCGTACGTGAGGCCTGACGTTACGCTGATAGAGGGCATAGAGGGGACAATCTACGGCCATTACCCGGCGACCAGTTTCGCGGACAGGTGTGTAAAGCCGTTCAAGGTACTGATCGGAGGACTGAACGTAGTCGCGGTTGATATCGCAGGCGCGGCGGTGTTCGGCCTGGGTATAGATGACGTTCCCCACATCAAGCTGGCAATTGAAAGAGGGCTGTCGGATGGTGTCTCGCAAGCGGAAAACATCGAGCTGTTGGGCGACTTCTCGAGCCTCCAGAATCTTGATATTGTGGGTGACATATCTGATTACGGCGGCAAGTACCCATTCGACCTTTATCCTCAATTCCCGCCGGATGTTAGCATCATCAGGGGGAAAGAGAGGGCCTGCCGGGAAGGATGCGTCAATAACCCGCTCACGCTCCTGCAGTTTCTATACTATGACTTCGGCGGAAAAGGGGGCTGGTCCCTGCTAATGGGCAAGGGGTTTGATCCGGAGGAAATCGAGGCTCTAGAGGGGCCTGTGCTTGTAGCGGGAAAATGCGCGATTGAAGAGGTCTCCGCGAAGCTGACACGACGGCTGGGCAAGAGCAGAGTATACATGAGCGGGGAATGCAATGACCTCCGGGCGACCACAGAAGCAATGTGCCACCTGATGAAGGTCAACCCTTTGAGGCTGGTGCCCCTGGACCTGGTGAGCGTGCTTTCAATACTCTCCCGTGCATACCTCAAACGCACTCACGCGAGAGCGGTAAACCCCGCCTGTTCCTTCATAAAGATGCGCTGAAGTCCTTGGTGTCACATTTTAGCGTTTTGTTCA
>CAYGWR010000216.1:0-2245 GCA_964353645.1 uncultured Dehalococcoidia bacterium
CATGAAGTGTCCTCATTGCGGCTATGAAGACTCCAAGGTGATTGATTCTCGCGATGTGAATGAGACCGTACGTCGACGTCGCGAGTGCCTGGGCTGCGGGTTCAGATTCACCACACACGAGAGGATACAAACCAGCAACCTGGTTATCATCAAAAAAGACAAGCGCCGTGAGGAGTTCAGCCGCGAGAAACTGACGACTGGCATTCGGAAGGCCTGTGAGAAGCGTCCACTGCCCACAGGTGCTATCGAGAAGCTGGTAGACGATGTGGAAAACGAGCTGCATCGCCTGGGTAAGGCGGAGATATCCAGCTCAGTGATGGGGGAGATTGTGATGGAGAAGCTGAAGAAGCTAGACCATATCGCTTATATTCGCTTCGCCAGCGTATACCGCGATTTCGCCGACATCACCAGCCTCAAGCGTGAGGTTGATACCCTCATCGCCGCAAAAGACATCGCCAGCCAGCTTCCTCTCCTACCCGGAGAGGAAGCTGGCATCCCAGGTAGAAAGAAAAGGCCTGCTTCCTCAAGACATCCTCGGTAAATCTCTCCTGAAGACGATGTAGAAAAACGGGGTAAAAGCTATGAGCAGCGATAATGGGAAAAACAGTAAGGCAGAGCGACTTCTGCGCAACAGGATTGCCCGCACCGTCTTTACTTATGCAGAAGCAATGGGCATCTCCGACAGGGATGTCATTGAGCAACTGACCGACCAAGTAATCGAACGTCTGGAGCCAGTACCACCCCTACCGGGTTGGGAGGACCTAACTCCCATAACAAAAAGGCCAGTTCAAGAGACGGAGATTCAATCTATGGTGAGAAGCATACTTGATCAGAAAAAACCAGAAGAGGTTCCCATGCCACCGGAAAAAGAAAAGAAAAAGCCCACTAAGGCAGCCCGAAAACTTCCGGCGGTGAGCGCAGAAGCTAAGAAAGAAAAGTCAATAATATCGCCAAACGCCAGGGCTGTCCTGGAGAGAAGATACTTGGTCAAAAATGAAAAGGGTCAGGTAATCGAGAGCCCCGAGGACATGTTTCGCCGCGTGGCTCACCATATCGCCACAGCGGACTTGATTTACAACCCTAAGGCGGACATCACGGAAAAAGAAGAGGAGTTCTATCAGGCGATGCTGAATATGGAGTTCCTGCCCAACTCGCCTACGCTGATGAACGCAGGACGCGAGCTGGGACAGCTTTCAGCATGTTTCGTGCTGCCCATAGACGACTCTATGAGCTCTATCTTCGATACCCTGAAATACACCGCGCTCATCCATAAGAGCGGTGGCGGCACTGGCTTCTCCTTCTCCCGCCTGCGCCCCGAAGGAGACCGGGTAGGCTCCACCGGCGGCGTGGCCAGCGGCCCGGTATCTTTCATGAAGGCCTTCGACGCTGCCACCGATGTCATTAAGCAGGGCGGCAAGCGCCGGGGCGCCAACATGGCTATACTGAACGTCGACCATCCCGACATCTTGAAGTTCATCGCTGCCAAAGAGGACAATACCTCCCTCACCAACTTCAACATTTCGGTGGCGATAAGCGAAAAGTTCATGAAAGCGGTGGAGAGCAGCAGCGACTATGAGCTGATAAATCCCCGCACCAGGAAGATAGTAGACAAACTAAACGCCAAAGAGGTATTCGACCGCATAGTGGAAATGGCCTGGAAGAACGGAGACCCGGGCATTGTGTTCCTCGACCGTGTGAACAGAGATAACCCGACACCCAAGCTGGGGATGGTCGAGAGCACCAATCCCTGCGGAGAGCAGCCTCTCCTTCCCTATGAGTCGTGCAACCTGGGCTCGATCAACCTGTCCAAAATGGTGACTGCTAAAAACGGCACCATCAGTATAGATTATGTCAAGTTAGAGAAGACGGTACGGATGACTGTCAGGTTCCTGGACAATGTCATCGATGTCAACAAGTTCCCCCTACCCAAGATCGGGGAAATGACCAAGCTCACCAGGAAAATCGGCCTGGGCGTGATGGGATTCGCTGATCTCCTCATCATGTTGGAGATACCCTATGACTCTGAGGAGGCCCTTAAGACTGCTGAGCGCCTGATGAAGTTCATCAGCGACAAAGCCACCGAGACATCCATGGAGTTGGCCAAGGAAAGAGGGGTGTTCCCAGCTTTCGAGGGCAGTATCTATGACACGCCCAGCGGGACCAAGGTGAGAAATGCCACCAGAACCACCATCGCCCCTACCGGCACCCTGAGTATAATCGCTGGCTGCTCCAGCGGCATCGAGCC
>CAYGWR010000217.1:0-2231 GCA_964353645.1 uncultured Dehalococcoidia bacterium
CCCATGCGATTGAAGGTGCCCAGGGAGTTGGCGACCATACCGAAATTTATATCTTTGATGGGGGCGCCGACGATGGGCGCCATCCCATTGAGAATTGCCTGCGTTATAGGGTCTCTGACATTCTTGACTACCCAATCGGCGAAGGATACGTTCACTACCTTACGGCATTCTTCCAGAGACATATCCTCCGTGATAGCGGCTATCCGCTTAATCTCTTTCATTGACTCTTCGCCCATCCTTACGCCGGTACAGAAGGCGAAGAACTCGAAGAAGTTCTCCGCACCCAGCTTGGGGTCCATGGCGAAGTACTCCACTTTGCCAGGTTTATCCTTGGTGACCAAACTCATGGTCCAGGGCACTGTTTTGTTTTTAAGAGGCAATCCCAGGTGATTGAATAGTTTGTAGCAGAAGGTTGCCTCCGCAGAGCCGAATTGAGATGCGTGGAATTTGACAGTGCTATCGACACGGCAACCGTGGAAATTGACGGCGCGAAACCTTCCGCCGAGAGCCGAATTCTTTTCTATGATCGCTGTTTTTACGCCTTCCTTAGCCAGCAAGCACCCTACCGCTAGACCTCCCGGGCCTCCCCCTACGATGATGACATCGAAGTCTTTCCCCTTGGCTGTGCCCCTCTTAGCCATAGCTGCACCCCCTCAGATATTGCTACTGCCCTAGACACAACAATGTGTTGGGCCGCATAATCTCAGACGCGTTGTCACAAATCGGGGTAGGTGTAGCCTCTAGCTTTGCCTCCCCATGTCCCCTCATCACAAAGGTCTGCTTCTCTACCGAAGCAGAGCAAAAAGCGGAAAATAGATTGCTGCGGTCGCTGGCGACCTTCCCGGTGAACTTCTGGTATGAAGTTAAGGTACTACATAGTTATGTCTTTTGCAACTAACTTTCGTTTAGTTTTTTGCCCTAATTCTATTCGCTCGTTCGCCTGCTAATATAGAAAGGGGGAATGGCTTGCAGTTCTTTAGGATACGGTTAGATTCTCATCATATCTGTCAGTTATGAGAATCTGCCTGATGCAACTACACAGTGTGAAAAGGGAGGTTACTCAACGATGTTAGGTCGACTTAATACCTGGCTGGGCTCGACGCCCCTCAAGCTTTTCTTTCAGCAATTGGGCTATCGTCTCTATCGCCTCCGGCCCCAGAGAGGCAAGCAAGTCCGCTATCTCCTCCAGAGAGTAGGCATCCTGCGTGTCTATGGCTCTTTTCTTGAAGGCAAAGATAACCGCCTGTGCCCGGTTCCGCGCTCCCAACTTGACGCATGCCTGATGAAGACACACTTTCACAGCATAGGTGGATACGAAAAGCTGTTGGGCGATCTCCTGATTAGTAAGGCCACGGGCAACCAGGGCAATGACTTCGCGCTCCCTTTGGGTCAGCTTGGTATCTTGTGAGCTTATCATGGCACTCAATCTTGGCGAGATTGACGAGTTCTGGTAATTGAGACTTTAATTCGCAGGCTAGTTTTTGTCAAGCTGGCGCCTTGATAAGGTATCATGGCCCTATGCTTTTGCCGAGAACAAAATTTGCTTAGAGCAACATTAGGCATGGACATGGTCACTGGCGAGGTGGTCTACCAGATCGCGACATGGTCCTCCGCCAAGCCGAAGGCTTTCTCAACGGTGTGTCTCCTGCCTGTGTAATCCACCAGTGTGCCGGAGTACAGTCCGTACGGCTGGTCGTAGGCTGTCCGAACGAGGCCAAGGTTCACCCGCTCCCGTCGCAATCCCTGCGGGGTGAGTTCCAGGTTCACGGCTCCGTCCGTAGTCCGAATCGTCCACGGCTGCGTGGGATCCTTAGGGACATCGAAGCGAGCGGCCCCTAGCAGCGAGATGGAGTTCCCGTGCCAGATGCAGTTCTCATTAAATTGCTCGTCGTCTTTGATAACGTTGTGTGTGAGGTTGACTCCCAGCAGGTTCCCGGCCGCGTCGATGGTGGCGAAGGTAGCCCACCTCCATAAGGTGTTGCGGGGGTAGTACGCCCTGTGGTAGTCCAGCAATCCCACATCGCGATCCGGGGTGAACTCCACTTTCTCGTCCCCTATTTCGAGTACTCCGCTGGCGGGGCAGGCTGACTTGTGGCTAAACATAGGGCGGTTAGGCCCCAAAGGCAGCATCACCACCAGCGGCTGAGTCCGGGCAGGATCCTCGTTAAACAGCAGAGTGCCCGAAACTGCGGGTAGAGACCGCTGCCCGCTCACCTCAATCTGGAGCCGAT
>CAYGWR010000218.1:0-2231 GCA_964353645.1 uncultured Dehalococcoidia bacterium
TGAAGTTATGAGTGACGAGTGTGATATCCTTAATGCCCTTCCTTTTTACTGCATCTACGAGGTTTTGCGCGCAAGCAGGGATGCCCCAGGACTCTATGGCGATAGTTGCGCCATCGGGTATGTCGGCGACCGCCGCATCGAAGCTTTTGAATATTTTATTGAGCACCTGACCCCTCCTTGGCAAAAGTTTATGCAAAAACCATCTACGGGCGCATATTGCCATACCGCTAGCTGACTTGTCAACCTGACTGCGTTTGACTGCCAGAGAGCGAGGGTATATCATTTCTAGGGTGTAAGAGGGGAACAGATGGGCGCACAAGGTTTGTTTAAGCCTATGCAACAGGACGGTGCTAATGAATGAGATGGATAAATACCTGAGATGCACAGAGATCATAGACTGCGATTCCCAAGTCATTAAAAGGAAGGCACAAGCCTTAACCAAGGGACTGAAAACAGACAAAGAGAAGGCTATAGCCCTGTTTTATTTCGTAAGAGATAACATTAAATACAACCCGTATGATTCGGCTGACCGTTACGAATACAGTATAGCGAGCGCCACCCTGAAAAGAGGCTATGGATTGTGCTTCCAGAAAGCAGCCGTGCTCGTCGCCATGTGCCGGGCCGTGGGAATCCCCGCCCGCTTCGGGTTTGCCGACATCAGGAACCACCTCCTGTCGCAGAGGTTTCTGGAAATGATGTGCGGCAGCGATATACTGGTGTACCACGGTTTCGCCGAGATTTATATTGACGGTAAATGGGTCATCGCCACCCCGGCCTACGACCTGAAGTTGTGCCAGAAAAATGGCTTTATACCTGTGGAGTTCGACGGCGAGCACGATGCCAGAGCGAGCCGCTACAGCCAGGATGGCAGGCCGCATGTGGAATATCTGAAATATCATGGCAGCTACGATGATTTGCCCTGGCAGGAAATATATAATGCTGGCGCCGAGCATATAGCCGGCTTAGGCGTAGATGTGGATAAATTCATGGCGAAATGGCGCACAGAGCCGCAGGGATAGGATAGCTTTCACCATCAGCGGTCAGTATTCAGTACGGGCACTGTATACTTTTTCTCTTCATAACAATAAAATGTTAACTGCCACATGTATTTCGATCAAAGGTATTTGAATTTAGTTATTGTATGAAAGGAGGACTGTAGATGAGACGACCTCTCGAGGGAATTATTGTGCTCGATTTATCGCAGTTTCTTTCAGGCCCCAGATGTGCTCAGATTCTTGCCCTTTTGGGTGCTCGCGTTATAAAGGTTGAGACGCCCATCGGCGATACAATGCGGCTTCTGCTGAGCTTGCTTGGATCTGAGCGTGCCCTGTCAACAATACATCAGAATAAGGAGGCGATAGTTGTGAATTGGCACACAGCTGAAGGTGCGCGGATAATTAGAGAGCTTTCAAAACGCTCTGACATATTTATCGAGAATTTTGCTAAAGGCATTCTGGAGAAATCCGGACTCAGCTACAGCGATTTGAGTCGCGAGAATTCAAAGCTAATCTATGTTTCAATAACAGGCTTCGGGCACACAGGCCCTCTCTGTGAAAGGACTGCTTTCGATATTATTGCTCAAGCAACTGCGGGTATCATGTGGGCGCAAGGGAATCCGGATCGCCCTCCTGGGGTTTTCTTCGGCGACCTTGTGTCTGGAGCCTATGCTGCAATCGGAGCTATTTCAGCCTTGTGGCAACGCGCAAATACAGGAAAAGGTCAACATATAGATATTTCAATGCAGGACGTTATGTATTTCCACAATTTCTGGGCCTTAGCAGATAGAGCGAATGGCCCTGACAAAGAGGAGGTGGCGAGCCGTCTTGGTCGAACTTTAGCCTCGTTCTTGACTGACCAGGAGCATCCACTCCCCTTTTGGAATTCGTATCGTGCCCGAGATGGCTACATTGTGATTGTCGCCCTTACAGATCAGCAGTGGAATAGATTCATGGAGGTCATTGGGAAACCTGATCTCATTGATGATGAGCGATTCAATAATCTGGTGGCCCGGGTGCGAAATGCAGATGAAGGGGTAGCCATAGTCTCTGCATGGATTTCGCAGAGAACGACTGATGAGGTTGAAAGGCTATTGACCGACGCACGAATACCCTGTGGTAAAGTGAAGGACTTTGATGAATTGTTTGAGGATCAGCAGCTTCGCCAGAGGGGTATGTTGGCCGGGGCGACCCATCCAGTTTACGGAGTTGTCGATTCATGTGGATTTCCGATTA
>CAYGWR010000219.1:0-2197 GCA_964353645.1 uncultured Dehalococcoidia bacterium
TCGAAAAAGCAACAGTAAATCACAGTAAAAATCAAGGGACTCGTCGGATAGACCCCCCCCAAAGTAAAATTTTAACATAGGCTCGAAGGCTCGTCAAGCTTTGCTTGTGAGATAAAATTGTAGGGGCGAGTTTAATTCGTTCGCCCTGAGCCTGTCGAAGGGCCGTTTATGATTCGATGGGTTCACCACGAACGGGTTGGTTGGAGCAGGTGCTCCAACCATGCCTAATCCCCCTTTTCTAAGGGGGGATTACTTCCTTTCGCTATGGCCTCTCTATAAGGAAGCGCATTCATAGCCATTTAGTTTCACAACTACTGGTGTATAATACTATAGACGGAAGCTATCTAGCCCTTGAGATAAAGCGGGGGAAAACAGGGAACGTGTTCTCAAGATTAACACTGCCTAAACGCATAGGTAGACTGGATGAGCTTGCTCACAACCTGTGGTGGAGCTGGCATCAGCAGGCGCGTGACCTGTTCAGGGCGTTGGACTATCCGATGTGGAGAATAACTGGCCACAATCCGGTCAAGCAGTTACGCGATTTAAATCCTGATAAATTGAAAGCCGCCGCCAATGATCCCGACTTTCTCTCTTTGTATGATTCCGTGATGGCAGCCTTTGATGCCGATATGTCAGCCCAGGACACCTGGTTCAATACCAATTATCCTGGCCTGCTGCCGGGTCCTGTTGCCTATTTCTCCATGGAGTTTGCCATCCATAACTCCTTACCCATTTATGCTGGCGGGCTGGGGATACTTGCTGGCGACATCTGCAAGGAGGCGAGCGACCTGGGGCTGCCTGTGGTCGGGGTCGGATTTATGTATCCTCAGGGATATTTCCACCAGCATATGTCTGCCGAAGGCTGGCAGGAAGAGATATACAGTCAGTTGGATTTCAGTGAGACACCTATAACTCCGGTTCCCTCCTCTAGTGGCCGTAGCCCTTTAGTCAAAGTTCAGTTAGACGATAGGTCTGTGTATATTGGCGCCTGGCGAATCCAGGTGGGCCGCACCACTGTATATTTGCTTGATACCAATGTTGAGGAGAATGCTCCTCAGGACCGTCAGTTGTCCGCCCGCCTCTACATAGCCGACCGGGAGTTGCGCATCCAGCAGGAGATAGTTTTAGGGATTGGCGGTGTGCGCGTTCTGCAGGCTCTGGGCATCAAACCAGCCCTCTGGCATGCTAACGAAGGCCATACAGCTTTCATGATGTTGGAACGTGTCAGGGAGGAAGTAGAGCAGGGTGCAACTTTTGATAAAGCCGTGCAGAAGGTGCGGGCAACTACCGCTTTCACTACCCATACGCCGGTTCCTGCTGGCCACGATATTTTCTCCATGGACCTTGTAGAGAAGTCATTTCACAACTACTGGGGTTCGCTGGGGATAGGGAGGGAGAAATTTCTGGGACTGGGGCGGCAGGATGGCGATGGAGGCCAGGCCTTTAATATGACGGCGCTCGCCCTGGCAATGGCTGGTCGGTGTAATGCTGTGAGCCAGCTTCACGGTACCGTGTCGCGAAGAATGTGGCATGTGCTCTGGCCTGAATCCAGGGAAGATGAAGTGCCTATCATTCAGGTTACCAATGGAATCCATGTGCCCACCTGGGTTGCTCCCGAGATGGGTCGCCTCTACGAAAAGTATCTGGGAGAGGACTGGATGGAAAGGCATGATGACCCCAAGCTTTGGGAGCGGATAATGGATATCCCCGACGAAGAACTCTGGGCAGCCCGCGAGCTTTTGAAGCGTAAACTTAAGGGAGCCATGCTGGATGGGGCACAGCGACGATGGTCTGAAGCTGAGGTAATGCCGCAGCAGGTGCTGGCGATGGGCTCCTTGCTCCACCCCGAGGTGCTTACTATTGGATTTGTACGGCGTTTTGCTGAGTACAAACGGCCGGCGCTTATCTTCCGGGATGTCGAACGTCTGAAGAGGATGGTCAAGGATAGGTGGCGGCCAATTCAGATAGTATTTGCTGGCAAGTCTCATCCTGCTGATTTCCCCTCCAAATATCTACTGAATCAGGTTTACTGCCTGGCCACCGACCGCGACTTTCAGGGGCGGATAGCCTTTGTGGAAGACTACGACATACACATGGCGCGCTACCTGGTACAGGGCGTAGACGTATGGTTAAACAATCCCCGACGCCTGAGAGAGGCATGTGGCACCAGCGGTATGAAGGCATCGCTGAACGGAGT
>CAYGWR010000220.1:0-2196 GCA_964353645.1 uncultured Dehalococcoidia bacterium
CCTTTATTGTGCTCTGAATCGAGAGAACAGCAATCCTACTTGGGTACTTGATTCAGGGAGTACTTTAGTACCTATCGTGTGCCGCTGGTGCAATTAGAGGATGAGGGGACAGGGAAAAAAGAGTAAGGGCGTCCGCCCCAGGCGGACGCCCTTACTCTGGATTAGACATGTGACTATTGCATCTATATTGAGACGCTCAGAAGAATATGGAAAACAGCTTGCAATAAATCCTTCATACGGCTACGGGAACTTTTTCAGTTTTTCTCTCAATTACCAGGGGAGCTAACTTGACCATCGACACTTCCACTGGCGGTATGCATTCCCCGCCCTTATCGTGGAAGGGGATAGGCTCCCAGTTCCGGCAATTCTCACAAATCTCTACGTTCATTCTACACATATCTGGCCTTTTCATTTCCCCCTCCTTTCCAGTCGGCTACAACATTTAGTATCGACCACTTTCCCCAAATAATAAAGACGTTTCATCGGGTTAAAACGTTCCACCTGACTTATACCAGCCAAACCCTCAAGCCAATCAGCAAACATAGGAACTGCGCAGCATCCCCACAACCCTACAACTCCTTATACTCCGTGTGAAAGAGAGGTAGCAATCCCACTTATGTACCTATTCTTAGAGTACTTACGTCCTTTCTTTACGAGTTTTATGAGACCCTGCAAATAATGCGGATGGGGAGCAGGACAAATTCTTGTTAAACATCTCTCGCCCCTACCCCAGGCATCCGCCTACGGCGGACTGCACCACAGCTTCTTGTCCCCTGCTCCCCTATCCCAGAACCAGTATAGTCAGGCCAACATCAGGGTAGCAATACCCTTTGGAGTAATTTTGCTGAAGCCAGTGTAGTAACTATGGCATAAGCTGAATCCCCTGATGAGTTACCTGAGATGGTTACCATCAACGGGTAACCCCAAGGGGCTAGAGGTCGTTTACTAACCGGAGTGTACAAAGAAGTCCTTCACTTGTGAAGGATGGGGGTGCCCCCCAACCTTAAATTCCCCCGATCCTTCCAAAGAAGGCGGGAGATAAAGAATAAAGATGTGCAGGATGCCTCCCGCACGCCGGTTTATGGGGCTTTCCACTAGCTTGACAGCTTCGGGGCAGGCGGTTATTATCTGGCTAGACTACGATGAGGATTGGGTATGCCTTCAGCAAGACTTGAAACAGGAGGATTGCATGGCTGAACAATTGGATATCAGCACCAAGAACTGCACCGTCGAAAGGGAGGGACACATTCTGATCGTCACTCTCAATCGGCCGGAGGCCAAGAACGCGCTCAGCCCGTCTATGTTGGTCGGCATGTATAAGGCTTGGCGTCTCCTGGATAAAGATGACGACCTATATTGTTGCGTACTGACTGGCAAAGGGGATACCTTCTGCGCTGGCATGGACCTGAAAGCGGGACCGGCGGGGGGTGATGACGCGGAGGAAATCCAGCGGTTGATGGTAGATGTGCCCAACCTACATTGGCAGGCACTGTTGCGGGAGAATCGTCCCAACAAACCGCTCATACTGGCAGTCGAGGGTTATGCCCTGGCTGGTGGAACCGAGATTCTGCAGGGTACCGATATACGCGTCGGTGCAGAGGACGCCGTGTTCGGAGTGACTGAGGTCATCCGTGGTCTCTATCCCATGGCAGCCTCCGCCATCCGATTGCGCCGGCAAATCCCTTACTGCCTGGCGGCAGAGATTCTTCTTCTCGGCCGCCGCATCAGCGCCCAGGAGGCGCTGAACTGGGGGCTTATCAATCGGGTAGTTCCCAAAGGAAAAGCCTTGGATGAGGCATTGAAGATCGCACATCAGCTCTGTGAGAACGCTCCCATTTCCCTGAGGGCAATCACTCGCACGCTCCGCGAGATTGACGAGTCAGTGCCGGAAGCGGAGGCGCTCCAGAGACAAGATGAGATCGGGGCGCCTATCTTTGCCACGGAGGATTCCAAAGAAGGCATGAGAGCCTTCAAAGAAAAGCGTAAGCCTATCTATAAGAACCGCTGACCACAGAACGGAGGGGTGGGCGCGCAAGATCACGAGCGATCTTCGGCGTAGGCGCAGTTCTCTCAGAGAGATGGCAGGGCCACCTGCCGGAGAGGCTATGCCAGCAAGTTGTGGCATACTCACCATGAGCACCATCATCGGCGCTGCTGTAATGCCTTAGGTGATGAACCTGTAAACGATCTCATGGT
>CAYGWR010000221.1:0-2184 GCA_964353645.1 uncultured Dehalococcoidia bacterium
TAAAAAGTCGGGGAGACAGGATTTGAACCTGCGACCCCTTGCACCCCATGCAAGTGCGCTACCAGACTGCGCTACTCCCCGATATCGTTACCTTATTAACTTTCAGTAGGAAGCTATTACAGCCCTATTAAATATAAGCGTCTCGCCTCTTTTTGTCAAACGGGAGGCGTCGCCGCTATTATCTCTTCCAGGTTGTTTCCTCGGGTTTATCGTAGTAGAATACAAGCAATATGCAGTAATGCCAGATAAGAGTTTTGGAGGGTCGCGTGAAATTCATCAGTAGAATTGCAGGCCCCGGATTAATCATTTCCTTATTAGTCGTTATTCTATGCTCGGCCTGTAGCAATCAGGTATCAGTCAACCTATCGTCTTCTCCTGTCGGTGGTGAACAACCAGGCACAACGGGTACCAGTTATACTTCCTATGGCTTCGATGATATTCAGGACGTCCAGCACCAGGTGGATAGTCAGGCAAGTTCCTATCGTCGTGACGATGCTATTGCTACCACGCTGCAATTCATGCATGAGAATGGTGAATTCAAGGCAACCGGCACTGTGCTCAGTGCGACCCTGGTTTGGGCAGATACCGACCGAGCGGCTCTCGTTTCCGTTGATACAGATAGTTGCTGGTATAGATTCATGCTTCAGAAATTGCTGAGGCAGGACTCCACAGGCGTATGGTTTGTCGTTGGATACGATTCACAACCCAGGGAATATGGGCCCTTTCTTACCCTCCGGACTCAGAATGTTGACGAGGCTCAGCAAAACATCCCCTTCGAGATAGTATTGCCCACATATCTGCCGGGTAATATGGAGTCTCCGCCCTGGATTTCGGAACCAGTGGGGAATAATTCAGATGGAGACTTCCATTTCGTGTCATTATATTACATTTCCGCTGAGCCTGATACGGATTATACGGCGTTTATCACGATACAAGAGTCAAATCAGCCAGGGAATATCGATTTCGGTAGGGAAGGATTCGGGTACGACGTAATCGACGGCGTAGAAGTGCAATGGTCGTCAGTTCCATTGCCAGATAAGAACAAGTCCTCCGATATTCATTTTTGCCATTTCAGGTGGAATCAGGGAAACACCGGGTTTACGGTAGCAGTCTATGGTTTCCTGCAATCAGAAGCCACGAAAGTAGTCACCTCGATGATCCGGAGTGGGGCATCCTGAGCGATAAAGGGCGACAGGACTATGCTCAGGCGTTTTTCCTGATAATCTGCCGTGCTGCCACTACTCCGGAGGCAGCAGCCTGAATCAGACCCCGGCTGACACCCGCGCCATCGCCTATAGCGAACAGGTTGGGTATCTCGGTCTCCAGGTTCTCGGTTAGCTCGAGTCGTGATGAGTAAAACTTGACCTCGACGCCGTAGAGGAGTGTATCGGGAGAGGCTACACCCGGAGCCAGTTTATCCATGGCGCTGAGCATCTCGTTGATTCCCTTTAGAAAGCGATAGGGGAGCACATAGCCGAGGTCGCCCGGAGTGGCACTCCTTAATGTAGGTTTGACTGCGCCTTCTTCGATAGAGTTCGAAGTGGAGATGCTGCCCTGGCTGAGGTCCTCCCACCTCTGCACAATCACGCCTCCACTTATGATGTTGGCAATGCGGGCAAGGTACTTACCGTAGGCAATGGGTTCGCGGAAGGGAGGGGAGAAGGTAGCACTAACCAGAAGGGCGAAGTTAGTGTTAGCTGTCTTGCGATGTGCATAGCTGTGGCCGTTCACTGTTATCACCGGATCGAGGCCACCTGTGGTCTCCATAGTAACCTCGCCGGCGGGGCACATGCAGAAGGTCCTGATGCGGTCACCGAAGGTAGGAGAGTGGAACTCAAGTTTAATCTCATAGAGGGTATCGGTCAGCTCCTGGAGCACTGTCATGGGCACCTCCACCCTGACCCCAACGTCAATAGGATTGTTATGGAGGGTGAGCCCGAGCCTGCCGGCCTCTTTAAGCAGCCAGTCGGCTCCTTCCCTGCCCGGGGCGATGATCAGGTAGCGGGATTCTATTCTCTGCCCGTCGTCGGTCTGGATGCCTTTGATTCTTCCGTTTTGTCTGATTAGGGAGACAGCTGCAGTATCGGTTTGGCTCTCGATTCGGTTAGCCAGGTACTTGTGCATATCTCGCAGGACTTCGCGGCAGCTCTCCGTACCCATGTGACGTATCGGCGCAGGAATCAG
>CAYGWR010000222.1:0-2182 GCA_964353645.1 uncultured Dehalococcoidia bacterium
ATTTTACAAGAGAGTGAAGATATTTCTTAAGGAGTACAAGCCGAGGAAAAGAAAAGGGCTTCCTCAGCTGCGATTCCGGCATATCAGGGCACTCATCAGGTCCATATGGGTTTTGGGTGTCCTGGATAGAGACAGATGGTATTTCTGGAGATTCTACATTTCAACTCTACTGAAGCGTCCCCGCTCTTTCCCGATGTCCATAGCTCTCGCTGTATATGGATTCCATTTCCGGACAGTCGCCCGCAAGTATACTGAAACGCCGATACGGGATATTCGGGCCTAGAGTCACCTCGAATTAAAAAGGTTACGCCCAGATTTAGAAGTTGTCGCCTTTGTCGCTCTTAACAAAATTCGCTGGCCTTTCAATAAGTTCAATGTGGCAGTCCCATAATCTTCCACCTCAGAGGAGACAAAAATGGAAGACCTGAGAGATTTGAGAGCGCTGTTGAACCGCGTGGCGAAAAGGGTTGAAACCGACGTCGGGAAGCTGGAGGCTAAAGTTGACAAGCTGATGAAGCTTCCAGACATTATCGAGACCGAGAACCTGATGAAGACAATGGCATGGGCTATGGATTTAGACGACAAGGACCTCTGGCTCAGCATCTGGAGCGACGATATTCACTATGCAGTCCCACAATACAATGTAGATATCAAAGGCAAGGCGGCGCTCAAAGAGTTCGGCGAAAGGGCTGTATTCGGCACCGAGAAAAAAAGGTTCAGCACCCTGATGAACATCATGATAGAAATCACAGGTGATACAGCGACGGGCAAGGACTACTTTTCACATTACGGATACCCCATCAATCCCGAGACCGGAGAGGTTTCTGAGGAACGCGCCATCTCCGAGGGTATGCATTATTATAAATTCCGCAAAGACGATGGCGTCTGGAAAATCACGAAGTTCGAGGTTTACATACACCGCAGAGAGGAACCCCAGCCACAGAGGTAATGGATGAGCAAAAATATTAAAGGACAGCTTGAACCCCTATTTTCCCCCAAGTCAATAGCGTTAGTGGGTATCTCCCAGACAGCGACCAATGTAGCGTATATGTTCCTGCATAACCTCCTGGAGGCAGGTTTCACGAAAGTCTATCCTGTGAACCCCAAGGGGGGCGAGCTGTTGGGTGTAAAGGTGTATCCGAGTATAAAGGATATCCCAGGGGAGGTAGATTTAGCCCTGGTAACCGTCCCGCGCAAGGCGGTGCTCGGGATAACCAGAGAATGCGCCGCTAAAGGAATAAAAGGGATGATTCTCTATACCGGCGGATTCAGCGAAAGCGGGCCGGAGGGCAAAAAATTCGAGCAGGAGATTGTACGAATCGCTAGGGAGGGAGGGACACGGGTTATGGGGCCGAATTGCGTGGGCACCTATAACCCATCAACTAAGCTCATCCCACAAGCTATTCTCCCTAAAGAAAGCGGCCCTGTGGGCGTGATCTCGCACAGCGGCTTCTTGTTCTACTACCTGCTCATGTCCATTAATGACGCAGGACTCAAGCCCAGCAAGGGGGTCAGTTGCGGAAGCGACTGCGACCTCACTTGCGTGGATTTCTTAGAGTATCTGGGGCAAGACCCTGAGACGAAGATAATCGCTGCCTATCTGGAGGGGATAAAGGATGGGGAGAGGTTGCTGCGTGTTGCCCGCGAGGTATCGCCGAGCAAGCCCATCATCGTGCTGAAGGGCGGCAACACCGATGCCGGCAGAAGAGCGTCGGCCTCTCACACCGGAACCCTCGCAGTACCCACAGCTATCTGGAAAGCGCTCTGCAGCCAAACAGGCATAATTTCCGTCGATAGCTTCGAGCAAATGCTGGATACTCTGGTGGCGCTTCACCATCTGTCCAGACCAAAGGGGAGGAGAGTGGGCATCATCACAACGCCTGGAGGGCTTGCAGTCACCTCCACCGATGCCTGCAACGAGCTGGGGCTGGAGATACCACAGCTTTCAGCAAAAACCCAGAAGGAATTAGCCGGGGTTGCAGAAAGTGTGGGAACAAGTGTAAGCAACCCGGTCGATTTAGGTCTAATAGCGGCTCTTGCTCCCGACCACTATATCAAAAATGCCATCAGAATCGTCGCCAAAGACCCGAACATCGATATGATTCTCGCTGCTTTCACCGGACCTCCGTTTGATGACGATGCCAGAGATAAAAAGGTTGCCGACATACTGCTCAAAGAGATA
>CAYGWR010000223.1:0-2177 GCA_964353645.1 uncultured Dehalococcoidia bacterium
AAGAGCCTGGAGAATATGATCCAGGAAGCTTATTTAAACTGTCTAAAGAATGTTGAAAAGGGAATTGACCCCAAAGAGATCAAGGCAGCCTGGTTTGGACAGTGGAGCGGAGGCTTCATCGGACAAGGAGCCCAGAGCGGCCATTCGCTGACAAGTATGATAGGCAACCGTGAGATACCTTGCACCAGGCTCGAGAATGCCTGCCCTACAGGTGGCGATACATTCAGGCATGCTTGCCTTGGGGTGGCTTCGGGTATGTATGATGTTGTTCTCGCGCTGGGTGCTGAGAAGATGAGGGATAAACCCTCGGCGGAATCGCTTGGTGGTGCCGGTGGCGGTGGCGGCGCAGAGACCGGCAACCACCCGGCCTGGATGATTGGGCAGGGAGGCCCGGCCATTCAGGCGATGCATGCCACCAGACAGATGTACGAACTGGGATACACTATGGAGGACTACGCCAGGGTAGCTGTTAAGAATCATCATAACGGGACCTTCTGTCCCTACGCCCACTATCAATTCGAGGTAACCATCGAGCGTGTGCTTAATAGCCCAGTTATTTGCTGGCCATTGCACCTGTTCGATTGCTGCCCTCAGACTGACGGCGCGGCCGCTGCGATAGTATGTCGTGCCGACCTAGCCAAGAAATATACTGACAAGCCGGTGTATGTTCTGGGCAGCAATGTTGGTACGGACCATCATCAGCTCTGGGACAGGGATAGTTTCGTTGAGCAGCAATCCACTGTAAAGGCTGCCAGAGGGGCATTCGAGATGGCAGGGATAAAGCCAAAGGATGTAGACTTCGCAGAGCTGCACGACTGCTTCACCAACACCGAGCTGATGAATATCGAGGATGTGGGCTTTGTGCGCAAGGGTGAGGCTGCGCGAAGGCTCAAGGATGGCGAGTTCGACATGCACGGAAAGCTTCCTATCAACCCCAGCGGCGGATTGAAAGCGCACGGGCACCCAATAGCGGCTACTGGCCTTGGCCAAATCTTCGAAGTCGTTACCCAGTTGCGAGAGGAAGCAGACAAACGTCAGGTGAAACTCAAGAACGGAATCGGGCTACAGCAAAATGTAGGGGGGCCAGCATTCGGCGTTGCTGTAGTCAACATCCTATCTCGCTCGCCGTAATACATTTTTAGGAGGCAAATGTGGCTGGTATCATCGGCTATGGAGTTTACATACCAAAATTTAGGCTTGAACAAAAAGAAGCTGCGATCCCTTGGGGTAGCTGGTCTGCCGGGGAAAAGTCTGTCTGTGGAACTGATGAGGATGTTGTAACCATGGCTGCCGAGGCTACCGACAACGCAATGAAGCATGCAGGTATTGACCCGGCTCAGATAGGCGCGATATACTTTGGCACTGCTTCTTCACCCTATATTGAACAATATGTGTCACCGATTCTGGCCGAAATGCTGGGCCTGCGTCCAGAGACCACCAGGATAGATTATTTAGGCTCCGTGAACGGCCTTGCCAATGCCCTTCTGGGATGTCTCGATGCAATCGCTGCCAAAAGGATAAAGTGCGGCCTTGTTATCGGCGGGGAAGATAGGGCTACCGCACCGGGCACTGAAGGCGATGCTAACTTCGGTGCTGGAGCTATGGCAATGGTTATCGGGACAACAGGCACCATAGCCGACTTCGAAGGTATGCACACCTACTCAACGCTGTTTCTGGACAGGTGGCGCTCGGTCAAAGATGCCTGGGTATCCAATCTGAATGATAACCGATTCGACCGCGAGTATGGTTATCAAAAACACGTGTCTGAGGCATGCAAAGGGCTTCTGGAGAAACTGGGCAGAAAAGCCAAGGACTATACCTACGCAGTCTTTGCCCAGCCAGATGAAAGGATTCCGACTCTACCTGCGAAAGATTTGGGGATACAGAAAGATAAATTAGCTCCGGGAATCGCCTCGATTGTGGGTGATTTGGGGTCATGCTCATCATTCATCAGCTTGGCCAGAATTTTGGACAAGGCAAAAGCGGATGAAACGATACTGTTTGGCTCCTATGGCTCCGGAGCCAGCAATGCTATGAGCCTGGTTGTACGCAATCAAATAGAGCAAAAGAGAAAAAAGCTTGTTCCTGTGGAGAAATATATAAATCGCAAGCAGAATATAACTTACACAAACTACCTGAGGATAAAAGAGCACTTAAAGCGCGGCCCTTACTAATTA
>CAYGWR010000224.1:0-2153 GCA_964353645.1 uncultured Dehalococcoidia bacterium
TCGCCCCTACCGGCACCCTGAGTATAATCGCTGGCTGCTCCAGCGGCATCGAGCCACTGTTTGCCCTGAGCTATACCCGCACTATACTCGAAGGCACACAGCTAACAGAGGCAAATCCCCTGTTTGAAGAGGTGGCGAAGAGAGAAGGTTTCTACTCTAAAGAGCTAACGCAAGAGGTAGCCCAAAAAGGGAAGCTGCGGGATATAAAGGGCGTCCCAGAGAAGGTGAAGAGTCTGTTCGTCACCGCCCACGACACCACCCCTGAATGGCATGTCAGGATGCAGGCGGCCTTTCAGAGGTATACCGATAATGCCGTCTCCAAGACAGTAAACTTTCCTCACGATACTACCAGAGAAGACGTGGCTCGGGTCTATATGCTGGCCTACAAAGAGGGCTGCAAAGGGATAACTATATACAGGGATAGGAGCCGCGAGAGTCAGGTCTTGAGCATCAGCAGGACCAAACCTGACGACAAGGCAAAATCAGTCGAGGAATCCAAGCTCGTCCCCAGGGATCGGCCAAGTATCACCAGAGGATTCACCGAGAAGGTGGCTACCGGCTGCGGCAACCTCTATGTCACGGTGAACACCGATGATAAAGGTGCGTTATACGAGCTATTCTGCACCCTGGGTAAAACGGGCGGCTGTGCTTCGGCCCAGCTTGAGGCTATCGGCAGGCTGATCTCCGTAGCATTGAGGTCAGGTGTGGACATAGAATCAGTCATCAAGCAGTTAAAGGGTATAAGGTGTCCCTCCATCGCCTGGGATAAGGGCCATGCTACCCTCTCCTGTGCCGATGCTATTGCCGGCGTGCTGGAAAGACACAAGAATAATAGCGGGGCTGAACCCGGGCCTAAAGCTGAGGCTAAAGACAATCCCAAAGCAGCGGTGGTATCCGCCATCAGGAATCTGGCAGGGCAGTGCCCAGAGTGCGCCTGCCTGCTCGTGTATCAGGAAGGCTGCCTGAACTGTCCCGCCTGCGGCTATACCAAGTGCTAGAGGGGGATGTCGAAGGACTGTAGGGGCGTTCGGCTGAACGCCCTGCTATGGGTTACTCCCTAGATGGATTCTTATGTCATTGCGAGGAGTCCTTCTTTAGGAAGGACGACGAAGCAATCTAGGGAATAGGCGAGAAAAAGCGATGAGATTGCTTCGCTTCGCTCGCAATGACATGGGACGAATGATTCATGACATGGCAAGCAGTCAGAGAAGCCAGACAAAAGCTCGAAAGAGAGCGGGGCACTATCTACAAGGACTGGGGCGGGAAGATACCCATCGCGCTCATCTACCCCAATTCCTACTATGTAGGTATGTCCAATCTGGGCTTCCAGACAATCTACGCCCTCCTCAACAGCTACAACAACATAGTCTGCGAGCGCGTCTTCTGGGAACCCCAAAGACTTAAAGCAGAAACACCCATCAGCCTGGAATCGCAACGCCCCCTCCCCGACTTCGATGTCCTGGCCTTCTCCATATCCTACGAGCTGGACTATTTCAATATCGTCCAAATACTCAAAGCCAGCGGAATCCCTCTCCTCGCTGCTGACCGCGATGAAAGCCATCCTCTGGTAATTGCAGGCGGCCCTTGCGTCACCGCCAATCCCATGCCCCTCTCACCTTTCTTCGACTGTTTTGCTATAGGAGAGGGAGAGCCTATCCTGCCCGGCTTTATTGATACCCTGACCGAGGGCATCGAAGGCAAAAAGGATGAACTGCTCAAAAAGCTGGCTGCGCTGCCTGGGGTATATGTGCCTGCTTTGTATGATGGAAAACCCATCAAACGGCAGTGGCTGGCTGACCTCGATTCCGCAGCGACCACCTCGGTAATCCTGACCCCTGATACCGAGCTTGGCAGCATGTATCTCATCGAGATCGCCCGGGGCTGCGGCTGGGGCTGCCGCTTCTGCCTCGCTGGATTCCAATTCCGACCCTTCCGCTTCCGTCCTTTAGATAGTCTGCTGGCACAAGCTGAAAAAGGTTTAAGTCATATAGATAAAATAGGGCTGCTGGCAGCCGCCGTCTCAGACCATCCCGAGATAGGTGAGCTTGCTTACCGGCTGCACCGCATGGATGCCGAGATCTCCGTCAGTTCGCTGAGGGTTCGCCCTTTCTCACAGGCGCTGCTCAAAGCGCTTGCCCAGAGCGGGGCCCAGA
>CAYGWR010000225.1:0-2133 GCA_964353645.1 uncultured Dehalococcoidia bacterium
CTCAAGCTCGAGGAGTACAGCCCGACCAAGTATGCTCAGAGCAAGACCTATCTGCCTGGTGATTACTTCTCCCCCGAGAAGCACGGCGCTTACTCTCTGAAGTAAGAGAGTTTAGCTTAGTAGATTCTAGCGGGGCTCGTCCTTCCGCGGAAGGACGAGCCCCTATTTATTTAGGCTAACTTCTCGCAATGACATGTATCCTTCACCCTTGACAAATATAAAGATACGTGCTGAAATCAACGCAGTAGAGCCATTCCATTTTCATCAATCATATTCTATTTACGAGAGGAGGCGACTAGATGGCTAGAACTAAAAAGGGTAGAGCAGCGATTTATAAGGGACTGGGACATCCCATGGAAATCGTGGAGTACCCAGTGCCTGAACCAGAGCCGGGCGCCATACTGATCAAGATGAGAAGGGCCAATATCTGCGGGTCAGACCTCCACATGTGGCGCGGTGATGTCGACCTCGCCGCACTGGGGATGCCTATGCCGGTGATCCTGGGTCACGAGATGGTCGGCGCAGTAGCCAAGCTGGGAGAGGGCGTTGCCACTGACTCGGCGGGCCAACCCCTGGCAGTTGGTGACAGAGTGGTCTACCGCTATTTCGTCCCCTGCGGGCGCTGTCGGGCCTGTCTGAGCGGAGATGACGCTGCGTGCCCTGCGGCCTACATGACTGTGGTGACTCCCTGTGAGCTCCCTCCCCATTTTCGAGGCGCCTACGCCGAGTACTATTACCTTATCCCCAATCAGACCGTTTTCAAAGTGCCCGACGACCTCAGCGACGAGATAGTAGCCCCTGCCAACTGCGCCCTCTCCGAGGTTATCTATGGCCTGGAGAAGGTAAAATTTAGCTTCGGTGAGACTATCGCTATCCAGGGGGCAGGTGGTTTGGGCATCTATGCTACTGCTGTAGCGAAGGAGATGGGGGCATCTAAGGTCATCGTCATAGATGGCATCGAGGAGCGGCTGAAGCTGGCGAAAGCCTTTGGCGCCGATGAGGTAATAGACATGAGAGAGTTCAAGGAGCCCTACGAACGGTCGGGCAGGGTGAAAGAGCTTACCGGTGGCTGGGGCGCGGATGTTGTGGCTGAGCTTGTAGGTTTCCCTCAGGTCATCCCCGAGGGTTTGGACATGCTGGGCAACCAGGGGCGCTATCTGGAGATCGGTAACGTAAGTCCCTTGAAATATTTCGAGTTTGATCCTTTCAGTATCGTAACCAGTTGCAAAAGCATCCACGGCGTTGCCCTTTATACCGCCGAGGCTCTGAAGAAGTCCCTCGACTTCCTGAGCCGGACCAAGAACAAATACCCCTTCGAAAAAATATTGAGCCGTTCCTACCCATTGGAGAAGATAGAGAAGGCCTTCAAAGACCAGGACAAGGGGCTCGCTACCCGAACCAGCATAGTTCTCTAGTCCTGGCAAGCGCTATCGAAATTTGTGTTGGGGCAGACCAATGAGTCTGCCCCAATTATTTAGGAACCAAAGGCGAATACACCAACTAGCCCGATGCGCAACCTCCCTATTCCCCCTTTACTAAAGGGGTGAGGAGGATTGCTTCCTACCACTTTATGTTTATGGGCTTTCCCGTCACGCTTTCAGGTGGTGACTCTGCAACCAGGTGTAACCTGTCAAGCGCTTTATCTCTGAGCGCTCGGTGCCACTCCTGACATTCTTTTTGCTTCTTCACTGGCATATCGGATAGTAAATCGGACACTATGGCTCGAAACACGGGGAGTCCGGCATCTAACAATTTTTTGCCCTTAGCAGTCATCTTGACTTCCGTGAAGGGATGTCCCTTGCGCTTCGGTACCCGTAGGACAAGACCCTCTTTTTCCATTCTGTTGAGCAACCCGGCAATAGTCTGGTTCTCCCGATGGGAGATTCGAGCTATCTCGGCAGGAATCAATGTACCTGGATAGTCTCTACAGGTCCAGAGCACTAAGAATGTTTCGGGTGTCAGGCCCATCTTGGCAAGTCTAGTCTCGGCATATTTGTTTATAGCGAGCCACGTTTGGCGAACTAATGTATAGGTCGTGAGGGCCTGGTCGGAAAACTCCAAGTCATACACGTCAGGCATTGTTTTCTCCTTCCAAGATACTGCCTCCCAGCAGTGTCTTGATATAGACTTCTT
>CAYGWR010000226.1:0-2125 GCA_964353645.1 uncultured Dehalococcoidia bacterium
CAAGACCACTTCTCAGCTTGTGAGCACCCCTAGCGGTTACCTATTCACTTTCTTATAAGGATACAACGAATTCGGTTAAAATACAAGCGCAGCACTATCTCACTTTTTACTCTCCCAGCTCCCCGATATCCTCTTTCCATAAATCCGGGTTGTTCTCTATGAACTCTCTCATCAATTGCTTGCACTCATCCAGATTCAAATCTATGACTTTCACCCCGTGCGATTCCATGAATTCCCTGGCTCCAGCGAATGTCTCAGCCTCCCCTGCTATGACCTTTTTGATGCCGAACTGGACAATAGCGCCAGCGCAAAGGTAGCACGGCATGAGTGTAGAGTACATGACAGCGTCTTTATATGTGCCCACCCTGCCCGCATTGCGCAGACAATCGATCTCCGCATGTAGTATGGGGTCATTATCCTGCACACGTTTGTTGTGGCCTCTGCCGATAATTTTCCCTTTCCTGGCAAGGACAGAGCCGATGGGAATACCTCCCTCTTTGAGCCCTTTCCTGGCCTCGTCGATAGCTGCCTTCATGAACATGTCCATGGCTAACTGCTCCTGTTCTAACAAAGATAACTCTGTGTGCAATATAGAACTATTTTTTGAAGTAGTCATTGGTTGCCGTGATTGATTCGATCCCTATAGTTGAATTCCCTGCGATCACAAACTCACTTAAGCCTATATGGTTCTTTTTATTCCCCCAGTCGTAAGTATAACCCAGCCTGGTCCAGGGATGAGCATAATCTCCCTCATACGAACTCTCTTTTAAATTATTAAACCAGGTTTTGTACGTTTCGCTGACAGTGATAAACTTAGCTGAGGCAGGGAAGTCCAGCTCGGCTTCGTGGTCTGTAATCTCAGGGTCTGGGCTGGGACGGAACATGTCGTTGGGATCAGCCCAAATCTCCACAAACTTGGTTTTCCCGCTGTTCAGAGGCAGACCTAGAAGTTGCTCTATTCTTAGATCGGTGTCGCTGGAGCTTTTACCCTGGAAGAAGTTTTTTAATTCAGGCACAACAGTCACCCATACCTCTGCACTAGCAGGTAGTTGGTAGTCTTGCCCAACATAATTATCATAATAAGGTTTTCCTGTCCAGGTCACGACCAAAACACGTGAGTTGCCAGGCTCGCCTTCCCATACCAGGTTATGGTTATCAGCCTCTATGGCTGTGAGGTCTTTGTATATTTCATTGGGCATTGCTACCTCAGCATCCTCCGTAGCGCTCAAATACATTTGTTCAATATCGTAGTTAGTTAGATGGGTTTCGGCACATCCGGGTATTACCAGCAAGGCCATGATTGAAAACAGCAACACCAGGATTGCTGCCCGGGATAAAAACTGTGATTTGCCTTTTAGCCATAGCATTTTTGCACCTCTCTTTGGCAAGAATAGATTGCATGGGCCTCTTATAGGTTACAACACGGTGGCTGTGTAGTTTGCCCCTCTTCGGGTAATTTTCAGGTAATTTTTAGACTGACTACGCTGGTTTTTGCCTGATAGGCTTGGCCTGATGGGCTTACCCCAAAAGGGTTACCCAACAATGGCTATCTAGTTCCAGGGGGTGGAAGTGCCGGTTGGGTCAATGTGGGGGTAAGGGCAAAGCCTTCTTAGACAGCATTTTTCGCAAATGGGGGATTTCTTGCAGGTCTCCTTGCCGTGGCGGACGAGCAGGGCGTGGTATTCATTGAATAGCTTCTCATCGGCAGGCAGGTTGCCCATGAATAGTGCCTGGAAGGACGCGTAATCGTCTCGCGGCGGGCTAAGCTCTAGTCTGCTGATAATGCGGCGGGTGTACGCATCTACGACGAATATTGGCTTAAGAGCAGCGTAGAGTATTATCGAGTCTGCTGTTTCAGGACCGATGCCATGAATATTGAGAAGCTCGCTGCGGAGTTGGAGGATATCGAGTGAGAAGAGCTTTTCCAGGGAATCTTCGTGGGCCTCTTCCAGGTGTTCCACGAAGGACTTGAGCTTTAGTGCCTTGGCATTGTAGTAACCGGACGGATAGATGAGCTTCGCCAGTTCGTCTATGGGAAGCTGGCGTAATGAGACTGGGGTTAATGCTTCTGCCTGTTTAAGATTTGAAATAGCCTTCTCTACATTTCCCCAGGCTGCAGACTGTG
>CAYGWR010000227.1:0-2119 GCA_964353645.1 uncultured Dehalococcoidia bacterium
ACATCAGCGTCGGGAATCCCCACACCTGCGATATACCACCTCCCAGGAGAGGCCCTATGCCGCCGGACAAGGAGCTTGTGGAGTAGAGCAACCCTACTGCTGTCCCCCGCTCCAAATTTTTTTTCAACAGGAAGTTCAGAGCCCCTACGAAGAGGCACGACCAGGCTATCGCTAAGAGTATCTGAACTGGGATTAGCTGAAGGTAGTTAGTCGCTAATCCATATACGGCAAACACTATGACTGAAGCAATGAGACCGTATGTGATGAGACGGGCCGGATTAAAATGCTGAATCAATTGCATGGTTATGAATTGTCCACCCACGTTTATCCCGTCAATGACAGCTATCATAAGCTTGCTGGCGCCGATGCCAGACAGGTACAAAGGGAAAACAGACCAGACAGCAGTAGCCCCCATATGCCTTAGCAAGAAAGCCAGATATATCCTGCGGTTCGTCCACATAATGTCTACCGGGAAGACAGCCACTCTAATACGGTTGACCAGTTCCTCCTTGAGCGTAAACGCTAATACAAAGGCTAATGCCGAAGTAACAGCACTGGCAATAACCAGAGCTTCATAGTCTCTGGTCGCTGCCGCTATCACCGCGCCTGCAAGGAAGCCCAGAGAGCCATACGACGCAAAGCTGCCCACGCGCTCACCGGCTTCGTAGACATATGCCATAAAAGCAGCAGCCGATACACCCAGACAGAATCCAACAGCTCCTCTGGATGCGAGCAGCGTCATCGGGCCAGGTGCGAGTATCTGAAAGACATAAGCTACTGCTGTGAGAGCAAGCCCCCACCTGATGAATGCCATCCTGCCATGCATATCCGAGAGCCTGCCGAATATAAAGGAGGACACAAAATATGCCATGCCGTATGTCGCTGCGATAAGCCCTACGTCCAGATTCGACGCCCCGATGTCTTTGGCGCGAAGCGGCAGAAATATACTGGAAGCCTCCACCGAGATGTTAAGGAGGAAGCTCACCAGTGCGAGTCGAAATCCCAGCGAAGTATAAGGTATACGGCGAAGGTATTGCATCAGATGCTGACTTTCTTCTTGTTCAACAATATACCACACTTTGTGACATATTTTTAGTAACCGCAGAGCACACGAAGAGCGCGGAGAAGCCACCCCTCAGCTTCAGAAGCGTCGCGTCGTTGACAATCCATTGCGATTGCTTTACCATCGAAGGCTAGTTCAGACCATCTCCTATAAGGTGATAACTGAGTGCTTCATAACTTTGTATTGACATTTGTGCCCCTCTTCATCGTCATCGATGCTATCGGCAATCTGCCTTTTGTCATCTCGGCGAGTGAAGGCATGACCGGCCGCGAGCGCTTCAGGATGATCAATATCGCTATCTTTACAGCCGCTATAGTCGGCCTCGCCTTTTTGTTCCTGGGCCAACTCATTCTAAATGCAATGGGTATCTCGTTCGGCTCCTTTGCCATTGCAGGTGGACTTATCCTGCTGGCACTCTCCGTTAGATACATGATAACAGGGCATATGGTGGAATCGGCCGCAGAGGACAAACAGGAACTGCTAGGTGTCGTCCCCATCGGCACACCCCTGACCGTAGGACCGGCTACAATAACCACCTTGCTGCTGCTGGTGAAGCAGCAGGCATCTCCCGAGCAGCCAGCGTTCCCACTCTACATAGTTTTGATCTCTTTTGCTCTGAATCTATTCATTGCCTGGATCATCTGCATGGGAGGCAACTGGATTGCGAGATTCCTGGGGCAGGGTGGAATTAAGGCGGTCTCCAGGGTATTCAGTCTATTGCTCGCAGCTATTGCAGTAAGCATGGTTATCAAGGGACTGGAAATACTTGGCGTACTTCATCTTACGACTTAAGGTTATCTTGATTCAGAATAACAAGAGGCGCAAGTATCCTGATTAAAGTGAATTTTCTGGGCGCAGCCCAGAACGTGACTGGCTCCGCATATCTGTTGGAAGCCAACGGCGTCAGGCTTCTGGTGGATTGCGGGCTTTACCAGGAAAGGGAATTGAGGGCGAGAAACTGGGATCCCTTCCCCGTCCCTCCTCACACCATAGATGCTGTACTCCTCTCCCACGCCCATCTCGACCACTCCGGTCTGTTGCCCAAGCTGGTACGAG
>CAYGWR010000228.1:0-2113 GCA_964353645.1 uncultured Dehalococcoidia bacterium
GTATTCAGCATATCGCTTCCGCCAAAGACAGATTGTCTGCACCGAGCCTAACCCCATGACCGGCTCAACAGACCTCATGAGCGCCACCACCAGCGCCTTCGCCATCCTCGCGGCGCTGAACTACAGGCAGCAGACAGGCTACGGGCAGTACATCGATTTGTCCTCCGTCGAGAGCCTGGCTGTCTTCACCGGAGACGCGCTGATGGAGTACATCATGAACGGCAGGGTGCAGTCCCGTAACAGCAATCGGGATAGGATCATGGCGCCGCACAACTGCTATCGGTGTCAGGGCGAGGACAAATGGGTTAGCATCGCCGTCGCCAACGATGATGAGTGGCAGGCCTTATGCCAGGCGGCCGGCAATCCCGAGTGGGCCATGGACGAGAGATTTGCCGATGTATTCGGCCGGTGGAAGAACCAGGAGGAGCTCGACAGAATCATCGCAGGCTGGACCATTAGTCTTACTCACTACGAAGTGACCCAGATCCTCCAGAAGGCTGGGGTTGCGGCCATGCCTTCCTTCAGCAACGCGGAGATATTCGCCGATCCCCACTTCAAGGAGCGTGGGCTGGCGGTGGAGGTGCAGCATCCAGCCATGGGGAAGCAGGTTGTTCTGGGGCCGCCCTGGCGCTTCTCAGAGACACCCGCCAGGGTCACCAGGTCAGCGCCGCTCATCGGCGAACACAACGAGTACGTTTTCGGTGAGCTGATAGGCATGCCGACGAAGGAGATCTCGCGCCTGGTTGACGAGGAGGTCATCTTCTAGCTGGGGCCGGAGCAATGACACAGTGGGGGCGTTCGATTGAACGCCCCCACTGACGTCTCCGGGTGGGGAAGTGTAGCGCTGGCAGCCAGATTGGTCAAACTCAGAAAGTCCATTGTGGATGACCACCGAAGATGCCCATGAGAATCGTGTAGAGTGAATAGTAGCCTACAATGAACCCAAAGATGGCTATTGGGATAGCTACTCTCCACCAGGTCTTCCCGCTCATTTGCCTCAAAGCAACAGTTCCAAAGAGGAGCGAGAGCCCCAAGCCCGCCCATAGAAAGCCATTGCTCACACAGGTGATTGAGGTCAGAGGGATAGCGACAAAAGCCGCAATGATGAAGTAAATGGCTCCTATAGCTGCCATCGGGATAACGAAGATTGGGAAAGTCACCAATGTCGACGTGAAGCCCACTTTCAATAGATACTTCGACACCAAGGCGCTGATCAGGCTTCCCAGAAGGATACCCGCCAAGAAGTACAGGAATACGAAATGAAACGATATTGTGACTTGTCCTCCGGGTATGTGGGAATAGTCTGCCAGTCGCTCCGCTATCAGCGAGTCCGGAGGAATACCGGGGACGTCGCTGTAGATGGTTTGCACATCCAGAAAAGTGGTGGAAACAACTGTCAGGAAGACCGAAAGCAACGAAAGGAGGGCAAGGGCAAGCCGGGTGCGAAGCGGCATCTCCAGGAAAGCCAGAGCGCTACCCTTAATCCCCTTAAAGGGGAGGAATCTGAAGCCCATGGTTAACACCAAGGCTACGAGAAGCCCCAATCCGATGACGAACAAGAAGACAGGGAAGTAACCCACGCGCTGGGCCTGCGTCTCCTCGAGGGAATAGGGTATCTGGGGCGCTTCCGTGTAGAGGTCGTTTCTGACAGGCAGAACTGTGCCCTGCGAATCGTTGGGCAAAGGCAGTCCCGTCAGGTCAACGATCGTGGGGACGATATCGGTGAGGCATGCTCCGCCCTGGTGCAGGACGCCCCTGTCAACCTTCGGGCCGAAGAACACCAGGGGAACAGAGGTCTCAGAAAGCCCGGCGTGAGTCCCTTTTTGGCCGTCAGGGCCGAACACGAAGAATGGCGCCATTGCTTTAGGAATCGCATTGTAGTAAGGTGGACGCACGGAGAAGTAGATATCTCCAGTGTACGGCGTAACTATATGAATCTTGTTCCTGTCGTCGCCACCCCACACGCCGTCCACCACCCCCGTTTCCCATAAGGCTGCGACAGCCCTGTCCATGTCTCCCTGATCCCTGAGGAAGACATGCCCAGAGGTAAGCTCTGGGATAACCATAGAGTCGATCCCACGCTCAGCAAGGAACGCGTGGAAATCGAACGGCT
>CAYGWR010000229.1:0-2109 GCA_964353645.1 uncultured Dehalococcoidia bacterium
GATGCCTACAAAGCTGACCTTGTTGATCACCTTAGCTCCTCAATCGAGAGTTCTCATTTAAAAAGCGTCTGGGCGAATGGTAATACTCTGCTCGATGGCTGTCAAACACCCCTGGGTACTCAAAGTGCCATCCCTTTATCTCGCTTGCGAGGTTGATTTTGTGTTATAATCGCAAGGCCTAGAAGTGAATTGCTGGGCTTCGGAGCCTGCTTAATGGAACCGATCGGTTTCGCTATGATTCGTAAGATGTTACTTGGCATCAAGCAGCGGGCAGAGTCACTTGCACGAAAGAGCTTGAATAACTGAATTCATGCAGGGAGGTGTAACATGAAGGTCATCGTAACTTACATGTCCCAGACGGGCAATACAAAGAGGGTTGCGGAAGCCATTTTTCAGGAGATTAAGGGCAAAAAGGAGATTAAACCGATGAGCGAGGTCAACAGCCTTGATGGCTATGACATTGCTTTCATCGGTTTCCCTATTCAAGGGGGTCAGCCAGCAGGGGAAGCGCAAGGCTTCCTGCAACAGCACTCAAAAGGCAAGAATATGGCCATCTTCGTGACTCATGCTTCACCTGAAGATTATCCAGGAGTTAAGGAATGCCTGAATAAGTGCGGGGCAGCCGCCGTTGGTGCTAATTTGCTGGGCATATTTGGCTGTCAGGGTGAACTAAGTCAAGCTATAGCGGATTTCATGCTGAATAGTGGCGACCCGGGATTGGTTGAGGCTGCTAAGAAGCGCTCCCTTACCGTAGGCCAGCCGGACGCTGCAAGGTTGAAGCGAGCGCGCAATTTTGCCAGAGAGATAATCAAAAAGCATTCTCGTAGCTAGGCTGATCTGTGCCCAAACATCACACCAGCAACTGGCCGCCATCGGCGGCGAAGGATGCCCCGGTGATGTAGGAAGCCTCGTCAGCCGTCGCTCTGGGTTGCCACTATTATAGGCAACAGGCTATGGTGGGGGCAAGCAGGATACCCGGTGCAAATCAGTCCTCCTTCCTGACCGCAATCGCCATGCCGGTTACAAAACCTACAATTGCGTAGGCCACCATCACTGCTATACCCACCCCAAAATCGGGGCTAAACTTTAAAGCCCATGCGTGCTCTTCCTCTTCCGGCCCGAACGGCAGACTGCTTGAAACACCCAGTACATCAGTTATCAGATTTGCTGAGTAAGTGACGATGAACCAGGGTTCCTGGTCCACAAGCATCAGGACCATGGCCACGACCTGCAGTATCATCATGAGAAACAGGAAGCCAACAATCGTGGAAGTAATGGGGCGCTTTAGCAGGGCACTGAAGAAGTATACTACGCTTACCGCTGCGGCAGAGTAGATTAAGGCTGTCAGGAAGGATTTCCCCAGTTCTGCTGGAATCTCTCCCCATCCATATAGTTGTGCTGTCTGCAGCGTCATGGTGAGGTAATAGAGCAGAACCACAAGGAAGGTAGCCAACAGTGCAGCTATATACTTACCGGCGAAGATTGTGGACCGTCTTTGTGGTGTTGGGAACAATAGCAAGCTTGTCTTCTTCTCAAACTCACCGCACACTGCATCCCCGGCAAACATAGCCGCCGAGACTACTATCAGTATGTTGACAAAGGAGAGGACAGTGGCAGCAAACACGTCTGCGGTGTCTGGAACTTTCACATAGAAGATCAGAGGTACGATAACCGCCAGTGCTGCAACTATAGGAAGCCGCCTGCGTTTCAAGTGTTTAACCAGTTCAAAATTGACCGACAGGTAGGTCTCGAAAACATCGTTCCAAATACTCTCTCTTCGTATTTCCATCTAATTGGCCCCCTTCTCGTCACTCATGACGGAGACATAGTAGTCTTCCAGTCCTGCGCCCTCCATACCGTAAGACACCACTTCAAAATTCGAGGATACAAGACGTCGTAGTATTTGAACGCTTGACTCCGGTTTCCCATCGTAGTGCAGTCGAGCGGTTCTATCGTTCACGTCTACGCTTCTTACCAGTTCGATTGCTCTCAATTTCTCAATTTCTTCCTGCGATAGCGACTTGAGGAACTTCACATCCACCACCCCTAGTTCCAGGCTGCGGCCGATGCCCTCCATGGAATCAGATGAGACAACCTTGCCCTTATTCA
>CAYGWR010000230.1:0-2091 GCA_964353645.1 uncultured Dehalococcoidia bacterium
CTTCCAAATCTGCCGGCGCCACAGAGATAACGTTTTCTTTAAGTTGCTCGTAGGCACCAGCGGACTCTGAGAGGACGAGGACGCCATTTCTGGCGTTGACGATGGGCCCCTCCTTAGCCACCAGGTTCATACCGTCGATCACCGGGTTCACCAGGAGCACATCGTAGAGGCGCATGCCTGCTATTGACTGAGCATAGTTATTTTCAAAGAATAGTTTTATCGGCTGCCATCCTTCGGTTCCATACTTGGCATTTATGGCTTCCACAGAATCGAATATCTCCTGGGTGTACCTTTCGTACTGTTTTATCCCGGAACGGGAGGGGACCACAAAGCAGATGAGCTTGACCTTGTTCACGAGGTGGGGATAACGCTCCAGCAGCATGTCGAAGGCTTTTAAGCCGCGGGCGATATTCTTACTTGGTTCTGCCCGGTCGACCTTCACTATGGTTTGTTCCCCGAGATAAGGACGCAGCTTTTCTTCGTACTCCTGAACCCGGGGTGAGCGGACTATTCTATGCAGTGCAGCGAGATCGACTGATACCGGATATGAGGCTATCTGGGTTTTACGGCCTCCGTGGACCACGGTGTGGCTCTCATAATCGACCTTAGCTCCGTCGAGGAACATTTCACAGCTATGCAAGAAGTAATGCACATCTCGGTTGGTTTGCAGGCCAACGATGTCAGCGGCGCAGAGACTTTCCAGTATCGCCCTGCGCATAGAGTCGGGGAAAAGCTGCCAGTAGCTGGAGGCAGGCCAGGGGATATGGATGAAGTGCTGTAAGATGGCGTTGGGCATTTCTTGGCGAAGATAGCCACCGACGAGGTACAGCTGATAATCGTGGATCATTACGAAGGGAGGCGTCCTGTCATGCGCCGCTTCGGCTATAACAGCGTCAGCGAAAGCGCGGTTAACTGCGACATAGCCATTGTCCCAGGCATCGTAGACCTTGGCATCGACATTAGGGGTGTAGGGCGAGTTCCACATGTAATGCTGGAGAAACCAGAGTAAGGGATTACAAAAGAGATTGTAGTACTTGTGGTAGACATTTCGTGGAGAGGTAACAAAGCGGAGATAAAGCCTCTGACCCGGCAGTGCTACCTGAAAGCGTCCGCTTTGACCGGAAGCAGCGAGGCGATCGCCTTCTCCCATAGTGCTGGCGATCCAGGTGACCTCCACATACTTGCTGATAGCCCTGAGGGTGGTCACCACCCCGCCGGTGCCGCGGTTTAGCTGTAATTCCCCGTTCTGGGCCACCCGATATTCAACGGGGCCTCGGTTGCTGACGAGGATAAGCCGTCTTTCGGCGAGCAATTCTTGACATAAATCTACTAGCTGGTCACTTGTATGACTCAGCTTATGTGGCAATGGCATGTCCTGAAATTAGCACATCACGCTCAGCTTGTCAACCGCACAAAATAGGAGCAGTTCCCACCGCAGAGGGCACGGAGAGTTCAAGAGTTCGGGGGCGGCAGCCGCGCCCCTGCTGCTTAAATTGACATGTACCCGAACTTATTCTAAAATCCCCAAGAGTAAAGATAAAGATATTTAGGAAGCGTTTAGGGATTGGGAAGTGCAGAGGGTTCTTCATAAGAAGGACTCCTTTGCTGGTCCGCCATAGGCGGATGGGGGTATCCCTGTAGGGGCACAGTGCTACTGTGCCCTGAAAGTCCCCCAAGACTGGGGGATTCAGGGGGTTGAGAAGGTTTTCTAAACGCTATCCAGATATTTCTTAATTGGAGATAATATGACTGGTGATGAACTCAGGGAAAAGTACCTTATTTTTTTTGAGCAAAAAGGGCATAAGGTTATACCCAGCTCCTCGCTCATCCCTCACGGTGACCCTACGCTTCTATTGACCAGCGCGGGCATGGTCCAATTCAAGCCCTACTTTACCGGAGAGGGAGTTCCTCCTTCCCCAAGGCTGGCATCGTGTCAGAAGTGTTTTAGAACCACCGACATAGGCTCGGTGGGCAATTTCAAGCACCTGACCTTTTTCGAGATGCTGGGCAATTTCAGCATCGGCGACTATTTCAAGAAAGAGGCTATCGCCTGGGCCTGGGAGTTTGTGCTGGACTGGCTCAAGATACCCA
>CAYGWR010000231.1:0-2068 GCA_964353645.1 uncultured Dehalococcoidia bacterium
TTCGTCGAGATAGCAATTCTGGCCGCAGAGAAGGTTATAAACAAAGCTCTGGATAAGGAAACACATCGACAGCTCATTGAACAGACATTGCAGGAAAGCAACCTAAAGAAGGAGAAGTAATGGCTAGAGTCGCCTCTGCCAAGCGACATGCACAGGCAGTATTTCAGATCGCCTCGGAGAATAACGAGGTGGAGAAGTGGCGATCGGAATTGAAGGAAATCGCCACCACCCTCAAGGATCCCCAGCTACGAGCGATCTTGGAAGACCCAAAAGTCCACCTCAGCGAGAAGGAAAAACTGATTAGCAAGTGCCTGCCAGAGATTAGCCAGCTTGCACTGAACTTCACCTATCTTCTGGTAGCTAAGCAGAGGTTAGGTATACTGGAACAGATAGTGTCAGAATACGAACGCATGGCAGATGCCCATCAGGGGCTAGAGCATGCCCGGGTGGTCACCGCACTACCTATCGATAAACAGGAAGAGGCGAAGCTAACAGAGCATCTAGCAACCATAACAGGAAAAAAGATAGTGCTCACTACTGAGGTTGATCCTGCTATCATCGGCGGTTTTGTTGCCCGGGTCGGAGACAAACTCATAGATGGCAGCACCAAGGCAAAGCTCGAGGCTCTCAAGAGGAGTTTAGTCCAGGCAACGATATGACACATCATCGAAACCCAATCGGGTACGGGCACTCCAAGAAAGCGAAGAGCTCGTTAAAACAAGGTAGAAGGAGTTGAACAGATGGCTCGAGCTCAAGATATAGCTTCAGTTATCAGGCAGCAAATAGAGCAGTTCGGGACTACAGTTACCGCAGTTAATGTAGGTACTGTAGTCGAGGTCGGCGACGGCATCGCCCGAATTCACGGGCTTGCCGGAGTCAAATACAACGAACTACTTGAGTTCCCCAACGGCATAATAGGTCTGGCGCTTAACCTCGAGGAGGACAGCGTCGGCGCAATCATCCTCGGGGGATACTCCGAAATCAAAGAGGGGGATGAGGTTAAATGCACCGGCCGAATCGTGGAGGTGCCGGTAGGCGAAGGACTTATCGGGAGGGTGGTAAATGCACTGGGACAGCCCATCGACGGCAAGGGACCCATCAACTACACCAAAACCTTCCCTGTGGAACGAATCGCTCCCAATGTGGTTACCCGCACCTCAGTGAATACTCCGGTGCAGACAGGCATTAAGGCTATTGACAGCATAATCCCCATCGGCAGAGGCCAGAGAGAGCTCATCATCGGCGACCGCTCAACTGGAAAAACCGCCATCGCCATAGACACTATCATAAACCAGAAAGGCGGCGACCTCATCTGTATATATGTCGCTATCGGTCAGAAATCCTCCAAGGTAGCTCAGTTAGTAGCACTCTTAGAGAATTACGGTGCTATGGAGCACACCATCGTGGTTTCGGCCAGCGCCTCCGATCCCGCTGCCTTACAATATCTGGCGCCCTACGCCAGCTGTGCAATGGGCGAGTATTTTATGGAGCAAGGGCGCGATGCCCTGATTATCTACGACGACCTTTCCAAGCACGCCTGGGCATACAGGCAAATATCGCTGCTCCTGCGCCGCCCTGCAGGAAGAGAAGCATATCCGGGAGATGTCTTTTACCTCCATTCACGCCTCCTTGAGAGAGCAGCTAAATATGATAAAGAACATGGGGGCGGCTCCCTGACAGCTCTCCCTATCATTGAGACCCAGGCTGCCGACTTCTCAGCCTACATCCCGACTAACGTCATCTCCATCACCGATGGACAGATATACCTGGAAACCGACCTGTTCAATACAGGGTTCAGGCCTGCCATGAACGTCGGCCTATCGGTATCACGTGTCGGAGGTTCCGCCCAGACCAAGGCTATGAAGAAGGTGGCAGGCAGGCTACGCATTGACCTCGCACAGTACCGGGAGATGGCAACTTTTGCCCAGTTCGGCACCGCCGACCTGGACAAGACGACCAGAGCACAACTCGACCGTGGTCAAAGAATCACTGAGGTGCTGAAGCAACCCCAATATGTGCCCATGCCGCTTGAGAAGCAGGTTATGATACTTTACGCCGTAACCAACGG
>CAYGWR010000232.1:0-2066 GCA_964353645.1 uncultured Dehalococcoidia bacterium
AAGGTATGTCCCAGAGCTTTCTTCTCTGAAATCTGGAAGATGTTCTCTGCCGCCCGATTCATTGTGGTTATTTTGCTATCACCGTCTACCATAAGGATGGCATCATCTATGTTGGATAAAATAGTTGCCATTCTGTCGCGCTCGTTGGTGATGAGCGCTACCATTTCTTTGAGCCTGGCTGCCATCTGGTTGAATGCTCTGGCAAGCTCGCCTACCTCATCCCGGGACGTTATCTGGATTTCTTGGTCGAGTTCACCCTGAGCCATTCTCTTGGATAATTGCGTCAACTTTTTCACTGGCTCCGTAGTGATTCTTAATAGCTGAAACGCCAGCAAAATAGCGATGACAGCGGCAATCACGGCTCCAATGATAATGACTCTATTAATATGTTGAAGTGATTTATCTATCTGAGTTAGTGGTAGAGCTACACGAGCGACGCCCGCTACTCCGCCATTTGAGGTTATGGGCACTGCAACATACATCATGTTATAGCCCAGAGTTGCACTGTAGCGGATGCTGCTGCCGGTTCCTTGGGAGAGAGCTTCTATAATCTCTGGCCTGTTGGCGTGGTTGTCCATGGTGGCTGGGTCTTCCTCTGAATCGCCCAGAACCACTCCATCTTTGTTAATGATGGTAATTCGTGCGCCGATTTGTTCTCCCAGTCTCTGGGCCAGCGCTTCCAGGCTTTCAGTTTGGTTGCCAGCGAAGTAGGGAGCACTGATATCTCCAATGAGCTGTGCCTGGTCTGTAAGCTGTGCCCTCAGGGTATCCAGATGGTCGCCTCTGGTTAGATGGGACAAATAAGCGCCGAGCCCGCTTATACATGCTATGATAAGTACGGCAAAAACTATGCCTATGCGCCATCGGATGCTACGAAACACTATTATCCCTCGAATTTGTAGCCGATACCCCGTACAGTCAAAAGATGCCTGGGGTTTGCTGGGGCTACTTCGATCTTTTGCCTTAACCACCTTATGTGGACATCTACGGTGCGGGTATCGCCGGCGTAATCGTAGCCCCAGACCTTCTCCAGTAGCTGGTCGCGGCTGAATACCTGCTCCCTGTTCTTAACGAGGAAGGCGAGGAGGTCGAACTCCTTGGGGCTAAGGTCGATAATGGTGCCGCTTTGGGATACCTTGTGGCGAGCGAAATCGATCTCAAGGTCGCCCACCTTAATTAAAGAAGGAGCGGTTTCTTTGGCGGAAATTTCCACCAGCTTCGTCATCTCTGCGCGGCGGAGCATTGCCCTTATACGGGCTAAGAACTCCCTCATGCTGAAGGGTTTGGTCATGTAGTCATCAGCCCCTAGCTCCAGGCCAACTACTTTGTCTGTTTCACCAGCCTTGGCAGTGAGCATGAGGATGGGTACAGTCATCTCGCTGCGCAGGATACGGCAGACCTCGAAGCCGTCGAGTTTGGGAAGCATAACATCCAGGACAATCAAATCAGGCTTCTTGTTGCGGGCCACATCTAGAGCCTCGACGCCATCACTGGCTGTTACGACATCATGGCCTTCTTTAGTGAGATTGTACTTGAGCACATCGAGCAGGGTTCGGTCATCCTCAACTATGAGGACCTTGCCGCTAGGCATTTCTCACCTCGCCCATACTATAAAGCTAATTACACAGTACATCAACTGCGATGGTGGGCATGGATTCTATTCGAATTTCCCCCGAATGTCTCTTTACGGTATAATATGAATTGGTGGAGGTGTGCAATTAAGGTAGGGAATTTAGAGCTTTTGCGCATCAGCGTGCGCGGTGTGGTGCAGGGAGTTGGCTTCCGCCCTTTTGTCTACCAGCTTGCGACCAAGCACAATCTCAAGGGATGGGTATGCAATACCTCGGGCGCTGTCAAGATCGAGGTGGAGGGGGAGAGGCGCGCTTTAGACCGATTCCTCGATGAGCTGGTGGCTCTGGCACCGCCCCTGGCTCGTCTGGAGGACGTATCTGTAACCAGCCATACCCCGCAGGGCTATAGCGGCTTTGAGATTCGACACAGCATCGCCGAGGAGGGCAAGTATCAGCTTGTCTCGCCTGACATCGCTACCTGCAAGCCCTGTCTGG
>CAYGWR010000233.1:0-2066 GCA_964353645.1 uncultured Dehalococcoidia bacterium
AAATCCCCCACAATCCCCAGACGCTTGACCAGCATAGCTGCCTGGTGAGCCAGAGCAGCGCTATGGATAGCCAGGATCTCTTCTTTAGGCCATCCGTTACGCAGCAGCGCTGAAGTTTGAGATTTAGCGAGAACATCACAGACAACACTCAGAGCACCACCTAATGGGGGCGAGCCACCATCTAGTAGATGTCCGCCTGTCACCACTTCCTTGTTTATTTCCTCCAGTACCTTGTCTTGTACTCGAGCACGTTTATCCAAAGGCAAAGCAAGCCGTTCTTTGAGCCGTTTGTCAGTAACCTTAAGCGATACCGCGCCGATATCTTCGATCGGCACACCCAGGTAATCGGCTACCACTTCTATACCGCGACCCTGGGCTGCACCGCACGCATTGCAGGGGTTTTCCCGGCAATACCCAGGTTCAGAAGCATTAGTCAAAAATGCTATTACTTTCCCCTCCTGGTTACAATGGATGACGACACAACCGCGGCCACCTAGCGCCAGCACGGTTCTCTGCGAGGGCCCAAAGCAATAATTTGCTCCTTTAGCGTGGCAGGCAATCTCACTCACTGTTCTTTTAGCCTCGGAAACGTCGGCTTCCCCACAACCAGTTCCTACGACATAGTGAATATCCTCCCTGGACATTCCCATGCCGTTAAGCGCTGCCTCCAGGGCCTTCTGGGCACTATTGCGGTTATCCGCCCCGCTCCAGAGAATGCTGTAAGCCAAGAGCTCCCCGTCAGCCATAACAACTGCTTTAGAAGCTGATGAACCGACATCAACCCCAGCAGTAATCACCTCTGCCCTGCGCCAATCCCTATTTGCAGCGTGCCATTTGTATTCTCGCCAATTGAAATGCTCTGTGCCCATTTTATCTCCCTGCTGAAATCACTTCGGCGTAGTCTTCAGCGCATTGTAAAAGGCCTGCCAGAAGGGGTCGACAACAGGGTGCTCGAGCTTCTTCTCCTCCCCCTTCTCCACCAGAATCATACCTTGTTCAGGATTTACCAGCTCACCAACAATAGATGACTTGATGCCCTTCCGCGCCAAGGACTTCACCACCTTCTCAGCTTTATGCTCCTTGCAAGCGATAATCAAAGTGCCTTCGCTGATAGAAGCATAAGGGTCTATACCGAAATAGCGACATATCTCGGGGACGCAGTTTTCGACCACAATCCGCTCTTTCTCAACCCGCACACCTAGATTGGCTGCTTGAGCAGTCTCATAGAGGCCACCCCATATCCCGCACTCCGTGGCATCGTGCATGGCGGTTACACCCTCATCTCTAACCCCCACGCCCACCGCAGTCAGCGCATCCTGCACCACCGACATCTTGTAGAATATTTCCTGAGCCTGTTCACTGAAGCTAGAGCCAAACTCCTTCTCTAAGAGCTTAGGGAACATGGTAGCAAAGATGCCAGTCGCCTCAATGGCTGGACCTTTGGTGATTATTATCTTGTCCCCGGCCTTCGCCATCTTCGGCGTGACGTACTCGTCTTTCTCACCCACGCAGATTACTGTGGCTCCACCGACCATGGGATAATGGCAGTTTTCATACCTCGCAGTATGACCACAAATAACAGCTATGCCGAGCTTCACGCATTCTCTGTGCATGGTATCCCAGACTATCCCAAGCTGCCCTTTATTCATCTCCATGGGAAGATTCAAGTCTATGGACAAATACTTTGGCTTCAGGCCGCTCGTCACAGCATCAGAGGCCAGGATATGGATGGCAAACCAGGCTGCCCTCTCCCAGCCGTATTCGGGGACGATGAATACCGGGTCTGTGGTCAACGCCACCGCCTTGTCCCCAATTTCCACTATCCCCACATCCACTCCATGCTGCGGTCCCACTATCACGCTCTTGCTTTTGGCACCCAGGCGCGGGTATATCAATTCGTTGAAGATCTCGGGGGAGATTTTGCCGATCTCGGGTAATTCGCTCACTTTCAGCCCTCCATGACATCGCCCACAACCGGGTCTACCCTCACCCCCTTGCCCACCACCCAGGCGAGTCCTTTTTCAATGTCCTGCTCCTCCCCTTCCAACTCCAGCACCACCCATCCC
>CAYGWR010000234.1:0-2059 GCA_964353645.1 uncultured Dehalococcoidia bacterium
ACAACCTGTTATTCAGGAGCCAGTAGTAAAACCGCTTTGAGCTTCGGGCATAGCATGCGACGGCGAGCAGGAAAAAGGGCGTGGCGGGCAGGAGGGGGAGGAATACCCCCAGAATGCCAAGCCCTGTAAAGCAGGTTCCCAGGACAATCAGAGTTCCTCTGAGCAGCCTGTCGGATATCCTCTTAATCTTCTCGGAGCTTGTTTCTTCTATTCCATTTTCCCCAGCAAGTTGGCCTGCTTTTTGCTCAGATAAGACCTCAAGGCAGCGTCCTTCTCTGTCGTAACGAACCTCTATTTCCTTGCTCACCCTATAATCTCCTTAAAACGCGCCTTTCATCTTAAGCTCAACGCTCATGTTACACTCTGCGATGTAGCGTCGCCCGCCTCTGGCGGGCGACGAACCGCACGTCATGACAGGAGTCACGACGCTACACAATTGCAACCATATCACCCATGTCACTCCTGCGGAAGCAGGAGTCTAGGCTCCTGGATTCCCGCTTGCGCGGGAATGACATTATGGTGCTTGTAATGTGAGTGGGGTTCAAACTATGAAATCACCACCACCTAATTGTTTCATAGTCGAATTCAACTGAACGGATGTCTGGATCCTTGCGGTACTCATTCAAGTCTTTATCTGTCATTTTCCATCCTAATGATCTTTCGCCTCTTCTAAACAACCCTAACAATTTCCCCATAGGCAAAATAAACATCGTTATTTTATTTCTTCGGTCAACCACAATTGCGAAATATGGTTTACAATCAAATGCATCGCAAGCTGATTGGGCTTTTTCAAAATCAGCATTCGGGATACTTACCAATTCCTTTTCCGTGCCTTCTGCTCTGCTTCTTCCCTTAACAGAAATCCCCATTACTTCATTAGTCTTGTTATTTCTCGCTATTAAGTCTATACCCGTATGATCTACTTTAGCGCACTCAAAACCGTATTTTGAGAGCCAGTATAAAACTAGACTCTCTGCGAAATCACCAGTTATTTTGCTATGCCTTGAACTTTTTCTTATTTCCATTACTAGCCTTTTAACTGCGAGAATTTGCCCAAATCTAAATTATCTTCTCCAGCCTCTCTGCAAGCTGGCTTATCTGTTCTTCTACCGTGCCCTGGAATATCTCGCTCTTGTGGGTGCGCTTGGGATAGAATATCTTGACCACGCGGGTGGGCGAGCCGGGGATGCCTGCCTTGTCCGCCTCCGCACCGATGGCAGCGGCTGTCCACACAGGTATCTTGGCGGTCTTCGCTTTCATCGAGCCGCGCAGCGAGGGCAGGCGCGGCGCATTTATCTCCTTGACCACGGTGATTACGGCGGGCAATGTTGTCTCGATGACCTCGTGGCCCTCCTCAATCATCCGCTGCACCCTTATGTATTTGTCCTTGATCTCCTCAACCTTGCTCACGTATGACACAAACGGTATCTTCAGCATCTCGGAAAGTTCTGGCCCCACCTGTCCCGTGTCGCCGTCCAGCGTCTGCCGACCGCAGATTACGATGTCATACTGTGCTATCTTGTTAATCGCCTTGGAGAGTACGTACGAGGTAGCCCAGGTATCGGAACCGGCGAAGGCGCGGTCGCTGAGCAGGACAGCCTCGTCAGCGCCCAGAGAAATGGTCTCCTTCAAGGCTTCCTCTGCCTGGGGAGGCCCCATGGTGATGACAGTGACCTTGCCCCCGTACCTCTCCTTGAGGCGGACACCCTCCTCCAGGGCGTAGGTATCGAAGGGATTGACGATGCTCTTCACGCCCTCCCTGACCAGCGTGTTAGTCTTGGGGTCTATCTTAATCTCGGTGGTTCCCGGCACTTGCTTTATGCAAACGATGATGTTCACTCTCTCAGACCCTTCCTTCTCAATAGCTCGAGGGCGATGACATTTCTCAGCACCTGGTTGGTGCCCTCGTATATCTGGTTTATCTTGGCATCGCGCATCATCTTCTCCACCGGGTAATCGCGCATATAGCCTGCGCCGCCGAATACCTGCACGGCGTCGGTGGTCACCTTCATCGCCATATCTGTGGCGAAGACCTTGGCCATAGCGCCTTCCTCGGTGA
>CAYGWR010000235.1:0-2056 GCA_964353645.1 uncultured Dehalococcoidia bacterium
CAGACAACCATCTTGCCCCCTACTTCATTGGGCAATGGCAGTACCATTTTCTTATCCATAGTTCCAAGAAGTACTATTCATATGGAGCTGTAATTGTGCTAAATTTTAGTACAGTCGTATAGATAAATTAATACAACCGGGATTCTAGCATGGGACAGCTAGCTAGTTCTATGCCGAACTTCAGGAGAGGTTCGACTAGAAATATTGTTACTAAACAGCATCAAACTGTGTTCTCAGATCTGAGTAATCTGCCAATGAGTATTGGAAGGAGATGCATGGCAGGAGCAGGCAAATCAGGGGTGGAGGAAGTTCATGCTAAATCCAGTGCAACTGCCGAGAGCGGGAGGCCTGAAAAGTTGCTGGGAGTGAGTGGGGAACGATATAGAGCAATTGTTGAGGCTTCTCTTGATGGAATATACCAAGTAGACACTACAGGGAAGTTCATATATATAAATAAGGCTTTTGCTGCCATGTTAGGGTATAAGTCGGAAGACCTTTTAGGCAAACATGTTGCGGTCTTATTAAACAGGGAAATCCTACCCAAAGTAATGACAATGGTGAAAGCGGCTTTTTCTGGTGAGAAGGTGCTAGATGAAATACCCGTTAAACACAAGGACGGGCATGAAATCGTAGTTGGCTTTAACGCCGTGCCTTTATGTACCTATGATAAGATAATTGGCTTGACAGGAGTCATAAGAGACATCACAGAGCGCAAGAAAGCTGAGGAGGCGTTAAGGGAATCGGAAGCACATTACTCCGCATTGGTCAGAAGCCTCACCGATGCTGTCTTTACAATCAGGGACGGAATAATCACCTGGTGTAACGATAGGGTCGAGGCAGTATACGGATATACCAAAGATGAGTTGGTTGGCAGGAAAGTGACTTCCCTTTTCCCAGAGGACACCAACCGCCGAGAATTCATTGGAGCAGTTTCTGCGGCGATAAAGGAAGACGGGGTTTTCCGTGATACAGGCAGGCTAAAGAAGAAGGACGGAAGCATAGCATATGTGGAATACACTATCTCGCTGATACCAGAGAGCGACCCTGTTGAATTAGTCGCACTTGGCCACGACATTACTGAGCGCAAGCATGATGAGGAAGAGAAACTGAGGCTAGAGGAGCAGCTTAGCCTTGCTGGGAGACTGGCTACAGTTGGCGAGCTGGCGGCTGGTGTCGCCCATGAGTTAAACAATCCTCTGGCCGCAATCCAGGGGTTTGCACAGCTTCTAACAGCAAAGGATGGCCTAGACGATGACACTAAGAAAGGTGTGCAAACTATCTACAAAGAGGCACAACGCGCTGCCAGAATAACCGGTAATCTTCTTTCCTTTGCTCGCAGACATGAGACTGAAAAAAGTTATATCTCGATCAACGAAGCTCTGGTGAAGACTCTGGAACTTCGCGCTCACCAGTTGAAGCTCAATAACATAGAGCTAGTGAGGGAATTACAACCCAATCTTCCCAAGACAATGGCTGATTTCCAGCAGATGCAGCAGGTCTTTATTAACGTCATCAACAATGCAGAGCAAGCTATGGTGGAAGCGCATGGCAAAGGCAGACTTATAGTAAAAACAAAAACAGAAGACAGGATGATCGAGATAACATTTGCCGATGACGGGCCTGGCATTTCAGAGGAGAACCTTAACAGGATATTTGACCCGTTTTTCACTACCAAAGAAGTAGGTATGGGGACCGGGCTCGGTCTAAGTATATGCTATGGGCTTGTCCAGGCCCATGGCGGCCGGATATATGCCAGGAGCAAGCTAGAGCAGGGAGCCACTTTTGTTGTGGAGATACCGGTAGTCTCTGAAGGTTCTTAAGCTGGATTTCCCATATCCAAGGGTGCCCAAAAGCGCAACCTATGCTAGAATAGCTTCAAAAGCCCCTGTGTTTAGCTTGACGGCAAGGGGCTGGCTGGAGGAACCCAATGGGTGAAAAGATCCGGGAGGCACTGAAGCTTCGATTCGACAAGCGGCTGAGGCTGGAGTTCCACGGGGCCAAGATCACCTCGGATGCTGGGCTGCTGGCCTAGATGCTGCGGGCTGCAACTGGGGCT
>CAYGWR010000236.1:0-2047 GCA_964353645.1 uncultured Dehalococcoidia bacterium
TGGTACAGCCTGACGCTGCATATTGGAACCCATGAGAGCCCGGTTGGCGTCATCGTGCTCAAGGAAAGGTATCAGCGAGGTGGTTACACTAACGATTTGCCTCGGCGATACATCCATGAAGTCGACCTTATCCGGCGTTTCCATCAAGAACTTTTCACCATACCTAACCTCGATTTTCTCTACGGCAAACTGGTTTTTCTTGTCCAGCCGGGTGTTAGCCTGAGCTATTATGAAGTTCTCCTCCTCATCGGCGGAGAGATATTTGACCTCCTCCGAGACAAAGGGTTTAATCTTAATATTGCGTGAAGAGAGACTGGCAAGCCTGTGCGCTATCTCCTGGCTGATCACCGCACCTGCCTTAGCCACCACTTCCTTCTTGGAAGTGGTCACGTCCCCAGCAACGGACTTGCCAGGGAGCTCGGGCGATTTGTTGCTCAGCTCTTTGATTACTTTTCGGTAGGGGGTCTCTATGAAACCATATTCATTGACTCGGGCATAGGTAGCCAAAGAGCCGATAAGGCCGATGTTGGGGCCTTCAGGGGTTTCAATAGGGCATATCCTGCCATAGTGGGAATGATGGACGTCGCGGACATCGAATCCGGCCCTCTCCCGGGAGAGGCCTCCAGGGCCTAATGCCGAAAGGCGGCGCTTATGGGTCAGCTCGGCCAGAGGGTTGGTTTGGTCCATGAATTGAGAGAGTTGTGAGCTGCCGAAGAACTCCCTGATGGCAGCCACCACAGGGCGGCTGTTGACCAAAGTGCTAGGGGTCGCTGACTCCGGGGGAAGCAGGCTCATCCGCTCCCGGACTACCCGCTCCATACGCAACAGCCCGATACGGATCTGGTTCTGCAAAAGCTCCCCGACTGCCCGCACCCGGCGGTTGCCCAAGTGGTCGATATCATCAGGGGTATCCAAGCCGTGGTTAACCATTATTATATGGCGCACAATCTCCACCAGGTCTTCTTTAGCAAGAACCCTCTGAGCAGGCGGGAGATCGAGGCCGAGCCTCTTGTTGAGCTTATAGCGCCCTACCTTGCCCAGGTCATAGCGCCGTGCGTTGAAGAAGAGGGAATTCACCAATCCGCGAGCGTTGTCGATTGTAGGGGGGTCCCCAGGCCTCAGCCGCTTGTAGAAGTCGATTAACGCCTCCTCCGCGGTTTTGATCGCCGGCTCACGTTCGAGAGTGGCCTGGATGAGTTGGCGCTCCTGCCCCTTTTCCACATCAGCGAACAGCTTGAGCAAAGCATCGTTAGTGCCATACGGATGCTCAGAGTCGCTGATGGCGCGGATCAGTGTGGTAATCGGTATCTTCCGTTTTCGGTCGACTTTTACCGAGATAAGGCCATGGCTGCTGGTATCGAACTCCAGCCAGGCCCCGCGATTAGGAATCAGTTTACCGGAACATAACCTCTGCCCAGTGGCGGGGTCTTCATCGACGGTGAAATAAACGCCCGGGGAGCGAACAAGCTGGCTTACCACCACACGCTCAGCCCCATTGACAATGAAGGTGCCCTTGGCGGTCATCAGGGGGAAATCACCCATGAAAACATCCTGCTCTTTGATCTCCCCGGTCTGTTTGACCATCAGCCGCACTTTTACCCTTAGCGGCACTGCGTAGGTGGCGTCGCGCTCATAGCACTCATGCTCCGAGTACTTGGCAGCAGCCCACATATACTCCCAGAAGGAACGTTCATCCTCAAAGACGGGGATCTCAGCATTGGTGCCGAAGCCGTAGCTTGGGAAATGGAGCTCATACCGAGTGCCGGCGAAGTCCTTAATCGGCGAGATCTCAGCGAAAAGCTCCTTGAGCCCGCCATCTAAGGAAGGATCGCAGACCCATCTATAGGACTGTTGCTGAATCTGGATGAGGTTTGGCGTCTCCAGGAGATGGGGGATTCTAGCGTAGGACTTCCTCTTACCCAAATTTAAACTTTGGGATACGGCTAAAGTCATGATTAACCGCCTTTCAGATAGGGACTTAGAAAGGTACTGCGAAATAAGAGAGCGACGGAGCTAGTTTTGGAGTTAATAACATAGGAGATTGAGT
>CAYGWR010000237.1:0-2018 GCA_964353645.1 uncultured Dehalococcoidia bacterium
ACGATGGAGAAGCTATTAGAGGAGATTGTGGGTGAGTTGAGAGATGAGCTGACCAGGTCGGGGAAAAGCTTCGAGACTGTGGGTGAGAACAGCTTCCAAATCGATGGCGGGATGAAGATCGAAGATGCCAATGAGCAACTGGAATTGGGGCTTCCCGAAGGTTCCTATGAGACAGTGGCTGGCTTTGTCCTTGATCTGCTCGGCCACATACCCAAAGAGGGGGAGCAGCTACGGTACGATAAGTTGAAGATGGTGATAACCGAGGTGAAAGGTGTCAAGATCGAGAGGATTTTGGTCACCAAGGAGAGAGATGCAGCGACTACGTCTGACATTCAGCCGAGGTGAAGAGATAAAATATATCTCGCATTTAGACCTGATGCGGCTGTGGCAACGGGTGCTACGCCGAGCTGATATTCCTCTTGTTTATTCCCAGGGGTTCAGCCCACATCCGCGGCTATCACTGGCAGCACCATTAGCCGTTGGAGTGACCAGTGGCGGGGAGCTTATAGATATTTTCCTGGAGCGAAGGGTCTCGTCGCACTTTTTTATCAAAGTTGTTAGTGAGCAGTTACCTGGCGGCATCGATATATCCGAGGTAGTGGAGGTGGGGCTGGGGTTGCCCTCTTTACAATCACAGGTGCTTTCTGCGGAATATAGGGTTATTGTCGAGATCGACAGGGACTTGAAGGAAGTAGAGGCCGCTATTCGCTCTTTGCTAGCCAGCGATAGATTGCCCTGGCAGCATGCCCGGGATAAAGAGGTTCGCAGGTATGACCTCCGAACTTTAGTCGAAGACCTTTGGCTCATCGAGAGCCATCCCCTTGAGTTCACTATAGGGATGAAGCTGCGCTGCGACAGCTCAGGCACAGGCAGGCCCGAGCAGGTGCTGGCAGCCCTTGGTTTTACAGCTCATCCTAAATCGATGCACCGTAACAAGTTGATTTTAGAGAAGCAGGCTAAACCTGTTACCTACCGGTAGGCTGAGGATATGTCAGAGCAAGCGCTGGATTCTCAGAGACAGGAAAAGGCGCGAGAATATGCCGGGATAACGCGCCGGCTTTTCTTCGTTGACCTGGCGCTGGGAGCTGTTTTCCTGCTCGTATTATTGTTCAGCGGACTCTCCAGCGGGCTGAGGAACTTTTTGGACTTCCCCCAGTCGGCGAGAGTTGCGCTATACTTTTTGATCGTGGTGGTGGGCTACGGTATCATCTCAACCCCGCTAGATTTCTATAGTGGCTTCGTCCTGCCCCATCGCTATGGCCTATCTTGCCAGAGCTTGAGGTCGTGGCTGACTGATGAGGCGAAAGGCGGGATTTTAGCATTAACGTTGGGCACGGCACTGGTGGTGGTCATCTACCTGTTTCTTGAGACATTCCCCCAGACATGGTGGCTGCTGGCCTTCGCCTTTGTAGTATTGGTTAGCGTGATCATGACCAACCTGGCTCCGGTGCTGATACTGCCCCTTTTCTTTAAGACCAGACCGCTTGACGATCCCGAGCTCCGCAAGAGGCTGCTCAGCTTAGCTGAGCGTTCCCAGACTAAGATCAGGGACATTTTCCAGATCAACTTCAGCAGCAAGACCACCGCCGGAAACGCTATGTTGATGGGTTGGGGTAATACCAGGCGCATTGTTATCAGCGATACCATGCTGCAGCGCTATGCACCAGAGGAGATCGAGGTGGTCATGGCTCACGAGCTCGGCCATCATCGTCACGGCGATATCGTCAGACTCATCGTAGTACAGTCAGCGCTGATGCTTTTGGGGTTCTATTTGATGAATTTGGCGCTGAATTGGGCTGTGCCAGGATTGAACCTCGAGGGTGTCTCCGATGTAGCTGCGCTCCCCCTGCTGGCGCTGGTCGGCGCCGCTTTCGCCCTCGTGCTCATGCCGTTAGCCAATGCCTATAGTAGACGCCTGGAGACATCCGCAGACCAATACGCTTTGGTGGCCACTGCTAACCCTGAGGCGTTTGCGACTATGCTCACCAAGCTCACCGATCAAAATCTGTCCGAGTCAG
>CAYGWR010000238.1:0-1997 GCA_964353645.1 uncultured Dehalococcoidia bacterium
TGGGCAATGCTTCGCCAGACCTGGATTGCGGTGAACAAGGCAGCGGAAGTTAAACTGGCCAAGGTAGGCTTGACACCTGAGAAGGCTGCTGTCCTGTGGGCCTGCAGGGACTACCCGGGCACGTTGACTCCTGCTGAGATAGCCCGCCTGGTCTTCAGGGAGAACCAAACCATCGCGGGGTTGCTCAATAGGATGGAGAACGAAGGCTTAGTTACCAGAGTCCCAAAGCGTAAGGGGCATCCATTTACGGAAGTTAAGATAACACCTAAGGGTGAGAAGCTTACCGGCCCTGGAGTCGAGGTATATAAGGGTTTGATTAAAGGGCTCGTGTCAGGTATGTCAGTAGATGAGCAGAAACAGCTTCAGAAGACGCTCCGGGTGCTGCGGCAGAAGATGCTGGATGAGATGCACATGGAGTTAGACAAGCCGCCAGCGGCCTATACTCCCGGGAAGCCTATTCGCTTTAAGTGGTAAGCGATAAGTAAGAAAGGGTAAGCAAGAGACTGGGTATTTTTCACAGATGTGTACCCAGCCTCTTTCCTATTTGGAGCATCGTGGTCCTACAAGTGGGGCACATGCCTCGGGTTGTCAGGTTATACAAACATCTTTTCAACCCCCTAAGTCCCCCAATCTAAACCCAGTGTCATTGCGACCCTTCCGAGGAAGGAGAAGCAATCTAATCGCCATTTCTTTCACCCAGCCCAGAGATTGCTTCGTCGTCCTTCCTAAAGAAGGACTCCTCGCAATGACAAGGGAATCCTTTTGGGGGATACCCCCATCCTTCACAAGTGAAGGACCCTCTGTACTCCCCGGTTGTTAAACGACCCCCTTCATAGATGTGATGGGGTGCGTATAGTGTGCTATACTATTACACTTAGAATGCATTGGGTTGATGTGGGGGGGGATTTGTGGTTAGCGCATATTTCTGAAAAGGGAGGTGACCTTTGTCACCGAGGTTGAGAATAACTATCCGTGAGATGGAGATAGACGATATTGCCTCTGTCTATCATCTCGGGGAGCAGCTTTTCACCAGCGAGGAATTTCCCATTCTGTATCGTACCTGGGACCCTTATGAGGTAACAGAGTATTTTGGCTCAGACCCTGAATACTGCCTGGTGGCTGAGGCAAAGGGGATAATAGTCGGCTTTCTCCTGGCTACAACGATCGAGAAGGAAGGCACTGCCTGGAAGAAGTACGGGTATCTGGCATGGATAGGGGTTGATGAGGCTTACCAGCGTAACCGCCTGGGGCGCCGTCTTTACAAGGAGCTGGAGAAAAGGCTGGGAGAGAAGGGGGTGAGGATGGTTATAGCCGATACCGATGGCGATAGCGAAGGGGCTATCGCCTTTTTCAAAGGTGTAGACTTCTCTACTCGCGCTCAACACTTGTGGCTGGCAAAGACTCTTCACAGGAAGGCCAAGAAGGTTGCCAAACCGGGAGCCCAGTTTGCCACTGAGACGAAAGCACAGGAGGCTCAGTAGGCTATAGCGAATGACGGGTTTCTGAAGGAAGCGAATAATGGAAACTGCTACTGATATATCGACGGATGTGCAACCGGAGAGATTGAAGAACCTCCTCAGGGCGCTTGTTGACATCTACAGCCCCTCTGGAAAAGAAGAGGGGATCGTTGAGTATGTAGAAGATTATCTGAAAAACAATGGTCTGGACGTAATCAGGCAGAAGGTTGACGAGAACCGTTTCAACCTGGTGGTTTTGCCGGAGAATGAAGAAGAAGTGGACCTCTGCTTTGTAGGGCACCTGGACACGGTCACTGCCCACGACCTGGAGAACTACGGTTTCAGTGAGGAAGGGGATACTGTTTCTGGCCTGGGGACTTCGGATATGAAGGCGGGCTGTGCCGCTATGATTGAGGCATTCACTGTCCTTGCGGAAAAGGGGGGCGTTTTACCCCCTGTGGGCCTTGCCCTGGTGGTGGGTGAGGAGGAGGAAAGCGATGGCGCTAAAACACTGATGCGGGAATACAGTTTTCCCTGGGC
>CAYGWR010000239.1:0-1971 GCA_964353645.1 uncultured Dehalococcoidia bacterium
CGGCCCACTTCTCGTCCAGTTTCAGGGTCGCTTTGAACTTAATCTCGATTTCCGGCATTCAATTCCTACCCCATCATCTGATTATACCGGGAGTCGTTAGGCACATAGTATCCGGTAAAGATATTGATATTGCTTCTGAACTGGGCCCTCAAATGTATACTATTTTACTTTCCTGTAATATCTGAATTAAATCTGATTTCCTCGGTGAACAATGCAGTGACGTCCTCCAGCCTGAATCTTCGGTCGCCACGAGGCCCAACGCGGTAAGCCTTTATTATTCCCAGCTCACACCATCGTCTAAGCGTGTTGCTATGTACGCAGAGAATTCGGCATGCCTGGCCTGTCCTGAGCATTCTACCTGTTTGGTCTCCATTGCCATTTCTTGTCTGCGTTGTCCCCCTGGTAACCATGATTCCTCCTGTCTAGCAACATCCCCGCTCGGTTGATTTTTGTACAAATCTTGATCGCTCGGGAATATTGAGAACGTGGCTTCTACCATGAGAACCAATCAATTAACGAATAATCCTCCATAGTCGCAATATATCATGCTGACATGAAAAAGGTGTTAAAATAAGGTTAAGGTAACATTAATGTGCCAATACGTTGCAGAGAGCGACAGATTGGGGATGGCCTGGGCTCTCATCATTGGGTGCAGCCATTCTTTATGTGGACAGGCGAGTGGGGTGACCAGAAGGATGTTACTGGCCGTTTGGTAAGCCAGGGATCAATATGTCAATAGGTGTATTCCCCTTATGCCGGTGTTGCCAGAATATATCCTACACCGACCTTCGTAAGGATGAGCTTAGGGTTGCCAGGATCGGCCTCAAGTTTCTCTCTTAAATGCCGTATATAGACCCTTAGACTGTCTGTAGCCCCGGGATGATCCTCTCCCCAGACCGCTTCGGCAAGCCTCGAATGAATGACCACGTGACCAGCATTTCTCATCAGGTGATACATCATGCGACCCTCAATGAGCGTAAGGCTTATTTCCTTGCCTCCATATTTAAGTTGGAATGTGGAGGGGTCAAGTCGCAATGGGCCGCAAACCACTGGAGCCTCTTGGTCAGGAGAGATTTGCTTGCGCAGCTGAACCTTAAGGCGAGAAAGCAACTCGAGCTGTCTGAATGGCTTGACTACATAGTCGTCAGCCCCCCACTCCAACCCCCTGATTATATCGTCTTCGTCACCTCTGACAGTCAGGATTACGATTGGCACCGAAGAAAAAAGGCGGATCTGCCTCAGCACCTCGTAGCCGTCAATGTCGGGAAGGCCGAGGTCGAGGATCACAAGGTCGGGTTTCTCATCTTCAACCAGATCCAGTCCTTCCTCTCCAAGGCTTGCCGATATAAGTTGAGCCTCGGGCCAGCGCATCTGAAATGCTAGCCGGATTAAACTCACTATAGTCTCGTCATCTTCGATAATCAACACTTTCCATAGTTTAGCTCCCGCGTCTGTCTCCACAGCCGGTTTTTCAGCCGTTTCCAATGGTAGTGAAAAGCCAAATGTAGAGCCTTTGCCCGGACTACTTTTCACCCATATCCGGCCATTTTGCAACTCAACCAGCATCTTGCATAGAGCGAGCCCTACCCCCAATCCCTTTGAATAGTCCATTTGCAAGCGATGGTATGGCTGAAATAGATATTTCTGGTCCTCTTTAGATATGCCACGACCTGTATCCTGCACCTCGACAACAATGGTGGAATTTTTCTGCCTGGCTTTTAGTTTGATGTTTCCGCCCACTTGTGTAAATTTGAGGGCATTGTTAATAAGGTTGGTCACTATCTGCTGAAGGCGAGCCGCATCTGCCCGAACCTGGGGGAGGGAAGGGGGCAACATAAGCACCAAGGATTGTCCACGCCTTGAAGCTAAGGGGGCCATGCTGTCGGCTGTCTCTCGAAGTAGCTGCAGAATGTCAACCCAGTCGAGTTTTACCTGGAGCATACCCACTTCGCCTCTTGCCAAATCGAGCAG
>CAYGWR010000240.1:0-1961 GCA_964353645.1 uncultured Dehalococcoidia bacterium
TATGGCGAACAATCTGGTGACTTTCCTCACCTCGCCGGAGATTCAGGACTTGATGAGCAAATACGGTGTAGAGGAATACGGCACGCAACTATTCACCCCTTGTGCCGGTCAGAACTTGTAGAAAACCGCTGAAAAAAGTACACTATAAATCCCTCAGGGGGAGACTAGTCTCCCCCTGAGGTGGACGTCTTGCATCTAAATTAGAGATCACAAACAGATTCAGAATACAAATGCCCGCAAAAGGGAGCGAATAATAGCGTGCATGCGATAGTTGATGCCTTTGTCCTTGCCGTAAAGATGATCTTCACCGGAGATCCCGAGGTCTATGGCATCACAGCCAGGACCCTGGAGATATCCCTTAGTTCAACAGTAATTGGGGCTCTGCTATTTGTGCCTTTAGGCTGCCTGATATATTTCAACAATTTTCGGGGTAAAAGGCTACTGATAAGCATTATCCAGACCTGCTACAGCCTACCCACGGTTTTCGTCGGGTTGTTGGTGTTTCTGGTGTTCTCCAGGGCTGGGCCGCTCGGCATCTTCGGCATAATGTTCACCCCTCAGGTGATGGTAATAGGGCAGGTTATATTAATAGGTCCAATAGTAGTAGGTCTTACCATCTCAGCCTTGAGCGGGGTGAGCCCTGCAATCAGGGAGACTGCTATCTCTCTGGGCGCTAGCAGGTTTCAATCGGTGTGGGCTGTGCTGAAGGAAGCCAGATTCGCTGTATTAACTGCTGTCATGGTCGGCTTCGGGCGCGCCATCTCCGAGGTTGGCCTGGCCCTCATGGTCGGCGGGAATATAAGAGGCTATACCAGAGTGCTCACTACAGCGATTTCACTGGAAACAGGTAAGGGCGAGGTCGCACTATCCCTGGCGCTGGGATTTATCCTCGTCACTCTGGCGCTCATTGTAACTGTGCTGGCGAACAGGTTCTTGAAGGTGAAAGAGGCAGATGTTGCTCAAAGTCGAGCGCCTACATCATAGCTACGGCAAGGCCGAGATATTGAAAAATATCGACCTCGGCGTCGAGCGGGGCGAGGTGTTTGTCACCATAGGCCCTACCGGCTCGGGGAAGACGACGCTTCTGCGTTTAGTAGGCCTCCTGGAAAAGCCTACCTCAGGTAATATCTACTTCGACGGGCATCTGGTCAACAATTCTGAGAGACAGAGGCTGGAGATACGCAGAAGGATGGCGATGGTTTCGCAGAAGCCCGCCGTGTTCAATGCCAGCGTTTTCGACAATGTTGCCTACGGACTGAGAATCAGGAAGGAAAATGGCGCCAGCATGCGCCATAAAGTGATGAATGCGCTGGACACTGTGGGGCTCTCGGGATACGAGAGAAGGGATGCGCGGACGCTGTCGGGAGGGGAGACGCAGAGAGTAGCGCTGGCCAGGGCGATGGTGATCGAGCCGGAGCTGTTGCTGCTCGATGAGCCTACGGCAAACCTCGACCCGGTATCCACATCGCATATTGAGAAGCTTGTCACTGATGTCATTAAGAAATCGGATATGACTGTAATGATGTCCACTCACGATATGTTCCAGGGCCAGCGCCTTGCCCACAGGATGGGAGTGCTCATCGGTGGGGAGATATTGCAGACCGGCGACCCCAGAGAGATATTCAGCCTGCCTCAAAGCAGGAAGATTGCCGAGTTCGTGGGCGTGGAGAATATGCTGGGTGGAGTGATAGCCTCCAATGAAGAGGGCATAGTTGGCATAAAGATTGATGGTAACGCTATTGAGGCTGTATCCAGTTTTGGCGCTGGCGAGGAGGTATATGCCTGTATTCGTCCTGAGGAGATAACCCTGGCGCGGACGAAGGAATCAACCAGCGCCAGGAATTCCTTCTCCGGGGAAATAACCCGTATCGTCCTGTTCGGGCCGCTTGCCCGCATCGAACTTGATTGCGGCTTCCCGTTGGTAGCCCTGATTACCAAGAGGTCGGCGGAGGAAATGAACC
>CAYGWR010000241.1:0-1949 GCA_964353645.1 uncultured Dehalococcoidia bacterium
CGGGCAACAGGCTCTGCCCCGGCTGCGCCTTATCCCTCGCCTACCGTCATATTCTGAAGGCTTTGGAAGGCCAGGCTATTGTGACAGTGCCAGCCAGTTGCCTCACAGTGCTGCACGGCATGTATCCTGTTACATCAGTCACTGTGCCCTGCGTAAACACCCCGTTTGCCTCCGCAGGAGCATCGGCTTCCGGGCTGGTTGCCGGGCTGAAAGCACTGGGCAAAAAGGGACTGACTGTATTGGCCATAGCTGGAGATGGGGGTACACATGATATAGGGATTCAGGCGTTGAGCGGCGCAGCCGAGAGACAGACTGATTTCATCTATATCTGCTACGATAACGAAGGCTATATGAACACAGGGAATCAGCGCTCAGGCTCCACGCCCCTTGGGGCTATCTCAGGCACTACGCCTATTCTGGGCAAGCAGCAGAGCCAGAAAGATATAACAGCGATAATGGAAGCCCACGGCATACCCTATGTTGCCACCGCAAACGCTTCCTATCCTCTAGACCTTTACGAAAAGGTAAAGAAGGCGAAGGCGATAAAGGGGACCAAGTTCATCCATGTGTTCATACCGTGCCCGCCGGGGTGGCGTTTCCCCTTCAGTGACACCATTAAAATAGGCGAGCTTGCAGTTCAAACCGCATGGAGCGTGCTCTATGAGATTGAAAACGGTGTTTTCCGCCTCACCTCCGCCAGCGAATCGCTGGCGCGAAAGGGCAATCTCAGACCAGTGAGAGAATTCATTGCAGAACAGGGAAGGTTCAAGAATATCACCGAAGAACAGCTCAACGAACTGCAGAAACGCGTAAATGCCCGCTGGCAGCTTTACCTTAAACGAGCAACCAACCCGCAGTAACACCCTCGCCACACAGGAATTTGCCAATAAGAGGGACAATCTCGACAGAAAAATGTAAGCATTTCGTAACATTTTTAACGTTTGTCTAAACCTCTCGGGCAAAGAAGCCCGTGCGCTTGCTTCTCAAGTAACTCCTACTCCATATCCCCATGATTTAACAACTTTTTGGGGTACCATAAGTATTGACAATGCTCGTTTTTTGTGGTATTAAATGAATTGTATGATATAACATATGATACTATATATTATACACATTTATAGACACTGGGAGGAATTAAGTGGATAACGAACTGAGGAATTGCGCCTCTTCCAAGGAAAATCGCGAATCTGAGGTTAGAACAGACTTGAAAGAAGCCCTCCTGTATAAATTGGCGGAGCTGACCAGACAATTGAAGGAGTTGGATGCCACTATTTTTAGGGTACAGGAGGAATATTACGTGCGACTTGAGCAACTACAAGCTCAAAAGAAGCCCTTGGAAGATGCGCTACATCACGTCAAGGCTCTTCTGCAGATCGAAGGTCATTACGAAAAAATCGGGCCGAATTCCGGCGATTACAGTGCTACATCTGCTATTGTTGCAGGATCCTCTATAACAGATGCTGCCTTCAATCTCCTCGAAGAACTGCATCAACCCATGCATTACAAGGGTATAGCAGCCCAATTACAGGAGAGAAACGCATATATTCCTGGCAAGAATCCAGCGGCAACATTGCTAACCCGGATGAGCAGAGATAATCGATTCAAGCATACCAAAAAGCGCGGCATGTATGTCCTATCAACTTGGCGGGTACGCACCACCAGGGACGAACCTCCGCATAAAGAGGCAATCCTCTTGCCGCAGCCTTGGGAACTCCACATCAGAAGGTTACAGGATCTAGTGGCGACCGGCAAAGTCAAAAATCAGTTCAGTCTCTTTGCCTTAGGAATTCATTACGGTAGAGGCTAAATGTAATCAAAGATACATATATTTGTTAACAATAAAGAACTATATTCCTGCATACAGGAGGAGGTGGTCTTCATGAGCGCCCAGCAATTCAAGTACCTGTTCACCCCTATTAAGATCGGCCCATTCACTGTCAAAAACAGGA
>CAYGWR010000242.1:0-1948 GCA_964353645.1 uncultured Dehalococcoidia bacterium
GCAGTGCCTCCGTATCCTCATCTCGATGCACCCGGGCCACGATATTGAGCCTGGGGTTGATTCTGCGGGCGTTCGCCACCGCCAGCCTTGCAGCTATGGGGTCGGGAAAGGTAACCACCATGACCCTGGCCCTTTCCAGCCCTGCCCGCGCCAGGATTTCAGGATTAGCAGCATCACCATATATACAGGGGATACCCCTGGCACGCACCGGATCTAAATTCCTGGGGTCTATATCTACAACCAAATAAGGGAATTTTCTACGTTCAAGCACCTTCCCCAGATTTCGAGCCACCTGTCCGTAGCCGCAGATTACCACATGCCCGGAAAGACGCTTCCTTTCATCCGACACACCCGGGTCAGTATGGGCAGCAAATAGCCGCGAAACTCCTTTCACCCGAATCAGTCGATGATACAATCCCGATACCAGCCCCATGCCAAAGGGAGTCAGCAGCATGGTGATGCCTGCCGCAGCCAGGGTCAAAGAGTACAGGTGGTTGGAGATTATGCCCATGCCCAGGGCAACAGCAGCTATTACAAAGCTGAACTCCCCTATCTGGAACAGACCGCTGCCCGCAAAGAGAGTGGTCTTGCCGCTGTAGCCGAAAGCCCAGACAATGACAGAGACTATGACAAACTTGCCTACTACTATTGCCGCCACTACAGCCCCAACTTCCGCTGGATTCGCCATCATGAAACTGGGGTCCGCGAGCATGCCCAGAGAGACGAAGAAAAGAATGGCGAATATATCCCTCAGAGGCCCGATATCCGCACGAGCCTGGTGAGCATACTCAGCTTCGCTCACCAACAGCCCGGCCAGGAATGCGCCCAGGGCTACGGAGAGCCCTACATAGTAAGCTCCGAAGGCTGCTCCAAAGACCAGGCACACCACCGTCAGCACGAAAAGCTCCCTGGAGCGTCCCTCGGTCACCCTTCTCATGAACCAGGGCATCACCCAGAATCCCAGTACAAATATCAGCGCTAGAAATGAGAGCGCTCTTAGAAAATCCCTTCCCCAGGCTCTGGTGAATACTCCCCCGTCATCACCCAGAGAAGGGAGGATAAGCATTATAATGACCACGCTGAGATCCTGCACCAGAAGGATGCCAGCCATCACCCGCCCGTGAGTGCTTCCCAGTTCGCCACGCTCAATGAGCGTTTTCAGCACTATGATAGTGCTGCTCATAGATATGAAGAGGCCGAATAGAAGAGACTCTTTAACCGACCAATGAAGCAGCCAGCCCACACCGAAGCCCAGCGCCGTAGTAGCGATTATCTGGGCAGCGCCGCCCAACGTGGCGACCCTGCCTATCTGCCTGAGGGTCTTCAAGGAAAACTCCATCCCCAGGGTGAACATCAGAAGCACGACGCCGATGGTAGCGAGGGTTTCAACATCCCCCACATCGTGAACCAGGTGCAGCCCGTGAGGTCCGATGGCAATGCCCACCAGGAGATAGCCCACAATGACGGGCAGCTTCAGGCGGTGTGCTATCATGCCGCCAATAAGGGCAGCTACCAATACTATGGCCATGTCCGCCAACAGGCTCAGCTCAGTCATCTCGCTCCTTAGATAATTCGAGCACTGTTATGGTACTCGGGCACGTGCCGAAAGCATGATGCACATTAGCCGTGTTCAAAGTTACGAGAAGGAATACTAAAGTGCAGCCAGGACGGTTCATGGCTAAAACAGATGACTCAGGCTCCAAAGATATACAATCAATCATTTCGCACTAGGATAGCCCGTGTATGGCGATACGGCGTATGGTTGAGGCAGGTATAGGAACCCCTTTCACCATAGCCCCATCATAGCCCCACCTCCGCCACAGGCGGGGGTGACGTTTAAGCTCCCGCCGGATGAATTCTATTTCGCTATCCGAAAGCTGGCCTGCCCATCCCGGCTGAAGCAGCTTCCTATCTGGGCGTATCGCAGCAACTGTCATATCGTTCTTTC
>CAYGWR010000243.1:0-1940 GCA_964353645.1 uncultured Dehalococcoidia bacterium
GCGTTTGCCTGGGCACTGCCTGCGGTGTCTGTGCTCAGGTTTGCCCGCAAGAAGCTATTTCGGAGATTGAGAGATGAAGGATGTAAATGTGCTCATGGTGGGTGTTGGCGGCCAGGGTGTAATCCTGGCTAGCGATGCTATGTCTGAGATAGGCATGAACAGCGGCTACGACGTGAAAAAGACCGATTCCCTGGGCATGGCGCAGCGGGGCGGGAGTGTGGTGAGCCATGTCCGCTGGGGGAAACAGGTCTTTTCACCAATGGTCAAAAGAGGAGAAGCTGATTTCTTGGTCGGTTTCGAACAACTGGAGACAGCGCGCTGGGCACCGTATTTGAAGCCTGGCGGGGTAGCTATTGTCGCTGATGTGGTTGTTATCCCGTTATCGATAATCGGCAGCAAGACCCCTTATCCAGGCTGGAAGGAAATAGAAGGGATCCTCAAGCAATATACCGAGCAGATATACCTTATCCCGGCCCCCAGAATCGCCCAGGAAGTGGGCAATCCCAGGGCAATCAATATGGTGATACTGGGATTCCTATCCGCATTCCTTGAGCTGAAATCTGAAGCCTGGACGGAGAATATACGACGCAGATTGCCACCTAAGTTTCTGGAATCCAGCCTCAAAGCCTTCTCCAGAGGAGTAGAGGAAGCCAAAGCGATGAGGCTAGCAAAGGGAGTCGAGAAATGATTCGTGACCCTGAACATGAGAAAATGCCCCGAAAACAGTTGGAGAAGCTCCAACTCGAGCGCCTGCAGGCTAAGGTCAAAGAGGTCTACGAGAAGGTTCCCTTTTACCGGCGTGCCTTTAAAGAGAAAGGGATAACCCCTGATGACATTAAAACACTTGCCGACCTGAAGAAACTCCCGTTCACCAGTAAGCTGGACTTTCGTGATAACTATCCCTACGGATTGATGGCTGTTCCTCTGGAGAAGGTGGTTCGGATTCATTCCTCCAGCGGCACGACAGGCAAACCTATAGTAGCGCCATATACAGAGGGCGACATCGATATGTGGTCTGAGGTCATGGCTCGTACGCTGGCTTCAGCGGGTATGACCAAGCACGATGTGATGCAGAACGCTTATGGCTACGGGCTATTTACTGGGGGGCTGGGGTTTCACTACGGATGCGAGCGCCTCGGTGCCACAGTGATTCCCACTAGCGGCGGAAACACCAAGCGTCAGATAATCCTTCTGCAAGACCTGGGCACCACTGTTATCACCTGTACTCCCACTTATGCTTTGATATTAAACGAGACTGCCAAAGAGATGGGCGTTGACTTACGTGATACCAAGCTCCGCCTCGGCATCCACGGCGCTGAGCCCTGGTCGGAACAGATGAGGAAGGACATAGAGGAGAGGCTGCACATCTCAGCTATCAATATCTACGGTTTAACAGAGGTCATAGGGCCGGGGGTATCCGTAGAGTGTGAGCATAAGAGTGGAATGCATATCTGGGAAGACCATTTCCTTGTCGAGATCATCGACCCTAGAACCGGTGAGCAATTGCCCTATGGGAAAGAAGGCGAGCTGGTGATAACCACCATTACCAAAGAGGCTCAGCCTGTGCTTAGATTCCGCACCAGGGATATTACCAGCCTCAGCGTCGAGCCCTGCAAGTGCGGGCGAACTATGGTGAAAATGGCCAGGATCACCGGACGCAGCGATGACATGCTGGTTGTCCGCGGCGTTAATGTCTTCCCGTCGCAGATAGAGAGTGTGCTTCTCGAAGTTGAGGGCGTGGAACCTCATTACCTGATAGTGATAGACAGGCGAGATGTATTTTCCACAGAGGACCTGGAGGTATGGGTTGAGGTCTCCGAGGAGGTCTTCTCCGATGAGATGCAGAAGATGGAGAGGCTGGAGAAGAAGCTTCGAGCCGAGATGGAAAGCGTGTTGGGGATTTCAGCCCGTATTAAGCTTGTGGAGCCCAGGACTATTGT
>CAYGWR010000244.1:0-1936 GCA_964353645.1 uncultured Dehalococcoidia bacterium
TCTTTGATATTGAGCGAATAGTCATGGTCAGGCCAGAAGTGCGTCAAGAGCAACCTCTTCACCTTGGCTTTTCTGGATAGCGCGCCGACCTCACCAGCCGCAAGGTGGCCCCACTCAGCGTCATCGTGGTCGCCCCGGGTCGCCTCACAGAGGAAGAGGTCAGCATCCCTCGCCAGCTCTGCTAGCTCGTCGCACAGGCCGCTGTCGGCGGAGTAGACCAGCTTCTTGCTGCCGGAGATAGCCATAGCATAGCTATCTATGTAGTGTTTCACCGAGGTGAATTCGATGCTGAGGTCTCCCAACTTTAACCCCGCTGCTGGATTATACTCCTCAACCTGGAAGTGAGCGGAGTAATATGTCGGCGAGGTATTGAATGCCGAGACTACCTTTAGCAGTGCTTCCTTGCCTCCGGGGGGCAAGTACAGGTGCGGATGAAGCGCTTTATTCAGAGGACGCATCAGCGCATAGCGGTAAGGTATGAGGTCAAAACAGTGGTCCGCATGTGGGTGAGATATGATAATATAATTCACATCCTTTAGCGATACTGCCCGTTGCAGGTTGCTCAGGACGCCGGTGCCGCAATCTACGAGAAGCTTAGTTTTCCCCTCCTCGACAAGGTATCCTGAGCAGGCACCACCCGCCCGCGGATAAGCAGCGCTGGAGCCAAGTATCGTAAGTTTCATAGTTTTCCCTGAATCATCATCCCTTCGGCTGACTGCTGAAAGCTGATAGCTGAATGCTCAAATTTGAGATTTGGTGCTTGTAGTTTACGATTTGTTCCTCATTCTCAGAGCACGATATACAGGCACCGGCTCCGCTTTGCCTTTGAATTTTTGGGGCTCCAGTGCCTCGACCTCGACTTCATTTTTCACCACCTCGTAGGTATGAGGCCCAATCCAAACCTGGCCACCTGGAGCATTCGAGCAAAGCCTGGAGGCAATATTGACAGCATCGCCAATGATAGTGTATTCGGTGCGCCCCTCCGAACCCACATTCCCCGCCACCGCCGGGCCCGTGTTGATGCCAATGCCGAACTGCACTTTGGGCTGGCTCTCATCCTGAGGCATGCTCTCCATTGCCTGCTGCCCCTCTATCGCAGCCTTAACCGCCAGCAACGCATGGTCGGACTGGTCTTGAGGGGCGTTCCACACAGCCATGATATTATCGCCGGCAAACTTGTTAATCATTCCCTCATTGGCCAGAACACGCTCAATCAGCACTGAAAGGTATTTATTCAGAGTAGCCACAATCTCCTCGGGGCCCAGCCGTTCGCTCATGGCCGTGAAGCCGCGCATGTCGGCGAACATCACCGTTACCTCTCGTCTGGCACCTCCCAGCTTCAACTGGTCAGCATTGGCCAAGCTCAAAATTTCACTGGCAACCTGAGGGGAGACATACCTTCCAAAGAGGTCATTTATATCACGGCGGTCGGCCTGTGCAGCGAACACACGGGATATTACAGCAGTAACATACATAACGGGCAACGATATGAGAGGGTAGAAGATATTCAGGATATGACCACTGTCAAAAGCAAGGAACACAGCCAGCCCGTAGCCAATGAACAGTACCACGGTGAGCACAGTGCCCCAGCGCAGTCTCATCAGCGGCAGGACAAAGCCCATGACAACAACCATTAAAAGGACTGTGAGAGCGGCAATAAGCTTGCTGGCCTCCTCAAGGAAACGCCCCTTGAGGATAGTATCCAAGGCGTTGGCATGTATCTCCACGCCGTACATTTTCTCCGTCGAAACCGGAGTGACCCAGAAATCCGTCCAGCCGCTGGCAGTCATACCGACCAATACCAACTTGCCCTTGACATCGTCAGGGTCTAAATTGCCCTGTATGACATCGGCGTATGACAGACTCCTGAAGGTGCCCGGCCCGCCGGCGAAGTTTACTCGCATCTGGCTCTTGCCATCCACAGGGATTTCTAGAT
>CAYGWR010000245.1:0-1932 GCA_964353645.1 uncultured Dehalococcoidia bacterium
GGCATTCCACGCAAAATCAACTTTGTAAACTGGCTCATCCGCGAATACGACGCAACTCATCCGGTTTGTTGCACCTGAGCAATGCATCCTCCAAAGTGACCGCACCAGACTTTACAAGTTCTTGCAGTGCTTGGTCCATGGTCTGCATGCCGAATTGCTTTCCGGTCTGCAAGTAGGTGGGAATTTGCTCACTCCTGGCATCGCGGATGAGATTACGTATGGCATCAGTAGACACCATGATTTCGAAGGCTGCCACTCTCCCCTTGCCCCCAGCTCTAGGCAAGAGGAACTGCGAGAGCACCCCCTCCAACACCAGCGAGAGCTGGAATCGAATCTGCGGCTGCTGATAAGCAGGGAAAACATCAATTATGCGGTCAATGGTCTGAGGAGCGCTCGCTGTGTGCAGTGTACTCAAAACCAAGTGCCCAGTCTCCGCAGCAGTGATCGCTGTGGATATGGTCTCCAAATCGCGCATCTCCCCCACAAGGATCACATCAGGGTCCTGACGCAGGGCATGTTTTAAGGCAATAGCGAAGGACTTGGTGTCATCACCCAGGTCTCTCTGGGCGATGAGACACTTCTCATTATGATGCAGGAACTCAATTGGATCTTCGATCGTAATCACATTTCGTCTATCGGTCTTATTTAGATAATCAATCATAGCAGCCAATGTGGTCGACTTACCCATTCCTGTAGGGCCAGTTACCAGGACCAAGCCCTTGGTCTTAACCGCCAGAGTCTTACACACGGGGGGCAATCCAAGTTGATCGATAGTCGGCACCTTCAGCGGCACTTGCCGAATAGCGATACTGATCGTCCCTCGCTGAAAGAAGGCATTGACCCTGAAACGAGCCAAGCCAGCTATGCTAAACGGCATATCCAGCTCCAGCTCATTGTAGAATCTCTCCCTCTGCCTCTCAGTAGTTATAAACTCTAGCGATTCTTTCATAAATTGGGGAGTGACAGGTGGTAACTCTTCCTGAGGACTGAGAACACCGTCGATGCGAAGCACCGGCGGGCTCGGCACCCTTAGATGCAGGTCCGAGGCTCCTTTTCCCACCACCATGCGCAACAGTTCTTCGACGTTCAAGCTTTCACTACACCTTTCTATGGCGAGAAAACAGACGACTGGTTCTTTCCGCCTCTTTTCGCATTATACATAGCCTCATCTGCCTTTTTCAGAAGCTCCTCGACCACCGAGGCATGAGCCGGGTAAGATACAATGCCAGCGCTTACAGTTATTCCTACCTCTTCGCCCTCCAATTTTATCTTGTAACGTTCCACCTGTGCTCTGATTCTCTCTGCAATTTTACTGGCGCTTCTACTATCGGTTCCAGGCGCGAGGAGCATGAATTCATCCCCTCCCCACCTGGCTGCAACATCAGAGGCACGTGTGTTGACTTTAACAATCCTAGCCACTTCCTTTAAAAAGCCATCGCCCTCGTGATGGCCAAAGCGATCGTTTATCGCCTTAAGTTCATCCAAGTCAACCATTATGAGCGATAGCGGAGCTTTGCTTCTCTGGGCACGGATAAACTCTCGTTCTATTTGCTCCATAATATAGCGCCGATTGTAAAGGCCAGTCAAGCCGTCGGTGAAAGCAAGTTCCAGGGCATGCTCATATAGCTGAGCGTTCTCAATAGCCATGCCTATCTGATTGGCAATGGTATCAAGCATCTGCATCTCCCAATCAGGGAATTCGCGATGCTTGCCACTCCCAACACCCATTACCGCCAGAATCTTCTCCTTCGCCATTATCGGTACAGCAGCGAAAGATTGGATGCCATCTCCCATTTTCCTCATCCACGAAAGTTTAGAGTCAGCAGAGACATCCTCTGCCAAAATTGGCTTTCCCAATTTAGCCACTTTCCCGATGAATCCATCGCCAATACTTACTACCTGCACCCGCCGGGCAAATTCTGGAGACATCCC
>CAYGWR010000246.1:0-1927 GCA_964353645.1 uncultured Dehalococcoidia bacterium
TCAATGACGCTCCGGCCCTGGTTCAGGCGGATGTCGGCATCGCTATCGGCTCGGGTACTGATATAGCCATCGAGTCCGGAGGCATAGTCCTGGTGAAAGACGACCTCAGAGACGTAGCCCGTACCCTGGAGTTGAGCTGCTACACCATGCGCAAGATAAAGCAGAACCTGTTCTGGGCTTTCTTCTACAATGTCGTGGGCATCCCCATAGCCGCCGGGATACTCTATCCCTTCACTGGCTTCCTGCTCAACCCCATAATCGCTGGTGCAGCTATGGCCTTCAGCTCAGTGAGCGTGGTAACCAACTCACTGAGCATGAGGAGATACAAACTTCAAAAAATAATCTAGTAACTGCGGTGTGCAGAGGGGCAAAGGCCCTTCGCCGGTGGGCTGGGGGTGTCCCCCAGTTTCTAAAATCTCCAAAAGATTGGGGGTAAAGGTGGTTGAAATCATCCATACAGAAGAAGCTGGTCTGTGATCTTGCTCCTTATGTCACGGCCAGCGATGACTCGATAGTAGTATTCCGTTTTCTCGTCCTCGCTCAAATCGCTCATCTTTATAGCCTTATAGGCGTTAAGCACCACCTCGCGCTGCTGCATCAAACCCTGGCTAACCAGGTTAATATCCCACATCGGCCTCCGGCTACCCCACCAAAACTGATCGCTCTGCATTGCCTGATCTAACAGAGTCCTGGCTATATCAGAATAGTATTTGATAGAGTTAGTAGTAGCCACCTTCATAGCCTTGTAGGTCATCTCGGTAGCCAACTTCATATGTTGCCACTGCAACTGGTGAAGAACATTGTCCTTAGACTTCCACAGGGGATATGGGTTCCCATCCTTAATATCATCCACTGTTGTGCTCCACGACGATGGTCGCGGCTCCAGAGACTGGCCGTGAGGAACTAGCTCCAGGAGTTGGCTAATGGTGACCACTTCGATCTCTGGTTTGCCTATTTTCTCAGATATGCTGAATATTTCCTTTTGCGTATCGACCAGACGCTGCAACTGTTTAACGCCTCGACTTACTGCTTCTATTGGCTCTATAGCCTCGTACACCTCTTTTAAGAACAACTTCTCCCAGTTCTTGATATGATGTCCGAAGGTCTCAGCATCCATCGCTGTTATCACATATATATCTTTGTTGTCACCTCGAAGCTCCTTCAATTGGTTGAGGAAACCGGCGGCATCCACAGTGCGAAAGGATATCTTGTTGCTTACGATGTCATCTCGAAAGAACACAACAAGCCTTTGCCTGCCCAAGGATATGTCATGGATGACATCGTTGGGCCATTCCACAGGGCAGGCAACCCCGCTCAGAATTACCCATTTGTGCCCCGTGTCCAAGATCGGCTTTACGATGTCTCGGCTATAGCACATTTCAGGGGGGAAAAAACCTTGCGGTGAATAACTTTTGCCAAAGAGCTGTCTGTTGGTTTGATGGTTGAGCTCGATTTGCCTCATCATCTCATCCTGGCTGATAAGAGGCAGGACAGAGTGATATTTCCCCGAACCGGTGAACTCCAAACGCCCCTTTTCGGCCAAGTCGCGCAGCCCGTCAATCACATCTGACATCCCATGCTCATCGAGCAACTCGGTAAGAGAGGCGTTGATATTCACTGTGACTTTAGCATTGGGTAGCTCGTGGAACAACTTCACCAACGGCCTGTAGGACTCATTACATACCTTTCTCAACACCCAATGAACCTGCGTCGACGGCTGGTAGAAGTGCAACAGCGGTGCCCAATAAATCATAATGCCACCTTTCGTATACAGTCTCTTGGCATCCCTAGCTCAAGGCCACGCTCAAAGCTGTGGATAGCCTGACTACGTCCCGGTTGGCTTGCCTTAACCGGTCACTTAATATCTGCGCAAGGTTCCCCATTATCTTGAACCCTATTTTACTATCTGCCTCGTACAGCTTGGCCA
>CAYGWR010000247.1:0-1926 GCA_964353645.1 uncultured Dehalococcoidia bacterium
GGGTATATCTCAGCTACCAGCCTCGCCATAGTCCTCCTGCCCTGCCTCAGACAGGATAAGACCTGTCGCTCTCTCTCCTGGCGATGGGCGATCAGCTCCTTTATCTTCCGCTCCGCTTCGTGTATCGGCGGGCCGTGCCCGGGGCATATCAGACTGATGTCATATTTCAAAAGCTTCTTCAGAGAGTCTATGTACTGTGTCATATCGCCATCAGGGGCATCCACGACGGTAGTGCCCATGCCCAGGATATCGTCTCCGCTGAACAGGATTTTACTCTCCCTCACATAGATGCAGATGCTGGCAGGGCTGTGTCCCGGTGTATAAATTATTTCCAGGTGTATGCCGCCTATGTCCAGGACATCGCCATCCTCAACAAGGATGTCCCCTGTCACACGATACTTTCTTTTTGCCTGGGCAGCGGCAAGCGAGTGCATTACGATTGGGGCGCCGGTCGCCTTCTTGATGGCGCGGCAGCCCCCGATGTGGTCGGGGTGGGGATGAGTGACTACGATATACGCCAGCTTCAACGGGGCCAGGCCCTTAATATACTCAATCCTGGCGCTGGCTGTATCTCTATCTTCAAATCCAGAATCTATGAGCGCCGCCTCTTTGCCCGCCACAAGGTAGACGTCGGGCACATATACCCCCATGAATGTCCAGGTAGATATCGGAATCGAGTGAACGCCGGGCGCCATTTCCATCTCTATTTACTTCCTACATGGTCGAGTGCCCACTAGCGAATGATGAAAACTGGTACGCTATATTCCGTTCGTGGTGAGTCCTTCACGAGAAGGAAACCATGAACGGCCCTTCGACAGGCCTGTCCTGAGCTTGCCGAAGGGCTCAGGGCGAACGGATTGAACTCCATTTTCAGCATAAAAGGCAAGGTCGTAGTCAACCCTTATCCTGATTGGTGGGTGCCGTCTCCTTCCCCCTCATCAGGCAACTGTGATGGCACCGGGATAATCTTCTCATTGCGCGGCCAGATAATGGAGGCTATAACGGAAATCAATAGTACTCCGACAACCGCACCCAATGCAATCTCCGTCGGTATCTTATAGAAGTCAGCAATCAACATCTTGACGCCCACGAAGATGAGGACGACGACAAGCCCATAACGCAGGTAATGAAATAATCGCATAATTCCAGCCAGTGCGAAGTAGAGCGACCTCAACCCTAAAATAGCGAATATATTCGCGGTGTAGACTATAAATGGATCCAAACTGATAGCCAGAGCTGCCGGAATCGAGTCTAAGGCAAAAACTAAGTCGGTTGTCTCAACGACCAGCACCACGATAAACAGAGGTGTGGCAACAAACCGCCCTGCTCTTTTTACGAAGAACCTATCCTCCTCATAGCCACTTGTAACTGGCACAAACCGACGGAACAGCCTGAGCATCACGTTCTTTTCCGGATCTATCTTCTCGTCCCTCTGAAAAGCCATCCTTATGGCAGTTACAACAAGGAAAGCTCCAAAGATATAGAACACCCAGTGAAATCTCTCCAGCAACGTTACGCCTACCTCTATGAAAGCCAGGCGCATGATGATGGCACCGATAATGCCCCAAAACAAAACTTTATGCTGATAAGCAGGGGCCACTGCAAAGTAGGAGAAAACCAGCAAGAAGACAAAAAGGTTGTCAACGCTAAGGGATTCCTCAATCAGGTAGCAAGTTAGGAATTCGAGCGCCGGACCATGGCCGCGCCACAGATAAATACCCAGATTGAACAGAAGAGCTAGAGCGACCCAAAAAGCTGTCCAAAGAAGTGACTCTTTGAGGGTAATAACACGAGACTTGCGATGGAAAACCTTGAGGTCTAAGACAAGCAACACCATCACAATGGCAGCAAAGGCAACCCACCACAGAACTTGGCTCGACATTAAATCTGCACCTTCTTCTCTATACCACGGCAGTCCAGCGAAGC
>CAYGWR010000248.1:0-1895 GCA_964353645.1 uncultured Dehalococcoidia bacterium
CTATCAATGAAGAAATCGACCTTTCGTCCATCTTGCATAACCAGGAGGAGAGGTCCTGAAAGGCCTGCGGCGTTGTCAGTAAGCGTTATGTTCCCATCTGTAACTGATATCTTGCCTCTGACAGACTTGTGTTTTAAGCGCGTTTCCTTTGGTATCCCAAATGACTTTGCGCCCGTCTCCAGCATTTCGACAAATAAGGTGTAGCTGACTTTTGCTACTACTTTGCCTTCTTTAAGAACCTGCCCGATTCCTTCAGGGGCTTCAATGAGTTTACGGTCTCTTTTATGGAGTGTCATTTGGTAGTCTCCTGGTCTCTTATGCTTTGATTATTTACTCTGTACTAGAGAGAGGAACTCGGAGCGGGTGAGCGGGCTTTTCTGGAAGAGACCTCTCATAGCAGAGGTAACGATATTGCTGCCCGGTTTTTTAACACCCCGCATGGTCATGCAGAGATGTTCGGCCTGGATGACCACAGCAACGCCCTTTGGTTCTAAAACCTCAACCATGGTATTGGCAATCTGGGTGGTCAATCGCTCCTGAAGCTGGGGCCGTTTGGCTAAAATCTCAATTACTCTCCCTATCTTGCTGGCGCCCACAACCCGACCATTAGGAATGTAGCCTACATGGGCCAGGCCGTGGAAAGGGAGAAAGTGATGCTCACACATGGAGTAGAACGCTATATCTTTGAGAATCACCATCTCACGATGTCCTTCTTCGAAGCCCACGCGTAGTTCTTCCCGGGGGTCCTCGTAAATGCCGGAGAAAACCTCGGCGTACATCTCGGCAATCCGTCTGGGGGTACCGATCAAGCCTTCACGCTTGGGGTCCTCCCCGATAGCCTCGATGATGGAAGCCACTGCTTTCTCAATCTTGGATTTATTGATCATGGTGTTTCTCCTTAGGGATGGTCTAGGCGTTAAGCATTAGTGTAAACGCTTAACCCTGGGCTATTATCTTCTCAATGGTCTCCAGGTCTGCGGGTATCTCCAGGATGGTGTGGGCGCTCTCGAGGGCGGTATCTGGGTCCTTGAGCCCTGTCCCTGTGATCACGCAGACCACTCTTTTGTCTGAGAAATCAGTGCCACCCTTTGCTTTCTTGATGAGACCGGCTACTGAGGCAGCCGATGCGGGCTCACCGAAGATGCCCTCCGTAACAGCGAGCAGCTTGTAAGCGTTTAGAATCTCTTCATCGCTGACGCAGTCGATGACGCCCCTAGACTCATCTCTGGCAGCGACGGCGCTTTTCCAACTGGCAGGATTGCCAATGCGTATCGCTGAAGCCACTGTTTTGGGATTGGTAATTACCTTACCACGCACAATGGCTGCCGAACCCTCTGCTTCAAATCCCATCATCTTGGGGGTGTTCTTCGCTTTGCCTGCTTGTTTGTAATGCACAAACCCTCTCCAGTAGGCGGTGATGTTGCCAGCATTCCCCAGGGGGATGAAGAGGTAGTCTGGGGCATCCCCCAGGGCATCGACGATTTCAAAGGCGGCAGTTTTTTGGCCCTCGATGCGGTGAGGGTTTAGCGAGTTGACCAATGCTATAGGATGTTTTTGAGTGAGAGCGCGTACCAACTCCAGCGCTTTATCGAAATTATCGTTTATGGCGATGATCTTGGCCCCATAGACTATGGCTTGGGCGAGTTTGCCCAGGGCGATATTTCCTTTGGGGACGACCACAAACACAGTGAGGCCGCAGACTGCACCGTATGCCGCCGCTGATGCGCTGGTGTTGCCGGTGGAGGCGCAGATGATGGCCGAGTTCTTAGCTTCTACTGCCTTGGCTACAGCGACTACCATCCCTCGATCTTTGAAAGAGCCGGTTGGATTGCATCCCTCCAGTTTGAAATAAAGCTCACCACAGCCGATCTCTCGTTCCAACCTCTGCGACCTGA
>CAYGWR010000249.1:0-1890 GCA_964353645.1 uncultured Dehalococcoidia bacterium
AAAGGAGAATAGTAAGAGATGTCTCAAGAAAGAATCGAAGCTCCGATACCGGGCAAGATAGTTAGTGTGGCTGTCACCGCTGGCTGCTCGATAACGGAGGATGCTGAAATCTGCGTCTTGCAGTCGATGAAGATGCAGAACCCGATAATGTCGCCCGTAGAGGGCACAGTTGTAGAGGTTAAGGTCGTTGCAGGGCAGACAGTGGAGACTGGTGACCTTATAGTTGTTATCGAATGTTAAGGGGTTTAATCCTCTAAAATATAGAGAGGCAGGGATAATGTTCAAGAAAATCCTGGTAGCTAATCGTGGGGAAATCGCGCTCAGGGCAGTAAGGGAATGCAGGGAGATGGGAATACGCTCCGTGGCCGTTTTCTCGGATAAAGATGCTGCGGCACTGTTCGTAAAAAATGCCGATGAATCCTATCCATTGGGTGACCCGGAGCCCAATTCCAGCTATCTGAACATGGAAAAAATACTGGGTATAGCTGAGAAGGCACAGGTTGAAGCGATTTACCCGGGATACGGTTTTCTCGCGGAAAACCCGAAGTTTGTCGAGGCTTGCGAAGGTCGGGGCATTGTATTCATCGGCCCCCCCAGCTATTCAATGCATGAGGCTAAGCCGAAGCACAAGTCCCGAGACCTCATGAAGAAAAACGGTATTCCGGTGTCGCCCGGCTCCGATGGGGCTATTGATGATGCCAGCGGCATGGTCAAAGCCTTCGGAGTAGCAGATGGAATAGGCTATCCTGTGATTGTGAAACCGAGCGGCGCCGGCGGCGGCATCGGCATGAAAGTAGCTAAGAACAAAGAAGAGCTGCAAGCGGCGATGGATTACGCCAAATCGCTGGGAAGCGAGGCTTTCGGTCTGCCTGCTTTCTATATCGAGAAATATATCACCAGAGCGAAACATATAGAGTTTCAGATTCTGGCTGACAAGAAGGGCAACACCGTCTATGTGAGCGACCGCGAGTGCTCCGTTCAGAGAAGGTATCAAAAGCTCATCGAGGAGGGCCCTTCTCCGATAATGACCCCTCAATTGAGGGAAAAGATGGGGTCCGACGCAGTCAAGGTAGCCAAGATTCTAAAATATGTTAATGCGCTGACTGTGGAGTTCATCTATTCCCTGGACAACAATGAGTATTACTTCAATGAGGTCAATACCCGTCTTCAGGTGGAACATCCCATCACTGAGCTTCTGACGGGTATCAATCTGGTTAAGGAACAGATAAGGATCGCTGCCGGCGAGGAGCTTGGCTACAGTCAACACGATATTAAACTCCGGGGCTGGAGCATAGAGTGCAGGATCAACGCCGAGGACCCGTTCATGAATTTCATGCCTGCGCCGGCTAAACTTACAGCTTACAACCCGCCCGGCGGTTTCGGCGTCAGAGTCGATGGCGGTGTCTACGCAGGATACGCCATACCATTTGAATATGACCCCTTGATGGCCAAGCTGTTGTCCTGGGGCAGAAATCGCAATGAAGCTATTGAGACTATGAAGAGGGCGCTTAAGGAATACCAAATCGAGGGAGTGAAAACCAATATCCCGTTCCACATAGTCGCCCTGGACAACGAGTCATTCAGAAAGGGAGATTACACCACCCACTTCGTGGAGGAACAGGGGATACTGAAGAAGCTCCGTGAGCTTAAGAAAGCCGGGGTATTCTCCTAAAACCTGGGTGAGAGGTAAATATACCGGGAACATCCTCTTGATGCATGCCATGAGCCCGATGGTGGCTGTGACGCGAGTATCTCCCATTGCCGCAGAGATTTTACCCACGGACGCTAAAGGATTGTCTCCTCATCGCAGCCTCCTGCTTTCGTGGCTATCCCAAGCTTCGCTGGACTGCCGTGGTATAGAGAAGAAGGTGCAGATTTAATGTCGAGCCA
>CAYGWR010000250.1:0-1886 GCA_964353645.1 uncultured Dehalococcoidia bacterium
ATCTTATTGAGGGCTAGTAAGGTTGGCTTGTCAGCTAAGCCCAATTCTTTCAGGATGTCCTCAACGGTATGGCATTGCTGGGCTGCGGTCTCGCTGGCGATGTCTACTATGTGGAGCAGCATGTCGGCTTCGGATAGCTCCTCGAGGGTGGCCCTGAAGGCAGCGACTACAGTGGGAGGCAGCTTCTGGATAAAACCGACGGTGTCGGTCATGAGCACCTGCTTCTTGTTGGGAAGGGTGAGTCGGCGTGTAGTAGGGTCGAGGGTGGCGAATAGCTTATCCTCGACAAATACATTAGCATCGCTCAGTGCATTGAGTAGAGTGCTTTTGCCGGCGTTGGTGTAGCCTACCAGGGCTACGACTGGGATGCCCTGCTCGCTACGGCGGCGGCGATACTGCGCCCGGTGCTTTCTCACCGCCTCCAATTCCTCTTTGAGACGCTGTATCTTGCGCTGGATGATGCGGCGGTCGCTTTCAAGCTGGGTCTCGCCGGGCCCTCTGGTGCCGATGCCGCCGCCCAGACGCTCCAGGTGAGGCCAGCGCCCCGCCAGGCGGGGCAGGAGATACTCCTGTTGGGCGAGCTCGACCTGAAGTCTACCTTCGTGGGTCTTCGCCCGCTGGGCGAAGATATCCAGAATCAGGGCAGAGCGGTCTATTACCTTTACCTCAAGCAGCTCTTCCAGGTTCCGCTGCTGCGCCGGGGAGAGCTCGTCATCGAAGATGACCAGATTATATTCGGCCTTCTCTTTGAGCGAAATCAGCTCTTCGAGTTTGCCCTTGCCCATATAGTAAGTATGGTTAGGGGTTGCCAGGCGCTGGGTTAATGAACCCACGACTTCGGCTCCGGCGGTGCGCGCCAATTGCCCCAGTTCCTTAACAGAGCCCTCCAGGGACCAGGTATTTCTCTCACCCCTTACCTGGACCCCGACCAGGAAAGCCTTCTCTACAGGTGGTAGAGCGGAGACTGACAGCCTCTTGATTTATTTCCTCCTTACGCTACCCTTTTTCAGGGCAGACACATAGGTCTGCTCCTACAGAGTGCGTTTGCTAGCCCATTTTTCCAGCCTGGCCAGCCCTTCCTTGACTCGATCGTCTGGCGTGGTTAGAGAAAGGCGTATGTAGCCCTCTCCGTATTTGCCGTAGCCGCTACCAGGGGTGACTACCACTGAGGCTTCGTCCAGCAGCTTGGCACAGAAATCAAGCGAGGTATAGCCTTCAGGCACTTTGGCCCAAACATAGAGGCTGGCTTTGGGCAGCTTTACCTTGAGCCCTATCTTGTTGAGCGTCTTCACCACCAAGTCGCGCCTGCGCTGATAGATAGCGTTATGCTGCGCGATGCAATCCTGCTTCCCCAGAAGCGCCTCGATGCCAGCGTATTGGATGGCCTGGGGAATCCCCGAATCGAGATTTGACTTCACCCGCATCAGGGCATTGACTATCTTCTCGTTGCCTACCACCATACCGATTCGCCATCCGGTCATATTATAGCTTTTGGAAAGTGAATGGAATTCTACTCCCACATCCCTTGCTCCGCGCGCCTGAAGGAAGCTCACCGGGCGGTAATCATCGAAGGCGACCTCGGAGTAAGGGCCGTCGTGGCAGACAGCGATATCGTACTTCTTGGCGAAGGCGACCACTTTTTCGAAACAATCGAGGCCCGCTACAGCCCCAGTGGGGTTGTTGGGGTAGTTTATCCACATCAGCTTGGCCTTCTGTGCAACTTTGGCGGGAATTTTGCTGAGGTTGGGCAGGAAATCGTTGTCCTCAGTAAGCGGCATGAGGTAGCTCTCGCCGCCAGCGAACATAGTGCCTATGGAATAGACCGGGTAGCCCGGGTCGGGAACTAGCGCAACGTCTCCAGGGTCTATAAAGCACAGGGCGATGTG
>CAYGWR010000251.1:0-1881 GCA_964353645.1 uncultured Dehalococcoidia bacterium
CCCGGTCCCTCCTCCCTCCGAACCGGACGGGCGGATTTCCCGCATCCGGCTCTCCGGTCGATGGTTCACCCACAAGGGGGTTGAACGGCCGCGGCATAGGCTGTTGCGGTCGAGAACAGCCCACGCTCGGCAAAGAACGCGTTCGGCCAGCGCTGATGATCGGCTCCCCGGCCCCGTCCGCGTCGTTTCGCACGCCGCCGCAAAATGCTGCGCAACCGCATGCGGACCCATTGGTCAAGCGGCTTGAACGTCGTTGGGTAGCTGTGTTTGAAGTAGTTAAACCAGCCACGCAACGTCCGGTTCACCGTGGCGACGATCTGTTGGAGGCCCTGGCCGTTGTTGCGGCGGGTCTTGGCCCGGATCGCGTCTTTCAGTTTGCCCAGGCTCTTCGGGCACGGCCAGCGATAAGACGGCTTGAACTGCCCGTCGCGATAGCCCGGCTCGAAGTGGTAGCCCAGGAAGTCGAACCCGCCCGGTCGGGTGGCGTCCACGATTCGCGTCTTGGCCGGGTGCAGCGTCAGGCCGGCTTGCGCCGTCCAGGCCGCCGTCCGGTTCAACGCCTCGCGGGCCGCCGTCTCGCTGCGGCACAGGATCACGAAGTCGTCGGCGTAGCGGACCATCTCAACGCCGCCCTGGGCCATCACGTGGTCCAGGTCGTCCAGGTAGATGTTCGACAGCAAGGGACTAATCACCGCCCCTTGCGGACAGCCTTCTTCCGGCGTCCAGCCTGCGCTCGTCTCCATCACCTGGGCCTTGAGATACTGGCCGATCAACGCCAGCACCCGCCCGTCGGCGACCTTCGCCTCAACCCGGTCCATCAGCTTGGCGTGCGGGATCGAATCGAAGTAGCTTTTCAGGTCCGCATCCACGATCCACGTGTGGCCGCTCTTGAGCAACTCGTCCACACGACGGAGGGCGTCCTTGCACGACCGTCCCGGACGGAACCCGTAGCTGTGCTCGGCGAAGTCCCGCTCGAAGATCGGTTCCAGCACCGCCCGCAATGCGCCCTGCGCCACCCGGTCCCGCACCGTCGGTATCCCCAGCGGACGCTTCTCCTTCTTGCCCGGCTTGGGAATCCACACCCGTCGAATCCCCGACGGCCGATACGTCCCGGCCCTCAGCGATTCGCCCAGTCGCTGCAACTGCCCGTCCACGTCCTCCGCGAACTGCTCGATCGTCTGGTGATCCACCCCGGCCGCCCCGCCGTTGGCCCGCACCTTGGCGAAGGCCGCTTGCAGGTTGGCCGGGCGATACACCTTGTCAATCAGGCTGAACCACACGCCTCCTTTCACTCCGTCTTCCAGAGCCGTCAACATCCGCCGCGTCCAGACCGACGGTTCCGTCCAGGACCAGCGGTCCGGGACTTCTCCGGCTTGCTTAGCCTTTTCGGGCACTGCCGCCGGTGACGCTTCCATCGTCCTGTCCTTGGCGACCTCCATCTTCCTGCGTTCCCTTCGCTCCGGGCCCGTTACGGCCCTTCCTCGCTACTACGGACGCTCTGACTCCTGCGCCGGACCGGTTCTTCGGCCCTCCGGGGCATGAACGCCGGCTCGACCCCGACACAGGTCTCCCTGATTCACGTGCATGGCCTTCCGACCATTCCGCCTCCAATCACCTGTCGCGCCCTGTCGTCGCTTTGACACGTTACCCCTCAGCGCGACTCGCTTCCCTTGCGGGTCTGGGCTTCGCTCATTGGCTAGCAGGCTCGCCGACGCGACCGGCCGAATCGAGTTCGTCATCCTGCGGACTGGTCGTTCACCTCCCGCTGCTCTCCACCCGGCCTCGCGGCCACGCAGTTGCGTTCGGTTACAGGCCGGAGAACGTTTGCCTGGAAGGGACTTGCACCCTTCTGTATCATGCACGCTTTCAGGCGCACTAGCC
>CAYGWR010000252.1:0-1854 GCA_964353645.1 uncultured Dehalococcoidia bacterium
GTACCATAGAGCTATGACAACGATGAGAGCAACGATCAGCCAACTCGATATTATTGACGACACCCTGTGGGAGGGTGAGGCTCTCCGTGCTACTCGGGATGGCAACAAGGGTGAGTTGGTTATTCGGGGAGGCAAGTGTAATAGTAGTGCCTTAGCCGGAGTTGTAACCAGTATGGTGAGAAGGCACCAGCTAACAGTCGAGATCGAGGACAATGAAACGGGCTGTCTGGTGTGGCGGGGTCATGTGGGCAGTGCACAGTTTCAAGTGGCTGGGGCCGAGCAGTTGGAATGTAGCCTGGTTATGGTATTGGATGATTGGTTTAGTATTGTCCACCGGTTCACCCAGTTCTCCTCTTCTTAGCAGCGCGCTCTAAGCTCCCTCCAATCCCGCTGCGGTTCTAGCCAGTCCCCAGGTGTAGTCATATAAATGCAGCCCCTTGCTTAACGCTATCAGCTCCCCATCCTCCACGCCTATCTCGCTTGCCACGTATTCCTTGAGAAGCTGCATACCCGCCAGGTTCGAGGGGAACCCCGCCCACAGGTCCCACGACCTGAAGTACGCTATGAAGTGCAATTTCCCGTTCATAACCCTGGTGTCTATCCCCCTCAAGCAGGGCGGGTCGGAAAGCTTGATGGATTCCCTGCTGCCCACTGCCATGAATCCCTGATTCGTATTGTGGCCGCCCTCTTTGTATATCCTGATCAGCTCCGGTATCTGGTCTGCCAGGTCCTCGCCGTAGGTATATTGCTCCTTGTCAGCCTTAAGGGAGGTCATCAGGTACTGGAGGTAGTTCTCCACATATTCCATAGACGAAGGAGGAGGCACCCCCTGAGGCACATCCGGGACGAGGGGCCGCCTGTCGGGGTGTTTTACCTGCAGCACGATGAAATCCAGCTCTTTTCTGCGGTGCCCGACATTGCTGCCCCTGTCGATGGTATACTCGCGTCCCTGCGTAAGCGTCTTGCGCAGGCAGAGGAACCAGGCCTCCGGCAGGTCTCTGGCTTCCACTACTGAGATTTGCATTATCAAACCGCCTTGATATCAGAGGCTGACTAGGGGAACAGTATTTTTTCGACCTCTTTCAGCCTGTCCCAACCCCGGAGTTCATAGGGGAACAAAGGGACCTCGACTATCGGTATGTCGGTGTACCTCTCGTGGATAATATTCAGGTACTTCTTTTGCTGCGCGGCTTTCGTTCTGAGAAACTCCGAGTCATCCACCTTTATCACGTTATTGACTATCAACTGTTCCACCCTGAGGCCATATCTGCGCAACTGAGAGAAAACGCTTTCAAGCTGCTCCACCGCCAGGGCCTCGGGTATGGTGACCAGCACGAATTTTACGCTGTTTCTCAGGAAATCCATTTCATCGGCGGATAGCTTCTGCCACCGGCTTATGATATTCAGTATCGGCTCTTTGCTGATGTTGCTGGCTTTCAGCCTGGTATAAATCCGCGGAGCCAGTTTCAGATGCTCCACCAGCATAGCCGGTGTATGAAGCAAGGCGAGGGTTTGTCCCAGTGGCGCTGTATCCCAGATGATATTTTCCCAACCATCATTCAAACTCAGTTCCCTGATGTAGTCGACCATGAACTCATCGCTAAGTCCCGGCAGGATGGATGTGGTGAATTCGACGAATTGTGTATAGTCGATGGCTACGAAAGTGGAGAAGACGTCATATACCTCTTTCCCGAATTTCTCGTCCCACATCTCCTCGACCTCGTCCACACCTAGTTCATTGAGGTACAGAGAGCCTTTAACCATCTGGGGTTTTTCCAATACCGGCTTCGAGAAGATATGCGACAGGGAAGGGGTGGCATCGGTTGAGATAGCCAGGGTTTTCTGCCCTGAGGA
>CAYGWR010000253.1:0-1840 GCA_964353645.1 uncultured Dehalococcoidia bacterium
TAGCCGGGGAAAATCTCGAAGCGTACCCCGGGTATCAATTTTTTAGCCTTGATGGCTTCTCCTAGTGGGTAGTAGGGGTCGCGGCTGTTCCATATTACGAGGGTGGGCGCCTTGAGCGTTGTCAGCTTGTCCAGGCACCTCCAGTCTTTGTCCTCGCCGTCTTCCTTCAGGAATCTGGGGTAAGGTTGCCGTCGCCCCCGGGCCTCGCGAATGGCCCAGGCTGCGGCGCCGAGGAAGGTTCCCCACCGGGCTAGTCTGGCAAACCCAACTGTATCGATCAGGACAAGCCTGCGAACTCTCTCGGGGTGTTGTAGGGCGATCTCCAGGCATATCCTGCCGCCCAGGGAGTGCCCTACGAGGGCGAGGGCTGCTGAGTCCAAGCCCAGCGCTTGGATGAAGCCGAGAGTAAAGTCGACGAACTCTGACAAATAGTAGCTGGTCTTGTCCCTGTCGCTCAAGCCGTAACCCAGCATGTCGGGGGCATAGAGGCTGTAGGACTGGGAGAGGGCAGTCATGGTCTCTGCCCAGGTTTTTGAATCGTCGGCGCCTCCATGTATCAGGACCACGGGTGGACCGCTGCCTGCTTTCAGGTAATGCGCCTTACGTTCGCCTATCTTGAGGTCTAAACTTTCTATAACACTACTGGACACTGTATCGTATGGTTTCTAGAAAAATCATCATTCCATGCAGTCTAATGATAATACATGGAATCTTTTATAGCAAGGGCGATAGTAGTAGCTTTTAGTAACGTTTTTACCCCCGAATAGTCCCCCACAGTTGGGGGTCCCTCTTTGGGTGCCTGCCGAGCCTTTGAGAAAGGCCGGAGCGGGACGGTGCACATTTAAGGCATGACTATTTATCTATTTCGTATAGTACTGGCTGGTGATTGTAGCAGTAGTGCGCAGTTGCTACGATTGCTACCGATATGTATCTCATTGCTCGCAAAAGCAGCGAATTCTTATTCAATAATCGAAGTAGCTCTTAGAAGTATGGCAGAGGAACAATAGAGTATCAAAATGGCTTCACAGGATAACATAGAGCACTTTTCTACTGCGGAAGCCTGCATTGATACAAAGAGGGCAGCACAGTGAGTAGAACAGCAAAGATAACAAACGGGAAAAAGTCCGGTGAGAACGCAATCATGACCTGTGATGAAGTCGCTGAATTCCTCAGGGTGCACGTCAGCTCTGTGAGGCGCTGGAGTCGCTGCGGAAAGCTCAGGGCCTACAAGGTGGGAGACCGCGGCGACTGGAGATATCGGAAACAAGACGTTTTGGCCTTCCTATATGATACGAGCTATACCGATGCGAAAGGGCAAGGCCAGAGGGAGGTGGTCGAGATGATCGAAGCCTAGGCCATGTGTTTTCTCGGGCAGCCTGCGGCGCCACGAGCAGGCTGTAGTGGGCAGTGGCATCAAACTGATAAGGAGGAAATAAGGATGTTGAAAAGACTAGTAAAGACGATGCGAAGGGACGAGAGAGGCATCACCGGCCTGGAGACGGCGATCATCCTGATTGCCTTCGTGGTTGTGGCCTCCGTATTTGCGTACACAGTGTTGTCAGCAGGTATATTTTCGTCCCAGAAGGGCCAGGAAGCAGTCTACACCGGGCTGCAGCATGCAAGGTCCACGCTACTGATGAAAGGCGATGTGGTTGCCCATGGTAATGCCAGCCAGGTCAACGAGCTGGTGATCTGCGTAGCCAGCGCTTTGAATGGCGAGAAGATCGACCTGACGGAGCCGACAAATAACGGCAATGGGACAGCCACCGACGACAGCACCAACGTGGTAGTCGTTTCTTACTCCAGCGCGGGTAATCGCACCGACGACCTGGCCTGGACT
>CAYGWR010000254.1:0-1826 GCA_964353645.1 uncultured Dehalococcoidia bacterium
TTCTGGTCACCGCCGGCCCGAAACCCATTGGCTGGCCGTTGCCCTCAGAAATTCGCTCTAGCTTCTCCAGGAGCTTGCTCATCGTTTCCCCCTTTTCACCATGTCCCCAGTCACACTGCTGGATAGCATAACGTCCTGTCTAATCTGGTGTCAAGCGATGGGTTAGAGAGAAAATGTCTTTGGATGTCGTTCAAACTATACACTGCTATACTCAGTAGTTTAAAAAGTATTTAAGGCGAGTACGGTTTTCTCAGGTACGATTTCCTAATGTGATTTAAACCGATGGGCTATTCACATGGCTGCTGCTGTAGATTATGCTCTGTGATTAGAACTCGAGTGCGATTTATACGGTGGAAGGCAGTTTTCCCCGGCCTCTCTTTGATATGAGAAAGCTGGTATGGCTAAGGATGGATCTAAGGAGGCATTGTTGATGGCTGAAAATAATCTCCAAGCTCCCAAAGGAAGTGGCGATAAAGTCGCAGTAGCAGATCCGGCTCAGGCAAAGGGCCCTAAAAAAGATGATAAGGGAACCGATAGCTTACTCGATGTTTTCACGAGTGAGGAACTTGTAGAAAGCTCTATCAGCAAGCTGTCTAAAGATTTGATTGATATTAGTATCGATTCCCTGCTTGAGCAAACCAAACAGGTTGCCGAAAAGATTAAATGGGGGCATTAATGGTGGCGATTGCTGCTTCCGATGACCCAGTCTAGCGGATTGGAGGGGAACCTTGAATGAGGAACATCGAGCTCTAATAACCTTGCTTCCTTATGATATTGTCATAACTATTTCTGCACTCAGCGTTCTTCTTCTAACCTTTGTCTCATTTCTTCAAAGACGTTCCGCCCGAGCTTGTAGGGCGACAGTGGTCATTGCTGCGGGAAATGAGTATCCTAGTCAGCGTAGAAGGATATAGCAAGGACACCAGGGCCGGCATGAATTCCCATGGCCGGGGTGAATTCCGTGAGATAAAGTTCCGCGCATTTAAACCTCGCCCCGATCTCCGCTTTCAGCTTCTCACCATCTTCCAGTTCATCGGCGTGATGTACTATCACGTGAACTGTACGATTCCCCACCTTCTCCGCCATGAGCTTGAGCATGATTTGTACAGCTTTCGCCTTGGTCCTGGGGCGTGCCACAGGCATCGTCTCTCCCACTGCTGGATTATGATCTAGAACGGGCTTCATATCCAATAGCGACCCAGCCCAGGCTGCTGCCCTGGCGATACGCCCGGTTCTGGCAAGGAAATAGAGAGTGTCCACCATTGCCAGGAATCCTACTTTACCCATTATGTTGCGCGCCGCATCTATTACCTGAGGGAGCTCAGCCCCCTGGCTGGCAGTGCGGGCAGCCTCAAGAACGATGAACCCTAGAGCACCAGCTACGGCACGGCTGTCCATGACCTCAATGGGAGTGTTCGGCATTACCTCTCTAGCCTGTTGTTTGGCTACCATAGCAGCTTCGAAGACTTTGCTTTGCAGACTGGTGAGGGTTATGCAGAGTATGCTCTCTGCCTTCTGGCTAGCTTCACGGTAGGCATTGAGGAATTCGCCTGCCGCTAGAGTTGAGGTGGTGGGAAGGTCTTTCTTCTTGCGCATGATCTGATAGACTTCGCTGGGGCTTATATCAACGCCATCGCGGTAGCTTTTGCCTTTATAGACTATGTAGATGGGGATCACATGGATATCGTATTTCTCTACCAGCTCTACAGGCAGGCAACACACAGAATCTGTGATAACAGCGACTTTTTTCACTGGTGTCCCTCCTATAAAGATAAAGCCAGCGGTCGGACTTGAACCGACGACCGGCGGTTTACGAAACCGCTGCT
>CAYGWR010000255.1:0-1821 GCA_964353645.1 uncultured Dehalococcoidia bacterium
AGCGAAAAAGAGGCGAAAAGCACTGGAATTTTCATCAAAGATGGCTATACTATCATGAGAAAGTTAACACTAGGGAGCGGATGATGGCAATCGTGGTGCAAAAATACGGCGGCAGCTCGGTGGCTGACGCCGACAAGATTAAAAATGTAGCTCGACGGGCCATAACGGCTCAGGAGCAGGGGAAGCAGGTGGTGGTAGTGGTCTCAGCCATGGGGAAGAGCACCGATAGCCTGATCAAACTTGCTCAGCAGGTTTCAGACGAACCCGACGAGCGGGAGCTTGATTTCCTCCTCTCTACAGGCGAGATCGTGTCCTGTACCCTGCTGGCAATGGCATTGAAATCGATGGGAGCGAAGTCGATCAGCCTCAGCGGGGCTCAGGCAGGAATAAAAACCGATGCTGTCCATAGCCGTGCGCGTATCTTGGGAATCGATCCTCGCCGTATACACAAGGAACTCGATAGAGGCAAGATCGTAATAGTTGCCGGTTTTCAGGGGATTACTGACAAGATGGATATCACAACGCTGGGCCGGGGTGGCTCGGATACTACGGCGGTGGCCCTGGCTATAAGTCTGGGTGCGGACAGGTGTGAGATATACACTGATGTCGATGGCGTCTATACCGCCGACCCCAGGCTTGTCCCTGAGGCACGGAAATTGGATGAGATAGGCTATGAGGAGATGCTGGAATTGGCATCCCTCGGTTCTAAGGTTATGCACTCACGGGCTGTGGAGTTGGGCGAGGTGTACAAGATGCCTATACTGGTGGCTTCTAGTTTCAGTAACAACCCGGGTACTCTTATCCATGGAGGCGTTTCAATGGAAGCTCGAAATAAGGTGCGGGGAATAGCTCATGACCTTAATGTGGCTAAAGTAACTGTAGTCGGTGTCCCTGACAAACCGGGGATCGCCAGTGCCATATTTGACCCGTTGGCCAAGGCGAGCGTAAGTGTGGACACCATTGTTCAGAATGCCAGTGTAAACGGTGTTACCGACCTCACTTTTACGGTGTCCAGAACTGACCTTAAGAAGGCGATGAAGGTGATCGAGCCTGTGGTCAAATCTATTAAAGCCAAGGAGTGCGTCAGCGATAGCAAGCTGGCGAAAATCAGTATCGTCGGTTCCGGTATGCAGACTGCACCGGGTTATGCAGCAATGATGTTCCGCTCTCTTTATGAGGCGGGCATAAATATCGAGTTGATCACCACCTCGGAGATAAAGATAACCTGTATTATCGACGAGGCTAAGACAAACGATGCGGTCCGTGCTCTGCACAAGGCCTTTGAGTTGGAAAAAGGGGTATAGGTTCTAATCAGGGGCTGTCTGAACCATAAATAGAGGCGTTGCACCCTGCGGGTGCAACGCCTCTATAAACTCTTTAGACTTCGATTACCTCGACTATCTCGGGAACCTGCTCCTTTATCACCCGTTCCACACCGCGATGCAGGGTCATAGCTGCCATGGGGCATCCGCCGCAAGCTCCGGTTAGCTTCACCTTAACCTTGCCATCGGTGACATCCACCAGCTCGACATCTCCGCCGTCTGCCTGCAGGTGGGGTCTTATCTCGGCCAGGGCAGCCTCCACCTTCTTTTTCGTCGTACCTTGATCTTTCACTACATTCCTCCAGATGTTACAGTAGGGGTGACTTAAATCTTAACTCTACCATATCATTGTGAGGAGTGGTTGTCAACTTTGGCGCAAGCCGCTGAGCGTGTAAGGCTTTCTGACGGGGGTTGAAAAGAATTGCTAAAATCCCCACAAGTAATCCGTGTCAAATCATTTAAGTAGGTAACCCAACAGGGGATCGTTCTATCATATAAT
>CAYGWR010000256.1:0-1813 GCA_964353645.1 uncultured Dehalococcoidia bacterium
TACAGGAAAGGCACAACTATATAGGCCAGCTTAAGAAAGATTATCCCGATGTCGTTCTCGGTTTCTGGCTCGGTATTCCTATACCCGACTTCGGTATTTGGAAGGCGCTGAAAGAAGCCGAGAGATGCATCAAGGACCTGGGAAGCTTCGGTATGTTCATCACCGGAATGTACGGAATACCAGCCAACGATAAGATGTGGTGGCCGTTCTATGACCTGTGCCAGGATGCCGGGGTGCCGGTTAAGATTTCGGTCGGCGCAACCGCCGGCGGCGCCGGACAGGGCGGTGGCCAGATCGGCGGAATGGGCATCCGCCTTTCCAGTGAGAAGCCAATCCCCAATATAGATGATGTCGCCGCTGCGTTCCCCAACCTGACCATAATCGGGCACCACTATCCCTTCCCCTGGGTCGACGAGATGACAGCAGTGATGATACACAAGAACAATGTGTACTGCGAGGTGCACGGCTGGCGGCCCAAGTACTTCCATGATAACTTCAGGAGGGAACTGAACACCCGTATCAAGAATAAGATAATGTTCGGCTCCGACTACCCCTTCTTCCCTTATGCCACACTGTTTGGAGACTGGGAGGCGAGTAATTACAAGCCCGAGGTCTTGCAGAACGTATATCTCAACACAGCCCGGAAAGTGCTGGGACTGGAAAAGAAATAGTCGGTTAAATCTGGGTAGGGCGGAGCACCTGCTCCGCCCTAAAATCCTGGAGCAGGTGCTCCAGGCTACCCGTGGTTTTGAGAAACGGAGGCATGTCTATGGATTTCAGTTTTACGCCAGAACAAGAGCGTCTGCGCCTGGAGGTGCGAAAGTTCCTGCAAAAAGAGGTTACCGACGAAAGCAGGCTGGATTTCAGGTTCGACCGGCCGTATAGCCAGGATACCTGGAGGCTGCTGCGCAAGCTGGGGGAAAGAGGCTGGCTCTGCCCCTTGTACCCCAAGGAATGGGGCGGCATGGCTGCCTCTCCGCTGGACAACTATGTTATTCAGGACGAGCTGTCCAAAGCTTTCGCCCCATCACCCTTCGCTGTGATCGGCGCTATGGTAGTGGGCCCCACTCTTCTGATACATGGAAACGAGGAGCAAAAGAAGAAATACCTGCCCATGATTGCCCACGGCGAGGTCGAGTTCTCCATGGGCTATACCGAACCGGGGTCGGGCTCGGACCTTGCTTCGCTGTCGCTCAAGGCAGAGGACAAGGGCGACTACTACCTGCTCAACGGCCAGAAGATGTTCAGCACCAAGGCCGACTTCGCCGACTACGGCTGGGTTGCGGTCAGAACCGACCTGGAGAACCCCAAGAAACACAAGGGCATCTCGCTGCTCATCATAGACCTTAAACATACCAAAGGGCTCACTATCCGCCCCATATACAACATGAGCGGATACCATTCCACCGAGGTTTTCTACGACGATGTCAAAGTCCCCAAAGAGAACCTGGTCGGCGACCTGAATCAGGGGTTCTACATCATAGGGGCTGCTCTGCTATTCGAACGAGCAGTCACAGTCAGCGGATTCCACCGCGCGCTGGAGCAACTGACAGAGTATGTCAAGACGACCAAGCGCAACGGCAAGCCGCTGGCAGCCGACCCGCTCATCAGACACAAGCTCGCTGAGATAGAGATGAAGTTCGCCGTGACCAGGGTTCTGTCTTACCGTCTTTCCTGGATGCAGGTGCATAAGATGTTCACCCTGACCGAGGTGGCGACAACCAAGTTGCTCAGCACCGAGACGGTTTACGATTTGGCCCAAACCGGCATGCAGATACTGGGACACTATGGTGAGCTGGTGCCCGGCTCGAAA
>CAYGWR010000257.1:0-1806 GCA_964353645.1 uncultured Dehalococcoidia bacterium
GGGTTGCCATTTGCTCCGCCTTGGCGTTGGCATCTTGCATGGCCTTCTCCCGGGCTTGATTGTAGTAGGCCGTCGGGTCATCCACGGTGAAGTTGATGCTGTTGATCCGGGTCAAGTTCCCACCGGCTTCGGCTACTGCATCTATAGTAGCCCCTGCTTTGCTAATATCCCTGATTTTCACCGTCGCCATATTGGTCACTTTGTAGCCGATGGTGATTTGCTCATTGGTGTCCTCGACCCATTTCATCACCGGCGATATGTTGTACCACTGAGTCTGGATATCCTTATCGGCAACTCCGTTCGTTTTGAGCGCAGCCACCACCGCAGTCATCGCAGAGGCTGCCTCGCTCTGCGCCTCTTTTACGGTCTTTTCCTGAGCCTCGACTCCCAAGCTGAGGATAGCGACATCAGGCACAGCCGTTACCTTACCTGTACCGCTTACCCAGACACCTGTCTGCTGAGAGCCATTAGCGCCGGTGGTCTCCTGGGACTCGCAACCAATCAGCAGCAGAGAAATCATCAGAACCAAACCTATTACCAGTAGCAGCCCCTTCTTCATCCTGAACCTCCTTATCCAGCCCGCCGCCCAGGGTCAGGGACAACAGGCACGCTTTTTAGGTATTATTGCCAATAAGTTTCTGCCCCATCATATCCCAACTTCCGTCCATCACCGCTGAAGTGACCTTGCCCTCCTGAACCACTATACTCGCTGTATGCGGAGTGATTACCTGTGCAACCATAAGCCCCGTGCGATTCCCATATCCTGACTGGCGGCAATCGAATTGGTACGCAAACTCCCAGCAATAGGGGCATTTCAAAGTGGTTGTGCTCACAAGCGCGAGGGTTTCCCCCATGCCGTCGAATACGAAGGTCGGTTCATTGATCACATATTGCCGGGCTATCTCCTGGCTTTCCTCCTGAGATATCCCCTGGGGCCCCGTGCTTTGGCCTGCTTCACCGGAACTGCACGCTGACGCCATGAAAACAGATGTCACCGCCATCAAACCCACGAGCAACAGCAGGTGCTTCATCATCCGGCACCTACCCCCTTAGTGCGCTGCCTTCTGGCGAAAATAATTAGCGCGAGCAGAACAAATACCGCAGCACCCAGGCCTATCTCAATCTGCCGCAACGGCCAACCTACCCCAGCCTCGCCCCGGACTATCACCTGTGCTCCAGTTGGCCCTTCATCACCGAGAACACTCGGGATTGGCTGAGTTATAGGCTGAGAAACAGGAGAGGAGGGAACCATAGCGTACTCTGTGTATCCTACAGCTTTTGCAGTAGCAAGAGACATCTGTCCCATAATACCTGGGACAGTAACCATCGTCTGCTGCTCAGTAGCTGCATATGAGGGCGCTAATTGAACATAAGTCGCGTCACCTCTCCCGCTATTAACCCCGGCATTGTTTTCAAAGGCATGGAGGAAATCGCCCATAAGCAGCACCACGAGGACAATAGCGACAATAGCGGTTGCCGGGCGCAGCCAGCGAAGGCTTGTGGGGCCGATAGCGATTACGGCAACAGCAGTCGCGGGACGCGGCAAACGGAGGCCCGAAGGAACAAAAACGCTCTCACGTCTGGGCTCGGGCACAGGCAGGGTAAAGGACCTCGGCACGGGCGACTGGGACACCCTGCCCAGCAAACGCACCGTCATCCGCAGCGATTCAAGCTCTTTTGAACAAGCCTCACATGTCTCGATGTGACGCTCAACGAGGCTTTTGTTCTCGCTGCTGAGGCTATTATCGATATATTCGGAGAGCATACCCCGTACCTTCCGGCACAGAGGCCCCCCTTTACCCCTGA
>CAYGWR010000258.1:0-1801 GCA_964353645.1 uncultured Dehalococcoidia bacterium
CCCTGGTCGAGCTTGCCCAGCATTTTGGCTTTGGGGACTCGCACATTCTTGAAAATGACTTCGCACTTCTTATCCCCGGTGAATGTTTTCAGAAGGGTGCAGCTTATGCCCGGGCTCCTGGCATCTACCAGGAAGAGGGTGATGCCCTCCTGCTTATTCCTGCCGGCCTTCGTCCTGGTCACACAGAGCAGATAGTCGGCAACATGGGCATCGGTAACGAAGAGCTTGGTTCCGTTGATAATAAAAGCATTACCATCAGTAACAGCTTTGACTTTTATCCCCGCTGCATCGTAAGTAGAGCTTGCCTCGATCAGCGCCAGGGACAGTATTGCCTCACCTTTGGTTATCCTGGGCAGTATGTCCTTTTTCTGGGCTTCAGTCCCCCATTTCAAGATGGCTAAACCACAAAGCACAGTGGAGAGGAAGGGGCCGGGGACAATCGACTTGCCCATCTCCTCGAGCAGGGTGGTGAAATCAACGAAGGTCAGCCCGCTGCCGCCGTATTTATCAGGGTAGACCAGGCCCATCCAGCCCAGGTCTGCCGTCTTTTTCCACAGCTCCGGCGAATATCCCTTTTCATCCTTTTCCATTTCTCGAACCAGCTTCTTGGTGCATTCCTTGGCCAGGAACTCGCTGGCTGCTTTCTTAAGCATTTCCTGTTGTTCGCTAAGGGCGAAATCCATGTTGCCTCCTTAAGGTTAGCCGACCCCGACTTGTAGCCCGTAGGACTCGAGGTCAGCTTTGATCTTCGCCACCTCACCCGCTTCGTAGGGTTTGAGGTCGCTTAATTTGTATTCCATGCCTAATCTTTGGTATTTAATCTTGCCCAGCGAATGGTAGGGCAAGAGGTCAACCCTTTTAAGTCCCAGGCTGAGCATAAGCTCTGCCAGCGCTACGATGTTCTCTTTCAAATCGTTATACCCCGGGATCAAAGGCACCCTGATTATCATGGGCTTGCCCATGGCGGCAATCGTCCTGGCGTTCTCTAAAATTAGACGGTTATCGACGCCGGTGAGCTCTTTGTGCTTTGCCGGGTCCATGTGCTTAATGTCGTAAAGCACCAGATTGGTATGTTCCAGCACCCTTTTCAGAATCTCAGGCTTGACAAACCCGGAGGTATCGAGAGCAGTCTGAATGCCGCTTTCTTGAGAGCTCTTAAGGAGATGCCAGAGAAATTCCGGTTGGTGGGTCGGTTCGCCACCCGATAAGGTGACGCCGCCGCCCGAGTTTTGATAGAACAGCGCATCCCTTTTTACTTCTTCCAATACTTCCTCGACGGTCATCAGCTTCCCACTTATCTCTCTGGCCTTGTTGGGGCATACCTCCACGCATTTTCCGCAGGCCTTGCACAGGCTGCGGTTGATTGCAATGGCCCCCTCAGGGGTTTTGGTGGTAGCCTTATTGGGGCATACATCGACACAGCGGTAGCATCTCGTGCATAGGTTTTCCAGATAGAAAAGCTGTGGCACCGGACTTATGGATTCCGGATTAGCGCACCACAGGCATCTCAGCGGGCAGCCCTTGAGGAAAACGGTTGTCCTGATACCAGGGCCGTCGCGAATGGCGAACCGCTCTATATTGAACACACAGCCTACGATGTCGGTCTTCTTGCTGCCTTCGACTTTACTCAAGGATGAATCTCTCAAATTGACCATGAACAAAACCAATCCTTTAACCTTGCGGATGTGGCTTCGCCTGGTGAGTTAGGGCTATCCTCTGGGGAGCCCCAGGGTCCTGGTGGCGAGGATCTGCCTCTGAATCTCCGAAGTGCCGCCGGCTATCTTGTAATGCGGCGCCTCCT
>CAYGWR010000259.1:0-1801 GCA_964353645.1 uncultured Dehalococcoidia bacterium
CGAATATGCGCCAGATGGGTATCTTTATCCACAGGATTGCCAGCACAATCGTGGTGCCCTACTATAGCGACATGTTTTGAACCATGCTTTGTCGTAGAAATTCCCACCCTTCTTTTGATCGAGTCGATTATTGGCTGATCCTTGTTTGCCGCCAGTATCCAGTTCGGACCGGGCTCGGTGATCATATCTACGTAGTCCACACCATACTTCTTTTTCAGGAACGCCGTTACAGGAAGCTGTACCCGGCCGTCCATACAGTTGATAGCAGTAGCAAAAGCTTTCTCACTCATTATATTCTCTCCTTATCACCTTCCAGATACATCGTTAGATACCTCTATATGTAGCCTCCGTGCGCCGCGCTACCTGAATTATGAGCACCAACCTCTCTTTGTCATATATCTCATAGACTACTCTATAATCTCCCACCCTTACCCGATATGCCCTCTCAGCCCCTTCGATTTTCCTCACTTTATGGGGACGGGGATTTTCCGCCAAGCTCCTTATTGCAGATCTCAACCACTCAAAGCTGTGCCGCTGTATCCGCCCTCGTAGCTTCTCTATATCGCGGTCAGCAGCAGGCGAGACCTCAATCCTATACACGCTTGGGCTTTGCCTTTCTTTCCCGTCGGCTCACTGCATCTTCAAGCTCCTTCTCCACCTCAGCCCATGGCCGCCCGCCCCTTTTCTCCCATTCAGCGCGGGCAGCCTCAATTACAGACAGCAGTTCGGCATCCTCTCGGGTCTCCAACCATTCCTTCACCGCCTCAGCAACAATGTCGCTAGCAGGTTTTTGCCGCTTGACGGCCTCCACCTTCAAGTGAATATAAAGGTCTTCATCTCGGAACACCACAGTCATCCTCTTGCTCATGTCTTCAACTCCTTAGTCGCCTGGGCGTGTATACGTACATACGTATTTATGCAATAGCATCATATCATCTTCTGGCCCAATTCGTCAAGCGTACTGCGACATTTTCCTCTTGACAGTATGAGAACTAATGTCCTACTATTGCCCTGCCTTGAATCTAGATGTAGGGGCTGATAACTATCAACCCTGTGAGAGGAGGTGAAACATGGCGGAGGAGACCAAGGATGAACAGGTACAGAGTTCCGAGGAAACTGACTGGAAAGCAAAGAGCGATGAACTGCAAGCACGCATAGCCCAGCTTGAGCAAGGCATCGCTTCCAGAGATGGCGAACTGACTGCTACCAAGCAGTCGCTCTCAGGCGCAGCAGCTAAATACCGCGCCGCAGTCCTCGCCAGCGCGCCCGGTATCCCGGCCCTCCCGCAAGAGTATTTTAAGCAAGCAAGAATATTTTCCTAGACCACAATCCATTAGACACACATGATCCAAGCCCTCGTCTCTTTCACCCTTCTACGTATCCCGCCTTGCTTGCCTGCCCCCCCCACCCTTGACATCCCTCAACTTAACCATAAAAAGAGCCACCCGATATATCGGGTGGCTCTTTTTCATCGTTTCTTCTCCAGCGCGGGAGGTTGCCCGCGCTGCATCAAGCTCAGCCGCCGCCTTCATACTTGAAGGAGAGATTTATCTTGGTGCGGTAGTTGACGACCTTCCCATCCTCTATCTGCATGTCCATCTCAACAACCTCAGCGATGCGAAGGTCACGCAACGTCTTCGAAGCCACCGCCACAGCATTCGCGGCAGCTTCCTCCCACGACTTGGGGCTGGTCCCAATGATCTCGATCACCTTGTATATACTCTTGGGCATCCTCCCCTCCTTTCCCCCAGCGGACCTGGCCAGCCCGCCAGGTATTACTTAATCGAGTTTCGTAAATATG
>CAYGWR010000260.1:0-1784 GCA_964353645.1 uncultured Dehalococcoidia bacterium
CGCTCCTCGCCGGCTTCATCCAGCAGCCTGCCCATCTCGTCATCGCCCAGCCGCCCCAGGGCATCGTGGCAGGGCTCGTCAGGCACCATATCGAGGCAGGCCCAGCGGCGCACTTCCTCCAACGAGCCCTTGAGGCAATGACACAAGCTCAGCGTGGGCACCGTCTTGCCATTCTGGAGAATAACTGACACTTCTCCCTCCCAGACCACCTGAAGTACCACCCCGTTATACCTGGGGTCGCGGCCATGGCCGTGGCCCTTCCAGTCGCCAGCCTTCTGGTGAAGCTCTACATCCCCGACCAGCAGTCCGCCGTCGGTGGCGATGACAGCGCCCACGAAATCGGGGCCGCAATCCCTGTTCTCCTTCCCCGGGTAGATAACCTGTAACTTCTCCCCGGAGCCGGTGACCAGGCTCTCCGCTGCCACCAGTTGCCGCTTCCATATCCGGACCAGAAGGCACTCCTCTACCTTATCTATGACGCCCCCTTCTGCGCCACCGCAACCATTCAACGCAGTACGAATTCTGCCAAACGCCACTAGTGGGGTGCTCAACCCTCAAAAGCCCCAGGATTCAATTTAGAGGGCCTTGCCCATGTCCCCCAACTCAAACATCGTCCTGGGGAGATTTATCCTCCGCAGACGCCATGTAACCGAAGTTGGCGCGCTCGGCAATTATGGAGAGCAGGGTGGCGGAGGCGCCGCGGGGCCGGTACATCCCCGTCTCCCATTCGCTGATGGTCTGCTGTCGCGTCCCCAACTCGTCTGCCAGCTCCTGCTGGGTCATCCCCAGGTGGCTCCTGAGCGCCCTGATGCCCTCGCTGTCCCAGCGAACCTTTCTCCTCGACTTCATGGGCACACCTTACACGGTTTCGTGTAAAAAGTCAATATTGATTCACCAGTTTGTTCATTAGTCTCTTTTCAACCCCCTATATCCCCCTCCTTCTTCGGAAGGATGAGGTAATCTTGAGACTGGGGGACACCCCTCTGCACTCCCCCATTAATAAACAGCCTTTTGCAGTTCGGGTTTAAAATGAGGGACTGACATCCTCGATACCAGGACTGAATTGTGACATTGTCAGGACTAAACCATCCCCAGGTGTCTCTCAACCGACCAGGCTCTAAAAATGAACAGGACTCAGGACTGTGCAGTTGCGACAGTCCTCTTTTATCAGCATTATGCTACGTACGATGCAGGGTAAACAGGTGCCAAACAGACTGGTTTAGTACGGACTGTTGACAGTCCACCCTATTTCTGGTATAATACTATCCACGGACTGAATAAAGGAGTCCAGGAAAACGGAGTCCAGAGGAAGGCCATGGCTACTGTCAGAGACTACGAACTGGAAGGGCGCGGACTCATCCCGCCCTACGGGCCTGCCAGGGGCACGCTCCAGGCTCTAAACCTGCTGCGAAGGACGACACCTTCCCGAATAGACAGCGATTACCTGCGAGTCAATAAAATGGCCCCGAGCAACGAATACAAGGTAGTAGGCGCATTGAGGTTCCTGGGGCTCATCGATGAGGACGGCAAGCCCACGGAGAGCAGCCGCCTGCTGAAAACCAAAGGGACTACCTATACCCAAGCCCTGCAGGAGATAGTCCGCAGAGCCTACTCAGGGGTATTCCACGGACTGCGGTCCGATGGGGTAACCCGGGAGGGAATCTACAACTACTTCGTCACCGAAGGCGGGATGGGGGCTGAGATGGCTAACAAGGCCACCCGCTTCCTGATCAAGCTGTGCCGGCTGGCTGAAATCGAGCTGGCCCCAGAATCGCCCAGAGGGG
>CAYGWR010000261.1:0-1783 GCA_964353645.1 uncultured Dehalococcoidia bacterium
TAAGTCGACCCTCAGGATTTTACCGGCATATCCGTACTGTTCTGTCACTTCAGTATCCTTGTTAGATTATGAAGGGTTTGCACGATGGATTTTAACCAATTCAGCAAAGGCTAAACCATAGTCCCTAACGAGTTGCTCACCCCTGCAATATACCACACTTTATGTTATAACGTTTGTGTTCTCCAAAATCAGGGCTGGTATTTTCGAAGGATATATTTTGCCATTGCTTCATTTGTGCGTTGACAGTATCATATATTATCAATGTGACTGTATATTTGCAAAGTATCAGTGAAGGCGATAGAGTCAACCTTGCAAGGAGTAAAGGAGATATGTCCACTCTTTTCCTGAGTAAAAACGATGTTCGAAGCCTCTTGAATATGGCGGACGTCATAGAAGCGGTAGAGCAGGCTTTTAAAGACTGGGCGCTGGGGAGAGCAAAGATGCCACCTAAGGCATACCTGGTCTTGGAGCAGGGCGATTTTCGAGCCATGCCCGGGGCTATCCCGGGGGCTGCGGGAATGAAGTGGGTCAATGTACATCTTCAAAACCAGTCGTTGGGCTTGCCTACCGTCATGGCCATCATGATTTATAGCGATCCAGCAACAGGATATCCCCTGGCAGTGATGGACGCTACAGATATAACAGCTTATAGAACTGGAGCGGCGGCGGCTATTGCTTCGAAATACCTGGCGCGAAAGGATTCACACACACTGGGCATCGTCGGTGCTGGCCGCCAGTCCTACACACAGTTAACGGCGCATGGCGAGCTCTTCGACCTCCGACAAATCAAGGTGTTCGACCAGCGCGCTGCCGCCGTCGAGACATTCATCAAGTCATTCCCTGCATATTCGATACAGGCGTGTTCCCTGGAAGAAACGGTGGACTCGGACATCGTATGTACAGTTACCCCGGCAAGGGAGCCGTTTCTGAAGAGCGAGTGGGTCCGGCCGGGGACGCATATAAATGCCATCGGTGCGGATGCGGAAGGGAAGGAGGAACTCGATCCTTCCATATTAAAGAAAGCGGTGGTTGTTGTCGACGACCTGAAGCAGGCTGCAGCGGCGGGGGAAATCAATGTCCCCGTGAGGAAAGGGCTCTTCGCAATTGAAGAGGTTTACGCCACCCTGGGCGAGATCGTCGTCGGCAGGAAACAAGGCAGGAAGGACCAAAAGGCTATCACAATTTTCGATTCTACAGGATTGGCTATCGAGGATATAGCTGTGGCAAAGCTGGTCTACGACAAAGCCAAGAAGGCGGGTGGCTATCTGTCTCTGGACTTTGTATAAGGGTAAGAGCGGGGCAAACGCATTTCAGGCGTTTGACGCCAGCCAGTGAACTTCAAGCTATCGTAGCTGCTCAGAGCTATATTTGTCTGAACTTGTTCTTGAACCATCCGCAGATGGGGCACACCCAGTTATCCGGCAGTTCCTCGAATGGAGTCCCCGGCGGTATGTTGCCCTTGGGGTCGCCTTTCTCAGGATCGTAAATATAGCCGCAGATTGTGCACTTGTATTTTGGCATATTACTACCCCTGCTTCTTCAGCCTATCTTATCGGTATTCGCCTGGAAGCTGAGAGAGTGCTACCTGGGAGCTAAATAGTAACTTAGAACTCTTTTGCCGGAATAGCGGTCAAGGTCTCTGCCAGGTAGTCGGTGGTAAAGCCCACGTCCGCAGCAAAGTTGATCGCTGTTTTTGCATCAGATGCCTCGAAGATAATTACCCCGTCATAGCGGCCCATAGTGAAATAGATATCGAGGATCTTGATGCCTTTGGGAGCCTTGA
>CAYGWR010000262.1:0-1780 GCA_964353645.1 uncultured Dehalococcoidia bacterium
AAGGCAGAATTTGAGGCTGCTGACTTGGTGCTGGCAAAGGGTATGGGCTACTGGGAAACTCTCTCGGAACTGCCTCCTCAAGGCAAGGTGTTTTATCTGCTCAAGGCTAAGTGCAAGCCGGTGGCTGATTCACTGGGCGTAACGCTGAATAGCTCTGTGGCCCTTTTACGGTGAAATAATATGACAGGCGAGATGAGGCCGAAATTGAGGCGCTTACAAGTTGGCCGAGGCCAGCAGCACGGTCAGCAGGTGCTTATCCTCTCCGACCCATGGGCGCTTAGCGATTGTGCTGTGGTTCTCCCAGCAAGCCTGGCGCCAGTCCTGGAGCTGTGTGACGGGACCCGCGATGTTGCCACTTTGAGGACAGTTCTGGAGTTGAGAACTGGATTACGAGTGGGTCCAGATTATTTAGAAATGATGTTCGCTGCCCTCGATAGGGCGCTCATGATAGACAATGAGCACTTTGCCCAGGTGTATGAGGAGGCTGTGAAGAAGTTCAAGACTGCCCCATCGCGTCCGCCCACCATGGCGGACAAGGTATATCCTGCTAACTCAGAGTTGTTGGAGCAAGTACTATGTGGATACTTTGACGGCCTGCTCCCAGATGCGGAGAATATGACTAAGGCTGATGAGGTACATGGGCTGGTAAGCCCGCATATTGATTATCAGCGTGGGGGCATTGTTTACGCTGGGGTTTGGCGACGAGCAGCCAAAGCAGTGCGGGCTGCCGAGGTTGCCATTATTCTGGGCACCAACCACTTCAATGGCCAGAAGCTGGTTACTCTAACGAAGCAGAACTACTCTACTCCCTGGGGGGTGTTGGCAACGGCTGGTGATGTAGTTGATGCAGTGGCTTCTGCCCTCGGCGAAGGGGAGGTATTTGCTGAGGAGTTCAATCATCGCAATGAGCACTCTGTGGAGGCCGCCGCTGTCTGGCTGCACTGCCTTGTGAAGGACAAGGGCTGTGAGCTTGTGCCTGTTCTCTGCGGCTCCTTCCAAAGGTTCATAGAGGGGGATGGGAGCCCAGGTGACGATGATGGGATCGCTCGCTTTGTTGAGGCTGTGAGAAATGCAACTGCTAATAGACGCACTCTTATTGTAGCTGCCGGTGACCTGGCTCACGTCGGCCCGGCTTTCGGAGACCGTTACCCAATAAATGTCCTGGAGAAAGCCAGGCTTTCGTCAGCCGACAACGAGCTGATGTCTGCCATTGCCAGGGGGGATGCTGAAGGTATGTTCCAGCAAGTAAAAAAAGAGGGCGACCGGAGGCGAATCTGCGGCCTGTCCTCAATATATCTGGCGCTGCGGCTTTTGGGAAAGGCCAGGGGTGATGTCACTGGCTACGCCCAGTGCCCCGCCGACGAGCAGGGGACGTCCTTTGTATCTATTTGCGGCATTGTCCTGGTTTAGTCGAGTTATCCGTTGCCATACCTGAAACAGGGAAGTGGATTCGATGAAAAATAGCTCAGATAAGAAAGCAACGATTGAGATTCATTTGCAGCCAGGTGCCAAAAGAAATGAGATAGTTGGCTTCAGGGAGGGTGTTCTCTACGCGAAGGTGATAGCACTGCCCCAGAAAAGCCAGGCCAACCGAGCGCTTTTGGAGCTTATGGCTGAGATACTGGGGGTACCCAAGAGTGCTCTTGCTATTATTCGAGGTCAGTCCAGCCGAAACAAGGTTATAGCTGTGCAGGGCTTAAGCCAGGAAGAGATGGAGGAGGCACTGAGCCGGGACTTGTCCTGTAAGGATTTAATACATTCTTTGAAAAATGAGGCCAGG
>CAYGWR010000263.1:0-1767 GCA_964353645.1 uncultured Dehalococcoidia bacterium
GGGGTTATCCGACAGCTAGCAGCGGCTTAATGTGTCTTGACTAACCAAACCTTCATCCGTAGACTAAGAACAGTGTGCGAGATGAGGAGGATTTCTAATATGGAATGGGGAATGGCAAACCGCATGGCGCAGCTCATCCAGTCGGATGGCCATTGTTTATTTTTGCCGGTAGACCACGGATATTTTCAGGGGCCTACCAGAAAACTGGAGGAGCCCCGTAAAACGCTTGAGCCTCTTCTCCCCTATGCCGACGCAGTATTTATCACCAGGGGTGTCTTGCGCTCATCGGTAGACCCTGACAAGGCTAAGCCGGTAATCCTCAGGGTATCCGGTGGTGCCAGCATGGTGGGAAAGGACCTGGCTAACGAGGGTATTGCTGCCTCTATGGAGGAGGCTATCCGGCTCAATGTGGCGGCAGTGGGCATTTCTGTCTTTGTGGGCACTGACTATGAGAAAGAGTCGCTGTTAAATCTGGCGAAGCTTGTTGACGATGGCGAGAGGTATGGTATTCCTGTGATGGCGGTCACCGCAGTAGGTAAAGAGCTGGAAAAGCGAGACGCCCGCTATCTTGCTTTGGCTAGTCGTATTGCTGCCGAATTGGGCGCACGAGTGGTGAAAACCTACTGGTGTGCGAATTTTGACAAAGTGACGCAGGGCTGCCCGGTGCCCGTGGTAATGGCAGGTGGGCCTAAGGTAGACACTCAGCGCCAGGTGTTCGATTTTGTCTACGATGGTATGCAGAAGGGTGCGGTGGGGGTGAATCTGGGAAGAAATATCTGGCAGGACGAGCATCCTGTGGCTATGATTAAAGCCCTGCGCGCTGTCATCCACAAGAACGCTACCCCTAAAGAGGCCGAGGAGCTATACAACAGCGAAAAGAGCAATAAGAAGAAATAGCAGCTAAGCCATATAAAACTAAGCCAGCGATATGGCTGTTATCCTTCATTGCCACTTTAAGATATAAGGAGGCTTGATGCTTTCTCAGCGTCTTACTTTCCCTGACGGCTTTCTCTGGGGTGCAGCCACGTCTGCTTACCAGATTGAGGGTGCCTGGAACGAGGATGGTAAAGGGGAATCGATTTGGGACCGCTTTACCCATACTCCCGGCAATATTATGGATGGCAGCAACGGCGATGTGGCTTGTGACCATTATCATCGCTGGCGTGAAGATATCGCTCTAATGAAGGAATTGGGCCTCAATGCCTATCGCTTATCGGCGTCCTGGCCCCGCATCCTGCCGACCGGGCGTGGCAAGGTGAATCAGGCAGGTCTGGATTTTTACAGTCGCCTTGTGGATGGCTTGCTGGAAGCAGGTATCGAGCCTTTTGTAACCTTGTACCACTGGGACTTGCCGCAGAGACTGCAAGATAAGGGTGGATGGGCTGAACGTTCTACAGCCGAAGCTTTCGTTGACTACGCCGATGTAGTCAGCCGCAAGCTGGGAGATCGGGTCAAGCACTGGATTACGCACAACGAACCGTGGGCGACAGCAATTATGGGCCATAAGCTCGGCATGCATGCTCCCGCACAGAAAGATTTCCCTACCGCACTTAAAGTCAGCCACCATCTGCTGCTCTCACATGGTTGGGCTGTGCCGGTGCTGCGCCGCAACAGCCCTGGCGCTGAAGTTGGCATTACTCTCATCCTGTTTCCACTTGTGCCCGGGCTCTCGAATACCGCCGTTCTCCCAGTTTTCCGCAAGTGCGACGGCTACTTCAATCGCTGGTTTCTCGATCCACTCTATGGTCGCCGCTATCCCGCCGATAT
>CAYGWR010000264.1:0-1766 GCA_964353645.1 uncultured Dehalococcoidia bacterium
GGATTTCGAACGTGCTACTTTGGAAGCTGTAACCAAAGCCCGCAACGTCGCTCAGCAAGCAGTGGGCCAGGGCGTGGGCGCTCAGGCCAAGGCTGAAGGTGAACTCAGCGGCGCTCTGACCAGGCTGCTGGCCGTAGTCGAGCGTTACCCTGACCTGAAAGCTAACCAGAACTTCTTAGCCCTTCAGGAGCAGTTGACCTCGACTGAGAACAAGATCAGCTTTTCCCGTCAGTTCTACAATGATTCGGTCTTAAACTACAATAATAAGACTCAGATGTTTCCCTCCACTATAGTGGCAGCCATGACCGGCTTCAAACAGGGCGAGTTCTTTGAGGTCAAGGAGGAAGCTGAGAGAGCAGTGCCCAAGGTTAGCTTCGAGCAGCCCAAAAGTTAGCTATGTGGCAACAAATCAGATCCAATCAGGTCAGGTCGGTGATATTGGTAGCAGCCATGGGGATATTGCTGCTCCTCATCGGCTATGGCTTGGGCTTTATCTTCGGTAACGGCATCGCGGGACTGGTCATCGCCCTGGTAATATGGGCGATAATGAATCTCATCGCCTACTTCCAGGGAGACAGCCTTCTGCTATTGATGTCCAGGGCGATAAAGATAGGTCCCGACGACCACCCCCGCCTCTACAACGTGGTCGAGGAGATGAAGATAGCCTCGGGACTGGAGAAGATTCCCGATGTCTATATCATCGACGACCCGGCGCTGAACGCCTTCGCCACCGGCCGCGACCCTAAGAAAGCCTCCGTCGCTATCACCTCCGGGCTACTGGAGAAACTTAACCGCGATGAGCTTCAAGGCGTCATCGGCCACGAAATGTCTCATATTAAAAACCGCGATGTGCTGCTGATGTCGCTGTGCAGCGTGCTTCTGGGGACTATTGTCATCCTCGCCTGGTATGGCTCCCGAGCCCTTATCTTCAGCGGCGGCGGCAGGAGGTCATCTAAAGGAGGCGGCCAGGGGCAGCTAATAATCTTTGCAGTAGCCATCATCCTGATGATACTGGCGCCCATCATGGCTCAACTCATTTACTTCGCCATCTCCAGAAAGAGGGAATACCTGGCAGATGCCTCCTCTGCCCTATACACCAGATACCCGGATGGGCTGGCTTCGGCGCTGGAGAAACTCGGCGCTTCGACCGGCCAGTTGAAAACGGCAAACCAGGCTACAGCCCCCATGTATATCGTTAACCCCTTCCGCAAACAGGGGAGAGCGGCAGCCGACCTTACCAGCACCCATCCGCCTATCTCAGAAAGGATACGCATCCTCCGCGCCATGGCTGGGGGTGCTTCCTATGCTGATTACGATAAGGCTTACCAGCAGGTACACAAAGGCGGTGCAGGCTTTATGCCAGCCGCTGCCCTTGCCGGCGCTGGTGCCGTCGGGCTGCGGGCAGCGGCTCCAGAAGCGACGCTTAAAGAGCCCGAGCCGAGCAGGGTAGAACGCACCCGCGAGGTTGGAGACCTGCTGTGGCAGAAGAGCGGCTACAAGATTATAGAGTGCGAATGCGGCACCCGGTTGAAGGTACCTTCCGACATCGGAAGGGCTACCGTTAAATGCCCGCACTGCGGCAGAACCCACTCTGTCTAGGTCATCCCCGAGGTATTGTAGGGGCAGACCCGCGTGTCTGCCCGAAAACAGTTCGTGGTGAGCCTGTCGAACCATGAACTGTTTGAATATGAATAGTCCATGCCCAAAGAACAATCTTCACTCAAAATCAAGAGGTTGCGCCACAACGCTAAGCTGCCCAGGCGGGC
>CAYGWR010000265.1:0-1758 GCA_964353645.1 uncultured Dehalococcoidia bacterium
CTGCGTGAGGAATTCTGAACCTTCGTAGCCTCCTGGTACACCGCTTTTCCTGCTTGCTAAACATTACTTGTTTTTCCACCTGAGATAATTGGCGAAAACCACTATCAAAGAATTGGGGAGAACCACTATTTGTTGCGAAGAAGGGTGTGCTAGTGTTTAAGCAGGATTGTGTTAGTAATAGTAGCTTGCAGTAGTTTCGTATAGATAAAAGGAGTATGACGTGAGTCGGCAGACGAACGAGGAAACGCTGGAAACGATGCTTACAATCCGCCAGATAGCCGATTTCCTGCATATCAGCATCTCTACTGTGAGGCGGTGGAGCGATAGTGGAATGCTGAGGTCATATCGTATTGGGCCCCGCGGTGACAGGAGATATCTGCGAGACGATGTGCTTCGTTTTCTGGAGGAATCCGCCTGCCACCCGAAGGCTGGTGCGGCAGAGAAAAAGATTGCTAATTGGGCTCAGCAAGGACAAACCTTCAATTGGGAGTGACGAGGTAAGACATGGCTAGAAATAGCAGGCAACCGCGAAGGAACAATCACCCGAGCTCTGTCAAGTTGTTGCAGAGGCTGGAGAACGGGCTGGATGCCTTCGTGGATGCATCGGTAGATGCCTTCCTTCTGTTTGACGATAATCTCGACCTTATGAGCATAAACCCCGCTGGAGAGAGACTGTTTGGCGTCTCTAAAGAAATGGTGGTGGGGAAGAATATTGTGGAACTTGAGCCTGATATTAAGGAGACAGGGAAGTACGACAAATATCTGGATGTTATGAAAACAGGGGACTTGTTCTTTGTGGAGGAGCCCTTTTCGCATCCAAAGTTTGGAGATATGCGCTTGAGCATCAAGGCATTTAAGGTGCGAGAAGGGCTGGGGATGATAGTTAATGACATCACAGAGCGCAGGCGTATGGAGAAGGCACTGAGCGAGAGCGAACTTCTAGCAACGGCAACGATCGAGGGGATGGCCGATGGGGTTATGCTGGTAAATATGGAAGGCAAGGTAACCTATGTCAATAAAGCCTTTGAGAAGCTGCTGGGCCACAAAGCAGATGAGATTGTGGGCACGTCTGCTCTGGAGCTGCCGACTTATCGCGGTTCAAAGGACAAGAAGAAGGCCAGGCAAGCCCTGAAAATGGTTATTGAGAAAGGCAGCTCCGAGCCAATTGATATGGTTGCTTTCACCAAAGACGGTGTGGAGATTCCCATTAACTTTACAGCCTCAGTGGTGAAAGATGCTAAAGGTAACCCCAAAACGCTGGTTGCAGTTCTAAGGGATGTCACTGAACGGAGGCAGGCGGAGGAGAAGCTTCTGAGAAGTGAGAAGTATTTCCGGTCGCTCATCGAGAATGCTCAGGACGCCATAGTTGTAGTTGGCGAGGATGCGAGCATAGTGCATGCGAGCCCTGCTGTCGAGCGCGTGCTTGGATATAAGCCAGAGGAGTTAGTCGGAACGGACGGCTTCAGTCTTGTAAACCCGGATGATAAGCCACTTGTGATGAAAGCCTTTGCCGGGTTGGGGGAGAATCCCGATAGCGTTGGGGGGGTAGAGCTAAGCATTCGGCACAAGGATGGCTCATGGCGCGTTGTTGAAGCTGTGGCGAAAAACCTTCTCAGCAATGAGGCAGTGAAGGGGATTGTCGTCAACTGGCGCGACATCACTGAGCGCAAGCAGGCAGAGGAGGTGCTGAGACAATCGGAGGCAAAACTGCGCATAATGTTTGAAGCTATTGTAGAGGGCGTTACAGTCACTGATTTG
>CAYGWR010000266.1:0-1754 GCA_964353645.1 uncultured Dehalococcoidia bacterium
CTGCGCCATGGAGCTGGTCGCTAAATACCTCGGCACCCGCTCAGTGCGTTGCTAGGAAAAGCAGCTTTCCCTCAACTTTGAGATTGAAAAGGGAGGACTTCTGTGAGAATAGACGAGATAACCATATCCAGAGCAATAATTGAAAGCTTCACGAAAGAATTCCTGGGGGCACTGGAGGTAGATGTGGCTATAGCTGGGGCAGGCCCATCGGGCATGACCGCTGCCTATTATCTGGCAAAAGAAGGGGTAAAAACAGTCATATTCGAGAAGAATTTGAGGGTCGGCGGGGGTATGCCAGGCGGCGGCATGATGTTCAATCGCATAGTGGTACAAGAACAAGGGAAGAGGATATTAGACGAGTTCGATGTCCGCACAGCCGAGTACCAAAAAGGCTACTATGTTGCTGATTCCCTGGAGACTGTCTCCACAATTTGCTCAAAGTCGATAAAGGCGGGGGCGAAGATATTTAACCTGATCAGCGTTGAAGATGTCATGATTGACGAGGCTGATAGAATAACCGGTCTCGTGCTGAACTGGACCGCAACCTCAATGGCAAAGCTGCATGTTGACCCCCTGGCTATAAGGGCAAAGGTAGTGATTGATGCTACAGGGCATGATAGCGAGATTTGCCGCATAGTAGTAAAGAAGCTCGGGGCAAAGCTGAAGACAAAGACGGGCGAGGTAATGGGCGAGAAATCAATGCTGGCAGACGCAGGCGAAAAAGCGCTGATAAAGAATACCAGAGAAGTCTATCCTGGCCTGCTGGTTGCAGGCATGGCGGCTAACGCTGTTTACGGCTCCCCGAGGATGGGCGCCATCTTCGGCGGCATGCTGTTGTCAGGCAAAAAGGCCGCCGAAGAGACGTTGAAGCTACTACGAAAAGCTAAGGTGTCCTGACACTTGTCAAACTGAGTAGCCACAAGCCAGGTGATCTACAGTAGTTGCTCTCCACTAATACTACTGTAGAAGTTCTCTCTCATCCTCCGCTCTTTATCCTGTATACTATTTATTCCATATACCTTTGCTTTCAGAATTTCGGTAAGACCCGGGGCCCTCATCAAATCACCACCCAAAGGCCATGCTAATCAACAGGCGCTTTCAAACACCAATTTGGGAGGATTTGTTAGGTTAATTATAGTCAGAGACCTTGACAAAAAAGGACAAAAGTACTATAAGGAAAAGGACAAAAGTACTGTAAAAGAAGTCCGCCTCGATGTCTCAGGGGAGGATCGCGGTAGCATAGTGTCCCGTTTTCCTCCGCCAAAACTACGAGGGGTGACCCCGTAATGGATGGGTGCAGTTACAGCCTGCACGATAGTAGCAATTTGCTATAGGCTTCTGGCGGATTGCTTCGCATTGGCGGTGACTCAAGCCGCTCGTATAGAATACCTGAAATAGGCTGCCCCGGGAACACCATCCACTCGGTTTGTGGAAAGCATGTTCAGGAAGCAAATAGGTTAAGCTGTCCCATAATTCCAACGCGAAAAGAGGGCTAAAACCAGGGAGAGGAGATTTTGTATAAAGGGCTCTAAAGTAATAGTAGGGTGGAGCAAAATGACAAAACTCAGGAGGTGGTTAAAATGAAGGTCAAGTTGTTCTCTTCCGCAACAGCACTCGCAATACTTATATCGAGCTTTATCTTGATGACAGCGGTTCCGGCGGCAGCAGTTGGTACTCCGTTGTCGGGCTACGGGGTCGTCACTTCAGTCGTTCTGAACTATGGTGATGGTGGATGGGGTGGCTGGTCTGTCCCA
>CAYGWR010000267.1:0-1753 GCA_964353645.1 uncultured Dehalococcoidia bacterium
ACTATATGGGCTTGGTGGATGCCAACAACAAGGTCAATTTCTATGATGGCGATATAAAGATAATTGACCCGGAGGGGAAAGAGTTCGCCAAGTTCAAGCCCTCCCAGTACCTGGATTACATCGGCGAACATGTTGAGCCGTGGTCCTATCTCAAGTTCCCCTTCCTAAAGAAGATCGGCTGGAAGGGATTTGTGGAGGGCAAGGACAGCGGAGTCTACCGGGTGGCTCCTCTGGCGCGCCTGAATGTGGCCGATGGTATGGCGACGCCTCTGGCTCAAGAAGAGTACGAGAGGATGTTCAAGACGCTGGGGGGCAAGCCGGTTCATGCTACCCTCGCCATGCACTGGGCCAGGCTGGTCGAACTGCTGTATGCTTCGGAGAGGCTTCTGGAGCTTTGCCAGGACAAGGAGATCACCAGCCCGACGGTGAGGACCATCCCCACCGCCACTCCCGATGAGGGGGTGGGGGTCGTGGAAGCTCCGCGAGGCACCCTCTTTCACCATTACCAGACCGATAAGCAGGGCATGGTCACCAAGGTCAATCTCCTGGTGGCCACGGGGAACAACCACGCGGCCATATGCATGTCCGTAAAGAAAGCCGCGCAGGGGGTGATCAAGAAGGGCAAAGTAGTCAGCGAAGGGCTATTGAACATGGTGGAGATGGCCTTCCGTGCCTATGACCCCTGTTTTGCCTGTGCTACTCATTCGCTACCGGGGCATATGCCTCTTGAGGTTAAGGTCTATGACAGCCAGCGGAATCTGGTCATGGTGTTGAAAAGATGCTGATAACTTGAACCCAGACTAGCCAACAAGTTTCGGTGCAATCGATCAGGGAGGCAATCCAAGTTTTTACTATGTCCTCACGTAGCTATACGTGTATCGGTCTAGCTTCCGCTAGTCAGCTCGCGCAGCGCTGTAAGTATGGCGTTCCGCTTTAAGCACGCTTGGCCCAGCCTCTGAGGTAAACCAGTGGCCGAGAATTGCGATTATTGAAATTCATGGGGGGGGGGGGTCGGATGAGGATTACGCTTTCAGAAAATACCAAGGAACGAGAACTCAGCGAGCTCAAGATTTGTCCCGTGTGCAACTATGTTGCCAATGTCTCATGGGAGTCCTGTGCGGTTTGCGGATGCGAGCTTGAGACAAACCTCGAGGCTCAACGACCTGCATTAGCAGATGATTTGGTAGGTATCCGCAGTTAACGCAGGGCTTGGAATTGTCGGAGATTGTACAATGCTAAGCGCCCTGCTAAGCGCCCTCCGTTATCTTCAATGAGAGCCTGAGGTTCTACAAGGCACCCCTTCCGTGAGGCTTACAGCGTATTTGGCAGTCGGTTAATCTATGCCCAAGCTCACTATTTCTTCTTTTCCTCTTGTTTCTTTTGCTTCTCCGGTTTTTCCTTCTTGGGCTTCTTCACGTTCTTTCTGCCTTTCGTTCCCATACCGTCCCTCGTTTCTTTAGATTATCCTGACACCAACTGATTCTTTGAATCCAAAAGATAAAGCTAGAAGCATTTCTTACTTCCACGCTCATACAGAGGCGGGTTGAACCATGCCATGTGCCAGTTTCTCCTTGTCCCGGGCAATCACTAGCGACGATTATAACACGCCAAACTCAGCCTGGATATAAAGGGGTTCCCCTTGTAACTGTCAATTTTTTGGGGGCGGAATCCCAGGCGGTAGTTCATCTTATGGCTCCAGTAGCGTGAGCTATGGCCGAGAGAACCTGGACCCAAGGGCGGTTGCAGTGCGGGC
>CAYGWR010000268.1:0-1749 GCA_964353645.1 uncultured Dehalococcoidia bacterium
GATACTTATCTTCCCCTCTTTTCTGTAGCCAGCGATGTGGAAACCGGCATCAGCATTCGGGAATGACCTCCGAAAGTACTCAACCATCTTCTTGGGAATGGTTGTCACATCATCTCTAGTCGTCAATTGTTCCTCAATGAATTTATCGGGAAATGATTTCCCGAAACACTCGCTCAACTCTTTCGGAATGGTTGTTGTATCATTCTTGACCGTTAACTCTTCCTCAATAAATCTTTTGATGTGACTTGCTATGGGGGTGTTACCGAGCAAGTCCTGTCCGAAGTTGGAGATGCCAATTTGCTGTCTTTCCAGAAGATATGTTTTTATTACGGCGTCGGAGTTGACGGTCTCGACTTTGAACTCCTTGCCTTCGGGGTTCTTGCCTTCGATGTTCACCGACTGTCGGCTGTCCGAAGCCATGACGATGCCTTCCGGAACATAGACCGCTATTACGAAACTCATCTTTGGTCTCCTTTCAGCTTGGCTAGTCTTTCCACTTACCTTCGAATACTACTTCGGCAGGCCCGCTGAGCAGCACCTCTCCCCTTCCATCCCAGTCTATAATCAGCGTGCCTCCCGAGAGTATTATATCAACGGGGCTATCGGTAAGACCTTTTAGTCTCGATGCCACTGCTATGGCGCAAGCGCCTGTGCCGCAGGAAAGCGTCTCCCCTGCTCCACGCTCCCATACCCGCGCCCTGAGCTTACTTCGACTGATAACGTTTACTATCTCGAAGTTCACCCTGTTGGGGAACATAGGATGGTATTCAACTTTAGGGCCAACCTCGGCTAAGGGAAAATCAGCGACTGGCTGATCCAGGAAGCACACGGCGTGGGGGTTTCCCACGGAGACGCAGGTAACCTTCAGCTTCATCTTGCCTATAGCTAGAGGATAATCTATAACAGGTGCTGTAGCACGGGCGCCTTTTCTCTCCACAATTACCGGTATGGCGCTGGGGGCGAGTATGGGCTTGCCCATAGCTACCCGGATGCTTTTCTTGCCCGTGGTTCGCAATCTCTTTATCCCCGTTGGGGTCTCTATCCTGATATCAGCACCACTTGCCAATCCGCTTTCCATAGCGTACCTTGCAGCGCACCTCAGCCCATTGCCGCAGGCCTCAGCCTCGGAGCCGTCGGGGTTGAACATGCGCATGTAAAAGTCGGCTACCTTCGAAGGCAAAATCAGGAGGAGCCCATCGGCGCCAACGCCGAAATTACGGGGGCACATGGCTTTCGCCAGCGCCGACCAATCGCGTTTCATCCGCCGAGCATCTATCAATACGAAGTCGTTGCCAGTGGCTTGCAGTTTGATAAAATCCATCTAGATACTCCATTTGTCATTCCGAGCGGAGCGAAGAATCTGAGACCCTTCCCCTTCACTTCGTTCAGGGTCAGGGTGACATCTAATCCGCTAGGGGCTCTCCTGCGCTTTATCTACTGTTATCTTAACCACGTGGTTGACCTTAAGACCTTTTTCTACAAACTCCTTGTTCATCTGGTCGAACAGCGGGCCAGAGTTAAGTATCTCACCCTTGCCCCAGATGCGGCAGCCCTTGAGGGTGCGCGGGTGCACCACCAGTATAGAGACATAGGGGTTCTCTCTCAAATTGGCTATAGTGCGTGGTGAGTTGATATCGGCGAAGATCACATGGTTATCGTCGAGCACCCGGAACGAGCCTTTAGCCGAGGCGTTCGGCTTGCCATCCTTGCTCGCTGTGGCTATTATCCCGGGGCGGATCTCGGCAATCA
>CAYGWR010000269.1:0-1734 GCA_964353645.1 uncultured Dehalococcoidia bacterium
CAGAGGCAAAAGAAGCTGCGCAACGAAGTGAGAGAGTTTGTCAAAGCTATACCCCGGCAGCTAATCCTGGATATGGACGCTGACAAAGTGAAGTATCCCAGGCAATTTCTTGAGGAGGCTGCCAGCAGAAAGCTATTGGGCCTCCGCTTCCCCAAGGAGTACGGTGGCAGGGGGATGAAGTGGGAAGACGAGGTTATCGCTCTCGAAGAGGCCGGCGCATTGCCGCTATCTCTGGGCTGCCTCTACTCGCTGGTAAGTATCTGCGGTGAGGCGTTCCATTTATTCGGCAGCGAGGAGCAGAAGCGGAGATACCTCCAGCCTACTATTGAGGCGAGGCTGTGCTGTGCCGAGGCACTCACTGAGCCACGCGGTGGCTCTGACTTCTTTGGCGCCACCACTGTCGCTCGGAAGAAAGGCAGGCACTATTTCCTCACAGGGCAGAAGCGCTTTGTCGTAGGTGCTGAGGGTGCAGACTATTTCCTGGTATATGCCAAGACCGACCCTGAGGCGCCCAGCCGCGAGTCGCTTAGCCTGTTTGTAGTGGAGAAAGACATGGGGGTGGAAGTAAAACACCTCTACGGACTCCTGGGAACGCGGGGAGGAGGGGCCGGCAGGATTCTATTCCGCGATGTCAAAGTCCCTGAGGACAATATTATTGGCAGGGAAGGACAGGGCGGAGAGATATTCTACAGGATGATGATTCCAGAGAGGATGACCACCGCCGCCGGCATCCTGGGCATGGCGCGCAGTGCCCTGGAGATCGCTGCCCGCTACAGCGACAAAAGAAAAGCCTTCGGCAGCAAAATCAGGGACTTCCAGGCTGTCAGCTTCAAGGTGGCTGACAGTATCACCAAGCTGGACGCCGCAAGCTCTCTGGTACACTCAGCAGCAATTACTGTCGACCGTGGTCTCGACAGCAGGCAGGCTCGGCGCTTAGTATCTGAGGCCAAGAGGTTCTCTACGGAGACCACCTGGGAGATAGTCAATGATGCTATGCAAATCATGGGCGGCATCGGTTACACCAACGTGTATCCCATCGAACGCATGCTGCGCGACGCCAGGCTGGCGATGATTTGGACGGGCACCAACGAGGTGATGAACCTGATCATTCAGCATGAATACTATCGTGAGGTATTAGCCAGAGGCGCCGAGAGCCGGGACGTGGAGGTAGATGCATTGGGCGCCGATGAGGTTGAAGAGAAAGTCTACGAGTAATATAGGCCGAACTACCATTGGACGAACATAGGAATGTCTGATTTGCTTGCACTATGACCATACTTCCGCAAGGAGTCATTAAGGATTCTACCTCAATAAATTTCTGCCGCAAACTGATGCTCGCTTTCGCACTCACACACCACAAAATACCCTCGGTACTCTTTCATAAAGGCGATGTTCACATTGAAACATCCAACCAACTGTGACTTTATCGTGGTTATGCTCTAACCACAAATGGCATTCCCCGCCATTTTCGAAAAGGAGCGCTTTAATTAGTTCCATGTCAATCTTGAAACCTCGATTATGGAAATTCTCGCAGAAGCAGCTTGCAAATGCAACTGACACCTTCTTTCGAAGCTAATAAAATTGCCCGTACTGAAATATGATCTGAATCAGTGTAGGCTGAGAAATAAAAGATAGCAGGAAGACCAAGTACGTCATGAGGGACGCCTATTGGATCAAGCGAGTAAATTGGCTGGAGGCCTGGCTAAATGCGTTAACCAGCCTATCCCGCTGCAC
>CAYGWR010000270.1:0-1734 GCA_964353645.1 uncultured Dehalococcoidia bacterium
CCGCTGTGAGCGCAGGGGCAATACAGGAAGCTAGAATCACCAGGCCAAATACGATGACTAAGAGACATGAGATAAATAATATTACTCGTTTATTCATTAGCTTTATATCAACCCCCAGAGTCTTCCGGCAAGGAGTTTCTGCACCCCTGGTCAACCATCAAACACATGTCCCAACAAGATTAGACCCGTGCCTTCGTCCTATGGCGTAAACGCTCCAGTATCCACATCCGCGCCAGGGTTGTTGGCCCGATGCCGAGCTCACGAGCCTCTTTTCTCAACTCCTCCCACTTCTCCGTTGAGAGTCGAATAGGTATTACCTTGTCCAGCGGTTTCTTCACCTCCACCTGGACAACTGCATCGCTCTCATCCCAGCTATCTCCCCGCTCCATCCTCTCAATTTCCTTATCCAAATCAGCCATCTCACCTACCTCCCGTCTCTTTGATATAAAGCCGCCTTTCGCCTTCGGCCATCTCCCTTGCAGTAGCTATCCTCCAGTTGCTGCTGCCAAGGTTCACCAGCACCACTAAAATATAACGTCCGGCTACAGTCTGACTGAACACCTTGTATAATCCCTCTCTACCTTTTCTAACATGCCGCTTTTCCGAAAGACAAGCCTCCTCAACTTCGGTAAAGGAAATGCCGTGCTTCGACTCAATCTTTTCCAGGATATGGTCATCGATCTCCAGAGACTCTATGCGAAGCATCAACTGTTCCTTTCAGCCAAAATTGTATACAAAATGTATACTCTTGTCAAGAGTAATACCTTACTTGTAGGGAGGGATGTGAAAAGCACCCCCTACTCAAGTTGCCAAAACTCCCCCTTTCTATAGACCAAGGCGGCGGTTTGTGGTATATTCCTGAAAGAAGACGAGGCTGTGATCATGGACATGGAGACCTCCCGGCTCAGACTGATGCACCAACTGTCCCACGAGATACGGGACAAGAAGGTGCTCGACGTAATGAGCCGTGTACCCCGTGAGCTTTTCGTGCCCCCAAGCAGCCAGCATGCAGCCTATGAGAATATTCCCTTGCCCATCGAGATGGGGCAGACTATATCCCAGCCGTTTATCGTAGCCCTGATGACCGAGGCTATGGAGATTACAGACAAGGATAAGGTGCTGGAGGTCGGGACCGGCAGCGGCTACCAGACCGCCATCCTCTGTGAGCTGGCGAGCCGGGTGGTCACCGTGGAACGGCACCAGAGGCTGCTCGATAGAGCGAAAGATGTTTTGGCCATGCTGGGCTACACCAATGTGGAGTTCCACCCCACCGAAAAGACCCTGGGCTGGCCCAAAGGAGCACCCTACGATGCCATAATGGTTACCGCAGGCGCGCCCAAGGTGCCCCAGGTACTCCTGGATCAACTGGCAGTGGATGGGCGGCTGGTGATACCGGTCGGCTCGCGCTTTGAACAGGACCTGATGCAGGTGATAAAGCGCAAAGAGGGATTGGTGAGCACAAACCTGGGCGCCTGCCGCTTCGTCCCCCTCATCGGAGAAGGCGCTTGGGACGAAGAATAATCTATATCATTCTGAAGGTTGGAGCAGATGCTCCCCACTGTGAGGGATCGATCTTCCCTTTCCACTGTATAAGGCTAGCAGCGTCAATAGGGTAAAGGTCACCCTTATCATTTTCGGGAAGTAAACGGTTCGAATCCCATCGGGGTCGCCACAGACTATAAAGGCGATCATACGATCGCCTTTCTCGTTTTCTTGAAACGAGACAAAAGTCAC
>CAYGWR010000271.1:0-1731 GCA_964353645.1 uncultured Dehalococcoidia bacterium
ATAAGCTGTTCGAAAACCCATCCTGGCGGAACCTGGCTGATTGGAAGACCATCCTTACCCCTCATTACAAAACCGCTCAACGCATGCTGGGCGTAGCACCCAATCCTAAGCTTTGGCCTGCGGACGATGTTTTGAAAGAAATCGCTGACGAGATGGGGCAAGGTCATACCTTCCGTCCCACCAACACGGGCCGTTTCTATGGAGCAGAAGGGGAGGAGGTGCCCGACCCTTACTTCGGGGGTGAGGGCCCGCCCAGGCGAGGATGCCAGCACTGCGGCGGCTGTATGGTGGGCTGCCGCAACAATGGCAAGAACAGCTTAGACAAGAACTACCTTTACTTTGCCGAAAAGGGGGGCGCCCAGGTCAGACCTGAATCTGAGGTAACCGAGATCAGACCTTTACCCCCGGGTCAACCGGATGGCGCCCGATACGAATTGGCCTATTTCCATTCTACCGCCTGGTTTATCAAACCCAAGCGGCGCGTGCGCGCGCGCAATGTGGTTCTCTCCGGCGGCGTACTGGGGACTATGAAGCTGCTCTTCCAATGCCGCGATGTTACTCGCTCGCTCCCCAATATCTCGCAGCGTTTGGGTGATATGGTGCGCACCAACAGCGAGGCTCTGCTGGGTGTCTCAAGCCGCCGCGGGGGAACTGTTGACTACTCAAAAGGCATAGCCATCACCTCCATCTTCCATGGAGATGAGGCAACCTGCATCGAGCCGGTGCGGTTCCCTGATGGCTCGGGGTTCATTCTGCTCATAGCCGGGCCGTTATTCGATAGGTCATCGAAAGCAGTGGTGCGTATGGTCAGATTTGTCTGGGAGATTTTGCGCCATCCTCTGGACCAGGCCTGGGGCCATAATCCATTTGGCTGGGCTCGCCGTAGCACGATTCTGCTTGTGATGCAGACAACAGACAACCGTTTGCGCCTGCGGCTGGGACGCAGTTTGCTCACCTTTTTCCGCCGCGACCTCGTTTCCAAACCGGATATGGAGCAATCGCTGCCGCCCAGAATTAACATCGCGCATCAAGTGACGCACGCTTTTGCCGCCAGGACGAACGGTATTGCGGCTGGCTCGATCAGCGAGAGCCTGCTCAATATGGAGACCTCAGCACATATTTTAGGCGGCTGTAAATTCGGGCGAAATGCCGAAGAGGGAGTGGTGGGGCTCGACTGCCAGGTGCATAACTACCCGGGACTCTATGTGGTGGATGCGTCAATCGTGCCCGCCAACCCGGGCGTCAACCCCAGCCTTACCATCACGGCCCTGGCCGAGTATGCCATGAGCCGCATATCGCCCAAACCTTAACAGCACGGTTGCAGCGAAAACCGACTCACAACCGGGGGGACAGACGCCCCCGTCTGTCCTTCATGTCATTGTCCGCCTCAGGCGGACCTCTAGCGGACGACCCTCATCTTTCCCCGAGGGTGGTATTGTTTCCGCACTGCTTCCTGGTTATGGCATGGCCCTAGTTTTTAAGATTTCGAGTCATTCAGTTTTTGGAGCCGCCGGGATGGCTGAACAGCGGGCTCCGGGCAGCTTCGCTGGAACGTAAGGAAAAACCCGCAGGTAAAAAACGCCCCTACGCTCAGGTGTAACGACGCCTGCAACGGAACTGTGAACCCCAAGTACATGGACTCGGAATAGCTGTTCAGCGGTTCGCTTAGCATTCATGGATCTGAGCAACCGCCACTGGCGAGTGCCCCTACAGAATGCTCTCTTATTCAAT
>CAYGWR010000272.1:0-1722 GCA_964353645.1 uncultured Dehalococcoidia bacterium
GGCACATACAACGCAGCGCTGCTGGCTAAGGAGCTTGTCACCAGGAAATGCCGCATCGAGGTTGTGGACTCCCTATCTATGTCAATGGCCTTAGGGCTCCTGGTTGCCGAGGCTGGGCGACAGGCTAAGGCTGGGGCGAGCCTGGATAAGGTAACCGAGTTGGTACGCCGGACTATCCCCAAGGTGCATCTCATTTTTCTCCTGGATACCCTCAAATATGTGGTCAGGGGCGGGCGCCTCAGCAAGCCATATGGGATCATAGGGTCGGCGCTGAGGGTGAAGCCTCTGCTTACTTTGAAGGAGGGTGACCTCTCAATGGTGGGTGTGGCTCGTACTAAAGCCAAGGCTGTGGAGAGGCTGTACGAATTTGCCAAAGGCTTCCCCAAAGTGAAAGAGTTGGCGGTGGCATACACCACGGCTCATGATGAGGCGAGGGCGTTTACTGACCGCCTGAAGGCGGCTTTCCCTGGTGTACCTGTATCTTTAATGAGAGTTGGCTCCTCGCTGGGCACCCATGCGGGCCCTGGCGGCATGGGCGTAGCGGTAAGGGAGGGGTAGGGTTTATCCTAATAACTTTGGGGCGAACTTGGGCGTTGAGACTGGAACTGGAGGCGAGGTATGGTGAAGGCTCTTGAAGGCATCAGAGTTCTGGATTTCACACGTATGTACGGTGGCCCTTTAGGTACCATGATTTTGGCGGAGTTGGGCGCAGAGATAATTAAGGTAGAGGTGCCGGGTGGGGGCGACGCAATTAGAACCACTGCCCCGCTGACCGAGGGGCAGGAGAGCTACCGTTTCGTGGTCTTAAATCGTGGGAAACAGGGTGTCACGCTGAACCTCCATTCGGAAGAAGGGCAAATGATATGCAAAGAGCTGGTCAAGAAGTGCGATGTACTGGTTGAGAATTTCACGCCTGGGGTGATGGAAAGCTATGGCCTGGGCTACGAGCAGCTCAAGTCACATAACCCCCATCTCATTTATGCTTCCATATCTGGATTCGGCCACACTGGACCCTGCCGCTCTCAAGTGGCTTTCGATACCATAATTCAGGCTATGGGGGGTCTCATCAGCGTCAATGGATTCCCCGATTCCCCTCCCACCAAGGTGGGGCCTGCCATCGCAGACTTCTTAGGTGGGATATTCTCCATCATAGCTATCCTCGCTGCTCTCCAATACAGGTCGAGGACGAAGCAAGGCCAGTTCGTGGATATCTCCATGCAGGACTGCATCTGGTATATAACCGCTATACAATTTCTGCCCCTCTATATATTAACGGGCAAGGAGCCTCAGAGGCTGGGGAATAGCCAGATCGAGGTCACGCCATTCAACATATATAGAGCGAAGGATGGGTACATTGTCATCGGTGTCGTCACAGTCGCTCAATGGCATCGCCTTCTTGAGGTTATTGGCAGGGAGGACCTCAATGATGTCCCGGAGTACGCCAGCCAGGCCACTCGTATCGAACATGCCGAGCAAATAGAAGCTATAGTGGAGACGTGGACAAAGGAGAGAACGGTTGATGAGATGCTAAATGTGCTTGAGGCTGCTGATTTAGCCTGTTCACCGGTTCCCACATTTGGTCAGGTGGCTAAAGACCCGCAGCTCGCCAGCCGCAATATGCAGGTGGAGGTAGAGCAACTGATAAGTGGCAAACTCAGAGTCCCTGGCTCTGTGTTCAAGATGAGCCAAACGCCGGGCGACCCTACCGAGCCCGCCCCGTTC
>CAYGWR010000273.1:0-1705 GCA_964353645.1 uncultured Dehalococcoidia bacterium
AGTTCGTTAGCTGGCCACATTCGAAAGGATGGTTTCCGCCGGAGCCGTCCTGACGAAGGGTTTAGGGCCAGCGTTATTGGCCTGACGATAACTTTATTTAGGAAGCACTACACTAGAGACTTTACTCCCAAGACTAAAGTACTATGCGAAATTGAACGAAATCACCTGAAAAGGTGATACACAGAAGGTATAAATTGATAAATAATAGCATCAATCGGTAAATCCAAACAAAGTTTTCAGAGGCAAAAAGGAGGAGACATGATTAAGCGAAGAAACGGGTTAAGGGGATACAGGACTATTATCTTGGCTCTGGTTGGAGCGGCACTGGCGATATTTGGGGCAGTATGGATCGCGGTTATTTTCCCCTCGCTAGACAAGATACCAACAAACTACGAAAGAACTTTAAATTTTGAGGGAGCATTCATGGTTGCCAATCCCGCAACCCAATCACTCGACACCATCCCGATAACACAAACCATGGAGCAGAAAGCCATAGGTACCGAAGGGAATGTCTTGCTCATCAAAGAAGTACGCAAAGTTACCAACTCTGCTACTGGTACTGACCTTTCATCCATATTTGGTGGTGAGAGTACTCTTGCTGTAGACAGGCATACCCTCGCGTTTGTGCCCAACCTCGGTGATATGCCCCGAGAAGGACAATGGGCACCCCCAAAGGGGCTAGGTGAAGGCGATACATTCCTCATCTGGAATCCGGCTGCTTACAGGCCATTACAGGCAAAGTACGTAAGTAGCGAACAGTTCCGAGGTCTCGATGTCGTTGTTTTCAAAATCGATGAGAAGAACCTCTTATTGGGACCCGATCCCAGAGCCAATAACCTGAATGCTTATTTGAGCACTGAGATTACCTTGAAGATCGAACCATCGAGCGGTGCTGTGGTTGACCAGAATGCCGTTACAACTATGAGCTACGATGTGCCCATGATGGGCAAGGTACCATCCCTCATAGCCAACGTCAAATTTGCCGAGAGCACAATTACTGACATGATGGACACAGCCCGAAGCGCTAGCTGGTTGCTCCTTTGGTTCAAGACCCTCATACCTTGGATAACGATCGGCTTCGGAGCGATATTGGTTATAACCTGCGCATTATTGGTAGCGGTCAGAGATCTCAGAAAATCAAGGGCTGGCAAACCAACTCACATAGCCAAACCAACTAGTATCTAACCTGTAGATAAACAAGGAGGTAGAGATAATGGCTACCCAGAGCAGATATGAACGGATCCGAGCAGTTAGAGAAATAAGTCTACCAACAATTGGCACAGCGCTTATAGTTATCGGAGCTTTGTGGGTGACTATTGCCTACCTTTCAGATATCCCTCGAATGATTGCCGCTGGCATTGCTGATTACATAGGTATGCTGGCTCAATAATATTGTGGGATTGCGGAACTACCACGCAGCAAAAGAAAGCCCCCGACACCGGGGGCTTTCTTTATCACAAAGATAATCACAGTCCCAATCTAAAGCTAAGTTCTCCAGCTACCACTGGCACATCAAAAATTTAGCAGTTACAAACGAGCCAAGCATGAACAGAATTGCCATCACAACCATTGACAGCACGAAAACATCTTCTCTTTCCATGGCTCCCTCTTTTCACCTGCTACTTCTAGATGTCCCGTCCACCAGCTAACCGGCGTTTCTCCAACCAGGAGTCCACTAAAACTACCATGGGCGGATGCACGACCA
>CAYGWR010000274.1:0-1699 GCA_964353645.1 uncultured Dehalococcoidia bacterium
CAGGTCGGGGAATCGCAAACTTTGAACAGGTTACCATAAAATTATAGCACATAATAGGGGTTTGTCAAGCACGAGAGTAAGGGGTCGTTTAGCAACCCTAGCTTCAACCCCCTTTATCCCCCAATCTTGGGGGATTTTAGGTTTGGGGGACACCCCCAAACCCCTGGCAGAGGGGTGAATCCCCTCTGTACTCCCCCGCTGGTAAACGATCTCAGAGTAAGGGAATAGAGCATGGGTTACTCAGAGGTGCCGGGGAGCCGCACCAGCTCAGCGTAGCCAATACCGGAAACCGCCTCGCCATCGAGATAGCCGGATACAGTCGTCCTGCCCTCCCAGAAGTCGAAAGTAGGTATTGACAGAGACTCAAACATTCGAATCTCCTGCTGAGCATGCCGTGCCCTGAGCAGCAAATCCAGGCCACGAGCCTTCTCTCGAACCCGCCAGAGAACTCCGTACTCCCTGCCGCTTTTCGGGGAGACCCAGGAATCCATCTTCTCCAGCAGCAGGTCACGAGTGTGGTAGACCGAGTTGTCAGGGGACATGATGGTCAGGTCGCAGGACTTTACCGATTCGTCGGGCTTGACGATACGCCAGAAAACAAGCTCCGTGTTGTTGAGCTGAACAGCGAACCAGTCCCAGCCTCCCTGGCCCAAGGAATTAATCCACTGGTGGTCCATCCAGCCGATGCCCTCAACATCAAGCTTTTTCCCCGCTAGATCGATCAGGCCATTAGCTTTGAGGCGAGTGAAAGAATAATAATATGAGTCTCCGCCCGTCCACTCGCTAATGCCACCCCCACTGCCAAGAAGAGGAGGCTTCTCTGAAACAAGAGCCAGATTGAGGCCAAGCCCGGCACCGTATGATTCGATCCTGTAGGAAAGCGGGTGTTGGTCAGTGTTGAACCAGCGATCGCGACCCCAGCGCAGGTCTAGTTTTCGCTCGACATAATGTAATGCCGAGCCGGAAACGAAGTGGTGAAATTGCCCTGTCCCGAGGTCGGAGATGGAGAGAATCTTGAGCCCGATGGTGAAATAGGCCACCATAGCCCCGTACTCCCTACCCTCAGAGTCAGTGAGGCTAAAATGCCCGTACCACCACTCCGCGGGAAACGCAGGGTGCGCTCCCTCGTCCTGCGGGAAGCGGATTTTTGGCGTACTGGCCTTCTTTCGCACCACAGTTGAATTCTCGCTGTCATCGCTGCCTTTGTCAAGCTCGCACCGCAAGTCCCAGGCAGATGCAATTAGCCTGATTAGGCGATAAACTAGACCTAATAACAGAGAGTGCAGAGGGGCAAAGCCCCTTTGGTGGGGGTTTGGGGTGTCCCCCAAGACTGGGGGGGGGTAGGGGGTTGAATAAGCCCATTTCACACCATCAGGAGAGAAGGGCGATGAAGGGTGGCAGATAATCTGGGGCATGCCCAGCCCGCTGCATAAACCACCCTGCTCTTTTTCAAATTCCTGCCCTATCCTGTTTGACTAGCTTTATAGTATAATAAGATTTAATGCGATTTTTGGGGTTCTAAAACACTTGGCGATCGACTCGCCGACGTCTGTGATATAGATAAAAACGTGGCAAACGAGCAAGAAAATAATAATGATATAGCAGTTGAGCGGGTGGGCATTCGCTCCCTGCCCAGACGACAAATAATCATCACGCTGGCCGGTGTGCTGCTGGCTATGTTCCTGAGCTCGCTGGACCA
>CAYGWR010000275.1:0-1691 GCA_964353645.1 uncultured Dehalococcoidia bacterium
GCCTCGAAACTGGTAGGGGTAAACCAGATAACCCTGCGCCTCTGGGCAGACAAGGGGTTTGTGCGCGTTTTCAAAACAGTGGGCGGGCACCGTCGCTTTGCTCAGGAGGACTTACTCCATCTTCTGAGTGAGCAGGGCAGTCCTGCACAGCAGGGGAATCTGGCAGACCGCGCCGTGAGTGGGTTCCGTCGGCACGTGAGGAGCCGCAAGGTAACTCCGATCAAGCGTAATGCAATCGGTGAAGACTCCCGGGACCACCTGCGTGTTCTGGGTCGCCGTCTGGCTGAGGTTGCAATTCGCTATCACGGAGAGCGGCGAAAGCGGCCGGAGCTGCTGGAGGAGGCCCGTTTCATCGGCAGGGATTACGGCATCGAGAACCAGAAACTGGGGCACACTCTCACCAAGGCTGTAGAGTTCTTCTTATCGCACCGTAACAGGTTCGTCGAGACAGTGCAAGAGATGATACCTGCGGATGTATCCCGCGATGAAACCTTAGCGCTGATGCGGGATATGGCTGCGCTGAGCGATGCTGTGTTGCTTGCTCTGATTGCATGGTACCAGAAGACCAGCGTTGTTAATTCCATAGATCTCACCACCTCTAATTAGGCGGGGCGCTCGCCGCAGTATATATAATATTTGGCGGTTTTCTTCTTGAAGACCGAGGGGTTTTTTGTGGCTTAAACATGGGGACAGGTGGATCAAATTCATTTATAGGAGGACTGATTTGAAGAAAGGAATTATCATACTACTGCACCTTTTGCTGTTGTCGGCCCTCTTAGCTGCCGCAGCCTGCTCCTCTGAGACTGCCTCCACACCCACCCCGACATCGGCGCAAACGAATTATCCTCTCTCTGTCGTTGACATGCTCGGACGCTCGGTGCAAATCAGTCAGCACCCGACCTGTATTGTGACTACACATCCCACTGCTACTGAGATGCTGTACTGTATAGGCGGCTCGGCAGTTGGGCGAGATAGCAGCTCCAAATATCCACCGGAGGCCCAGGTTTTGCCGACCGTCGGCAGCGCATACAACCTTAATGTGGAGTTGATTGCAGCCCTGAAGCCCGACTTGATACTTATCGAAGCCTTGACTCAGGCTGGGGTTGTAGGGTCCCTAGAGCAACTTGGAGTGCCTATAGTAGCTGTGCGTGCCGCATCCTTGGAAGATATATCCCAGGGTTTGACTTTAGTAGGCAAAATTACCGACATGAATGCGGCCGCTGCTCAGGCCATTGCCGAGATCCAGGGCAGAATTGAGACTGCTCAGAGCAACTCTTCAGGTGGAAAGAATATCCTTATTCTCATTTCTGATGCACAGCGTAACGTCTATGCTGCCAAGCCTGAGTCTTATCCCGGGAGTGTAGCAGCATTGCTTAAATTGGGTAACACGGCAACGGGTCTGCCGGAATCCGGCCCGTATTCTGGCTTCGCGCTATTCACCGCGGAACAAGCTCTCACCAGTAACCCGGACGTGGTTTTTACTATCTCGCCTGCGCCTCCGCCAGCCCCAAGGTTGTCAGAAATGCTGCCTCAAATCCCTGGCTTCAATCAGATGACAGCAGTAAAGGGAGGACAGGTCGTAGAGTTGGACCCATTCCTATTCCTACAGGCACAGGGGCCGAGAATCGCCGATGCGGCAGAGGAGATGCTTCGTCTTATAAATGAGGCCGCCGAGTGAAACGAGTCCCACT
>CAYGWR010000276.1:0-1685 GCA_964353645.1 uncultured Dehalococcoidia bacterium
CACCATAAGCTTAGTCATTATGCTGTCCATAAGCTGGCCATAGTCTCCGCCTGCAAGGTCGGATCTTCCTATGCCGAGGTTGAACAAAGTGTCTCCGGAAAAGACAACACCATCGCCTAAAAGCGAAATTCCCCCTGGCGTATGGCCTGGGGTATGAAGCACCTTGAATTTCAGGTCTCCAATCTCGATTACATCGCCATCTTTGAGCAATGTATCGGGCTTGGGCGCACCCCTTAGCGATGACCCCAACATCAATCCCATCATGCGACCGAACATCACAGGCATCGCCTCTTTGGCATCCGCTTCATGCACAGCATATTTTGCTCCGGTTGCGTCCTTCACAGAGCGCAGAGCCCCGACATGGTCGATATGATTATGTGTAGCCACAATCAAGACTATAGACAAGCCCTGGTCGTGCACGGTATTCAGAATATTCTTGGCATCGGCCCCGGGGTCGATGATCATCCCTTCTTTGGTCTTTTCCGAACCTACGATAAAACAGTTAGAAGCGAAAGGGCCTACTACAAGCGCCTTAACAATCATCTTTTCCTCCGCTAGATATTGTGACCTTTTATACTCTGCAGGTCAAGCCTTTACACCTGGATGGAAAACTGCTACCTTATAAGACAAAGTATACAGTAGAGTATCAGGAGAGTGATAGTGATAGAACAGGTTCCTGGCAAGCTGGATATGGATAAACTGGTCTCATTATGCAAACGGAGAGGCTTTATCTTCCCTTCGAGCGAGATTTACGGCGGCATGGGTGCCTGCTACGACTATGGGCCGCTCGGGGTAGAACTCAAGAATAATGTCAAGAAAGCCTGGTGGAAGGCAGTCGTGCAGCAACGCGACGATATGGTTGGCCTGGATGCTTCCATCCTTATGCATCCTCAAACATGGGTTGCCAGTGGGCACGTGGAGGGTTTCGCTGACCCGCTGGTGGACTGCAAGCAGTGCAAGCAGCGCTGGCGCGCCGACCACATCAAAGACGGGAAATGCCCGGCTTGCGGCGGCGAGCTCACAGAGCCCCGCATGTTCAACCTCATGTTCAAGACCTTCGTAGGCCCTGTGGAGGATGAGGCATCTGTAGCCTACCTGCGTCCCGAGACGGCGCAGGGTATATTCGTCAACTTCCAGAATGTGCTTAACTCCACTCGAAAGAAGCTTCCCTTCGGCATCGCCCAGATGGGTAAATCCTTCAGGAACGAGATAACCACAGGCAACTTCATCTTCCGCATGCGCGAATTCGAGCAGATGGAGATAGAATATTTCGTCAGGCCCGGCACCGATGAGCAGTGGTTCAAGCATTGGGTCGAGGAGAGATTCAACTGGTATACCAACCTGGGCATCAAAAAGGACAACCTCAGGCTCCGTCAACATGCCAAAGATGAGCTTGCCCATTACGCCAGAGACTGCTATGACATAGAGTACCTCTTCCCTATAGGCTGGTCTGAGTTGGAGGGTATCGCCAATCGCACTGACTTCGACCTGAAACAGCACGCCAAATTCAGCGGCAAGGACCTTAGCTATTTCGACGAGGAGACCAAGGAGCATACCATCCCCTATGTCATCGAGCCATCGGCTGGCGTTGACCGCTCCGTACTGGCTTTCCTGGCAGATTCCTACGATGAAGAGAAAGACAAGGAGGGCTTAAGGGTAATATTGAGGCTTCACTACGCTCTGGC
>CAYGWR010000277.1:0-1685 GCA_964353645.1 uncultured Dehalococcoidia bacterium
CGTACGTAATAGCGTACTGTAATTATGAATCCTTTCTTGCGAGGTTAAAAATGCCTACTTTCAAGGCCACGGACGCCAGAGCTAAACTATACCGGCTGATTGACGAGGCAGCGAGCTCTCACGAACCTATATACATCATCGGAAGGAGAGCAAATGCGGTTTTGTTATCAGAGGACGATTGGCGGTCAATTCAGGAGACTCTGTACTTGCTTTCTATACCAGGTATGAGAAAATCCATTCAGAAGGGACTGGATACGCCTGTACATAAGTGCTCCGAGGAACTCGATTGGTGACCTGGAAGGTCGTTTACACCAAACAAGCTCAAAGAGACGCTCGAAAGTTAGCGGCTGCCGGGTTGAAGCCCAAAGCCGAGGAGTTGATTGAGTTGCTTCGTAGGAACCCATTCGAAACACCTCCACCATTTGAGAAGTTAGTTGGAGATCTCTCAGGAGCATATTCACGTCGGATTAACATTCAACACCGCTTAGTCTATCAAATACTCGAACAAGAGCGCACTGTAAAAGTTATTAGAATGTGGACTCACTATGAATAGATGTATAAGGTGCCCATTGTTCCCCAACCCCTTCTGATGCCTGCGTATGCAGATTGAATGCAAGACGTTCCAGGTCCAACTGTCTCTGAAAGAAATCTTTAAAATCTACTGGTTCCGATAGAGGCACCATACTGGGGAAGGGAGGTATGCCTCCCAGTCCGGAGATGGCGTTAGCCACTGCGTCGGCATGTTTTATTGACGAGCTTCTCTAGCCCCCCTCGCTCGGCGTAGCCCGCAGCATCCAGGATTCCCGCTCCAGTACCTTAAATAAGGCATCCACAACCCTGGGGTCCCACTGTGCTGCAGCCCCTTTCTTGAGTGTTTGAACCGCCTCTTCATTGCTGAGGCGAGAGCGATAGGGACGAGGGCAGGTCATGGCATCATAGGCATCGGCCACGGCTATGATGCGCGCCCCCAGAGGTATTTCATCACCCTTCAGCTTTTGGGGGTAACCTTTCCCGTTGTACCACTCATGGTGGCTCTCGATCAAAGGTGTGATGTCTTTGAAATATTCTACGTGATGTAATATCCCCACCGCCGCCACGGGATGCCTCTTCACCTCGCTGTACTCAGCAGGTGTCAAAGGCCCCGGTTTAAACAGGATTTGGTCCGGGATAACAACCTTGCCGATGTCATGCAGTGTGGCCGCGATCTTTAGCTGCTTTATAACCTCAGCAGAGCATCGAAGCTGGACACCGATCTCACCGGCCCTCAGGCTAACCCTCTCAGAATGCCCGCCGGCATAAGGTTCGTGTGCCTCAACCATAAGTGCTAGCGATCTGCCCATCTGATAATATGCCTCCTCCAAACCGTCTTGCCGAGACGCGCCACCTAGCTTATTGAGTACCATCTGCTCGTGTGATAGCGTCTGGACAGCTTGATTGTAATACTCCTGTACCTGCTCCACCTGTTGCTTTACCTTCTGCTCCAGATGGCGCTGGTACTCCCTGTTTTCCAGCACCAGCCTCCTTCTTTCCAGAGCCCTTCTTACTCTCATGCTCAGGTCATCCAGGTCGAAAGGTTTGGTCAGATAGTCATACGCCCCCAGCTTCATGGCTTCCACAGCCGTCTTGGCGTCTGCCACCGCAGTCAGCATGACCACCGATGTATCAGGATGGTCGGTCACCATCTG
>CAYGWR010000278.1:0-1680 GCA_964353645.1 uncultured Dehalococcoidia bacterium
ATGAAATGGGTTTATCCACATTTTTGAGACAGGCTCCATGCCGTGCCCCTACTTTTTAATAAGGCCCCCAAACTGCGTGTTGATTTTGCCCCAGAGTCCTGTTATAGTATTTAAACTGGTCGTCAAAATGGACAATATCGAACTGACAGCTCACAAACGCGATTTACTGGGCAAGAAGGTTAGATTCCTGCGCCGTAAAGGTATTACACCTGTAAACCTCTATGGCCACGGCATCGAATCTACTTCCCTGCAAATCGAAACCCCAGCGCTCAAGAAAGCTCTGGCTCACGCGGGTAAGACTAGCCTCGTCTCTTTAAAGGTAGCAAGCTCGAAACGCCCTCACGTGGCTATCGTCCGAGGAATACAACGTGACCCCGTGAAAGGCGAGTTGCTCCACGTCGACTTCTACCAGGTGAAGATGGATGAGAAGCTGAAGATCGCGGTCCCGCTGGTGCTCGTGGGCAAAGCCCCCGCTGTGAAAGAATATGGCGGGATACTGGTACAGGAACTGAGCTCCATCGAGGTCGAATGCCTTCCCGCCAATATGCCTCACAGCATCGAGGCTGACCTATCGAGTCTGGTGCAGCTCGACCAGGCTCTGCATGTCAAGGATCTCCGCGTCGGCGAGGGCGTCACCATCATAACCGACCCGGGGAAAGTGTTGGCCAAGATCGCCCGCCTCCGCATCGAGGTGGTAGAGGAAGTCGCAGCGCCTGCGGCTGAAGCTGAAGCCGAAGTCGAGGTTGCGGAAAAGGGTAAGGAAGAAGAAGAAGCCAAGGCTGAGGGAAAAGCCCCTGCGGAATCGGAGAAGAAACCGCCAGCCTCAAGAAAGAAGCCGGCAGCTTAGCATCAGCTTTTGCCGCCTAAAGTGCTCCCCACAAACGTTCTCTGTCCCAACAAGAACTCCGCCGCCGTTAGAGCACGCTTTCCTTCAAGTTGAATGCGTAACAGCCCTAAGATGCCGTCTCCGGTCTCAACACCGACAACGGCAGGCTGGTCCAAGGCTAAAGCCACCACCCTCCCTGACAGCAAATCCCTATCTTTATGTAAGGTAACTGCTTCCAGTATCTTCAACAGCTTACCCTGCCACCAGGTATAGCATCCAGGCCAGGGGTAGAAGGCACGCACCCGCCGCGAGATTTCGTCAGCAGCCATCTGCCAGTTTATAATGCCGTCCTCCTTGGTGATAGGAGAGGTATAAGTGGCTTTGTTCCCATCCTGCGACTGCGGCTTCAGCGAACGGTCAAACCACAACGGCAGTGTCTCACCCAGCAGACGCACGCCGGCCTGGGCCAGCCTTGTAGTGAGGGACCCGGTGGTATCCTGAGGCTCGATCCCAACTATTATCTGGGAGATGATGGGCCCGGTATCCATCCCTGCATCCATGAGCATGATAGAAACCCCGGTCTCGTTGTATCCGCCGAGGATGGCAGAAGGTATAGGGGTTGCGCCCCTGTACTTAGGCAGCAGCGAAGGGTGAATATTGAGGCAGCCGAAGGACGGTATATCGAGCACGCTCTGAGGCAGGATTTGACCAAAGGCAGCCACGAGTATCAGGTCAGGTTTGAGCGCGGCCAATCGCTGCACCTCCTCGGGATTTCGCAGCCTGACCGGCTGAAACACCTCCAGCCCGTGCTCCAGCGCCACCCTCTTCACCGGAGACTGCTCCAGCGTCCGCCC
>CAYGWR010000279.1:0-1674 GCA_964353645.1 uncultured Dehalococcoidia bacterium
TTGCGTCGTATGTATTCACTAATATCCTGGCGTCTATAATGCAAGCCAAAGTCAGCTCAGGGGGTAGCACCCCCAGAGAAGATAAGCAATACGACATGGGGACAGAGACACTGAAGAAAACAACACTCTTCGGAGGCATCGTCAGCAGCCTGAAAAAAGAAAGGAAGGATAAGGTTTAATGCCACCGCTTGCAGGATGGACGCTATGGATAACGGGGTTCGTGGGAAAAGCCCCGGCTCTTGATCATGTGATGCGTCTCCTGGTCAACGACTTCTTCATTCCGTTGACTATATGTCTCATCATGCTCGGCCTATGGCTTGGCCAGTCGGACCGCATCAAGAGAGATCGCCTCCAGAGAACTATAATGAACGCCTCCGTCGCCATTGGAATTTCCACACTAGTTGTGCAAATGATAAATAACTTTGGGAATCCTTGGCCGCGCCCATTCTTGGTCGATGACTTCGTTATACGAGAAAGCGCAAGATATGCCGCTCAAACCATCTTCTATTTTCCCACTGACCCATCTTTCCCCAGCAATGGAGCCACAATCGCATTCGCTGCTGCCACAGGGGTCTGGCTCGGCAATCGTAAGGCAGGCGCTGTGCTCTATGTGTTAGCCGCCCTCTGGGCAGTCGCCCGCTTCTATGCCGGCATCCACTTCTTTATAGACGTCGCCGGTGGCGCTGTGATCGGCATACTCACAGCGCTTTTTATCAGCAAGGTTTTCATGCCTCGAATCGAGCCCTTGCCGACATGGACTATGAAGCTGTGCAGGTTTTTATACCTGGCTTGAGGCAAATAACCGAGGAATTCAGCAGCAAATCAATCGTAGCGGCTGTTATGTCAAGAGACATTACGATCCGCCTTGTAGACGCGACCATAATGCCCATTGCCATCTTCCAGATTCAGTAACTTCCTTAACTCCGCAGGAGTCATGACCTCCCTTTCGTTGTCTTTAGCCAATCTGTGGATACGCCGCACAAGGTCCGCGTTGCGTGCCAATCTGGTTCGGCCTGAGTCATACCAGATATTGTCTTCCAAACCAACCCTCACTCCTCCACCAGCAGCGATGGCAACAGAGTTTATCATCAACTGGGCATCTCCGATTCCTGCCAGGCTCCAATATGTGTTAGGAGGCAGATCCCGTATCATCATGCCCGCATGCAGCAGATCGGCCTGGGCGCATGCGATATTACCAAGTAACAGGTTGAAATAGTGAGGCGGCTGGAGCAGCCCTTTCCGTTCTAAATACTTAGCATAGTTTATCATGCCCGTATCGAATGCCTCGAGTTCCGGCATGATATTTCGGCTTAGCATCTCCCGGGCGAGTGCCTGTATCATATCAGGAGAATTCACACTGGCTTCTTGATTGAAGTTCACTGAACTTAGGGTCAGACTCCCCATATCAGGTTTTACATTACCTTCAAGCCTCGAGGGCTCTGCACGTTTCTCGAACTCCTTGAAATTACGTCCACTCAACGACACAGCGATTACCAGGTCTTTTGAGAACTTGCGGATGCCACTGATGATCTTCTCATACACTTCGGCCTTATATGTAGGTTCCCCGGTCTGTGCATCCCGAGCATGCAAATGAACCATGGTAATACCGATCTCCACAGCCTCATGCACATCTTCCACAATCTCCTGAACGGACACAGGGACATGCGAAGTCAT
>CAYGWR010000280.1:0-1652 GCA_964353645.1 uncultured Dehalococcoidia bacterium
TAAATTTTGCAGCAGCAGCTTCGTTTGAGGAGTAGGTGACAATAACCCGAGCCCCTGTTTTCAGGAAACTCTCGGCAATACTCTTTCCTATCCCTCTCGTGCCACCCGTTATTACTACAGTCTGGCCTTTAAAATCATACATCTACTGCCTCCCCAAGACAAAATCAAGGCGTTAAGAATTTGTCAACATTATTAGCAACAATCACTCCGTAGTTGGCTGCGCCCAACCACCCGGACATAATAATCCCCACCGACCCCGTATGAAAAAGGCCGGGTATCTCCTCGGGCAGCCCCATACTGATCTTCAATCCTTCAAACTTGGTGCCGAAAGAAGCGCCACATTCATGAAGAGTGTATCTCTGAAACGTTTTGGGGGTGGCTGCTTCTACCCAATCGATTTTACCTCGAACTCCCGGAACATATCTTTCTAAAGCATCAAGTGTTGATTCGATTAGTTCCTTCTTAGAGGCGCGGTATTCTTCCTGAGACAGGGCTGCCCAATCTTCGTAGTTTGCATTGGTGGACGATACAATTGAGTACATGTTAGAGCCAGGTCTCGTTTCCGGATAGTAGATGGAGAAGGTCCGGCTGGTGACATTTTTGCTGCGAAGTTTTACGGAATCGAACTTCTCCGCTACCGATGTGAAAAGCAAATCACCTATGTAGTCGATTTTTTCACCCTTCTTGATACCCATATAGACCTGGCAACTGCTATTGTTCAGACGCACCTCTCTTGCTTTCTTAATGAAGCTCTCGGAGAAATGCTCGTCACCGACAAATTTATGCACAGTTGATTTTAAATTGCCGTTGGAGACAACAGCCTTACACTTGATCATCTCGCCATTTGCGACTACTCCTACAACCTTCCTGTCCTGGACAACAATTTTCCCCACCTGGCACTTAGTTCGAATATCGACACGATTTCTGATAAGCTCTGCCTGCATCTTCTCAATAAATTTATCCGTCCCACCCCGAACAGTATAAACACCCTTGCTCATAAAATTTGAAAACACAATCCCATAGGTTATCGCAGGGTCATCCAAGGTCGAGCCGTTCGCGTAGGCAATCGGTTCCATCAACATGCGAACCACATCGTCATGACCGGGAAAGAACTTTTCAAAAAGCTCCCTGATGGTCATTGTCTGGTCATCATAGAAGCTCATGTCTCTGGCTGTGTTGAAAAATGCCTCAATATTCTCCCTGGGAATTTTGAATCGCTCCTGCATTATAGCGGTGAAGTCCTCCCTGTCAAAAGTTGTCGTGAAGGAGAACTGAGGGTTGTCAAATCTGATTCCCTTGAGCTGAACAATCATATCTGCAATTTCTGGCGTCCAATATTTACGGCAAGTTTTAATCATGCCGACAGGAAATCCATGCAAGGAGACATCGAAGATATGCCCTCCCTTGCGCTTGAACCAGGCAGCCAATCCACCAAGCTGATGGTGCTGCTCCAGAAGTAAAACCGAATGATCGTTTCTAGCCAGCATATTGGCACAAGTAAGCCCCGCTAATCCGCTGCCAATAACCATGACATCGTATTCGGGCTTTATGTCCTTCAATTTATCGTTCACCAGTAATCCCTTCTTTCCTTATCCTTTTTGTAGTATGTGAAGATTTGCCATAGATATACCACTTAGCATTGCTCCAACGAT
>CAYGWR010000281.1:0-1649 GCA_964353645.1 uncultured Dehalococcoidia bacterium
GGCATATTGCCAACAACAAAGGCGTCTACCTCGCGCAAACTTACCTTGGCGTCTTCCAGCGCATTAAAGACCGCTTCCGATACCAGTTCAGCCACGTTGACATCTCGTCGCCTGCTCGAATGTTTGGTTTGCCCGCAACCGATTATTGCAACATTTCTCTTCATGTTCAGTTGCCTCCCAATATGTAAACTGCATTCTTCTGGGCACAAATCCCGAATTGTCCATGGGCAAGAGCCTTACGGACACCATGCACCTGATACCCCTTTGCTTCACCCCTTATCTGCTTTGCCGCTTCTATCACCCTGATCAACCCGGTAGCACAGATAGGGTCAGCACCCAGTGCTCCACCACTCGGATTTACGGGTATACCACCATCTCGGCGAGTTGTGCCCTTTTCAATCAAATTTTTCCCTTGCCCTTCTTTACATAGACCCAGGGCTTCGTAAATCATCAATTCCTCATGAGCAAATTTCTCCGAAACCTCAGCAACATCCAGCTCAGACAAGGGGTTTTTAATACCAGCCATCTTGTAGGCTGTTCTGGCAGCCGCCTGGAGGGAATCAAGCTTCTCGATATTCCTATCTCGAAGATAGGAGTCCTGGCAAATACCGACTCCTTCTATCCATACCGGTCTGTCGGTAAACTTCTTGGCTTTTTCCTCAGAGGCAAGTATCACAGCGCATGCACCATCGCTGATAGGGGACATCGTTAGCTCTCTGATGGGATCGTAAAAGACTTTTGAACTCATTACCTCTTTCACACTTAAGTCCGGCATCTTTCTGTGTGCGTAAGGATTCTTGGCAGCATTGGTGATATTCTTGACGGCTACCATTGCCAGATGCTTTTCCGACACGTTGTGCCTGTTCATATACAGCCTCGCCTGAAGAGCAGCAGCAGCAATATCGTTGAGCACACCTATCTGCCGATCAAATAAGGGATCAAGGGTGAAACAGGTTACTTGGTGAGGATTCATCGTCGAGCCCTGTGTATGCGCTTCTACCAGGGCTACATCATGGGTGCCGGCAAGTATTCTCATCAAAGCATAGTAGAGAGCGAAGGTCCCGTCTTCCTCTACCTTTGATTCATCCTTCATAAAAGCTCCAACAGCCATGCTGAGAAAGACGCTAGAAATCGTCCTTCCATCCAGAAAATCCGAAGAGGCGGTGATCACTGTATCCAGATCCTCTCTCAGGATGCCTGCATTGTGCAAAGCCTCTTTGCAGACTTCAAAAACCATATCCTCTCTGGTTTTTTGCATATTATGCTGATGATGAGATTGAGCATATCCAACTATTGCCACTCTTCTCCTCATTTTTGCCTCCTCATAATCCAATAATCCAAGAAACCCACACTCTGATTTCAAGGCCACTGATTGTTTGAGTTAGTTATACCCCATTTCGACTGAGAATAGCTATTTAGACTCACTTTAGGGGACATCATAATATCCCCATATCATCTGGCTGTCAAGCTGTATGACAATGCAGCTTGGAGATTCTTTCCATGCAACTTGTCGTTTGCGCCTATTTCTAAAATGGGTTGTAGGCCAGCGTTGCAGTGTTCATCCCCACCATCAAAAGCCTATCATTCGCCCCTCTATCGACAACTTCGACGCGGGTCAAGGCTGTATCATTAGTCTTGCGAAGCATCCT
>CAYGWR010000282.1:0-1649 GCA_964353645.1 uncultured Dehalococcoidia bacterium
TATTAAAGGAGATTGAGATGACAAAGTACAAGTATGACTTCATCATCATAGGTGGCGGCCCCAACGGGCTCTGCGTGGCCGCTTACCTGAGCAAAGCGGGACAGAAGGTGGTGGTGCTGGAAAGGTATTTCGAAGTAGGTGGCGGGCTTGCCACCGAAGAGGTAACGCTGGGTGGCTATTATCATAATACGCACTGCATCTACCACATGATGGTGGACTATGCGCCCGTTTATAAAGACCTGGAGCTCGAGAAGTACCGCTGCAAGTATGTTTACCCTGAATTGCAGGTAGCGATGCCTTTCTCTGACGGGAAATGTCTCTGCCTCTACTCTGATGTGGAGAGGTCTTGCGATTCCATAGCCAAATTCTCCGCCAAGGATGCCAAATCATACCGTGAGGTCTTCCATAAGTTCAAGCTCTACATGGATGAGTTCCTGGCACCCGGCACCTATGTGAACCCTCTGCCGACCCTTGAGGCTGTAGTTGGCATGGAGAAAACAGAGATTGGCAGAGAGCTATCCGAGTATCAACACAAGAGCCCCCAAGAGATTGTATATGAGCACTTCGAGAATGAACGGGTCAGGGCGTTGATGCTCTACCTCTCCTGTCACTGGGGTTTGGAATATGATAATGGAGGGCTTGGCTTTTTGGTGCCCCTTATGCTGAACCGTGCCGTTAACAGCAGGCTTTGCCTGGGAGGCTCACACAGGCTGAGCAACTCCATCTGCAGGGTCATCCAGGAGCCGGGCGGCGGTCATCTTAGAGGAAGTATGCGGATCAAGAGAATAATAGTCGAGAACGGCGCTGCAAAGGGCGTGGAACTCGAGGACGGCACGGTGTATGAGGCCGAGAAGGCTGTAGTTAGCAGTATAGACACTCACCAGACCTTTCTGCAGTACGTAGGTGAAAAGAACCTATCCAAAGACTTCGTGGAAAAGGTTAAGAACTGGCATTGGGAAAAGTGGAGCCTGTGTTCCTTGCATGCGGCGCTGGAGGAAGCGCCTAACTTTGCTGCTGCCGCTCATAACCCGGATATTAACAAGGGACTCATGTACGTCATGGGCTATGAGACTCCAGATGACGTAATACACCACTTCAAGGCTATAGAGAAAGGTGAATTGACATCGAATGTGGCCTTCAACTGCGCCTTCCCCACTGTGCATGACCCGAGCCAAGCACCCAAAGGAAGACATACAGCGTCCATGTTCGAGATAGCCCCCTTTAACCTGAAGGGAGGCTCAGAAAAGTGGTGGGACCGCAAGCTCAGGGCAGAGCATGAAGAGCACTTCTTGACTACCCTGCGCAAATACGTCCCCAACCTGACGAAGGACAAGGTGCTCTGGACATATTTCGTAGCTCCCCTCGATTTCTCAACTAAATACCTGAATATGGTTCAAGGCTCGTACAAACAGGGCGCATATGAGATATTCCAGATGGCGTATAACAGGCCTAACGACGAATGTTCTATCAATAGGACGCCGGTCAAGAACCTTTATCTCTGCGGGGCCAGCGTCAATCCCGGTGGTCTGGTCACCTTTGGCCCGGGCTACATTGCGGCGAACACCATAGCAGAGGACTATAAGATCAAAAAGTGGTGGACAGAGCCTGAGTACATTGTAAAAGCGCGCAAGAAAGGCTATTTCGGAGAA
>CAYGWR010000283.1:0-1646 GCA_964353645.1 uncultured Dehalococcoidia bacterium
GTGGGAAATCTCCTCAAGATTGTGTCCCTCTGCTCCTCATTTGTGGGCACTGGCAGCTTCTTCAGGCCAGCAAATACCTCTTGGGCCAGGTGCGCCAATCCAGCGCGCTGAAGTTTGTCCAAACGCTCCTCATTTATCCAGATATTTATGGGAAAAGTCTGTGCCATCTTATACCTCCATCGGCGGAACAGTAATAACAGGGTTCCTCTTAGCCAGGTATTCTCCAGCTACAAAAGGCGAGCCAAAACCGTACTTGTCGCCTGATTCCATGACCAAGTCAAAGACCTCCGGCCTGAATATAAGTCGTGGAGGCTTGACTCCATCTTGAATGATGCTTCTGATGAGGGTGCCGCTGAATGCCTGCTGCTCCTTCTCGTGACCGCAGAGCCCAGAATAGGTTACCTCGCCGCAGACGGGGCAATACCACCATTCAAGTGTCAGCACCGAGCCTATACCCAGGTCTGGAATCTGCGAGAATATCTCGTGGGCGGCATACGGTGAGTAGTAAGTCCCTACCCCTGCATGGTCTCTGCCAAACATGTGATGGGTGCAGCCCAGGTTCTTTCTCACGATAGCATGGAAGACTGCCTCTCGCGGGCCCGCGTAGCGCATATCCCACAGCAGAATGGATGTGAGATGAGTGCCTTCCCTGAAGTAGCCAGATTTCCTCAGCGCCTCATGGGTCAGCACAATCGCTTCATCTATATAGTCGCCAGCTCTCTTCTCTCCGACCACGCAGCTAACCAATACAGCGTCGGCGTTGGAGGCAAACCAGGCGCCCTTCATCAGCCACTCGTGACCCGTATGAGGTACATTCCTGGTCTGATGGGCGACAACCCTCTTCCATCCCAGCTCGGCTATCTTCTGCCTGAGCACCTTGGGCGGGTACCAGTATTTATCGAAAGGCGGGTTTATCCTGGGTGGGTTTATCAAAGTGACCTTGCCGCCGAGGAACCTGTCCTTGTAGGCATACGTCCTTTTCACGCCGGGATGCTTTTCGTCTTTAGTACTGTAGACCTTCTCAGCCATCAAGGTTTTGTCATAAGAAAAAATCTCGGCCAGTTCGAGCACGGCGAAGGGTTGACCCTGATAGGTGAGGAGGATGGAATCGCCCACCTTTATCTTCTTCTCCTTTATCTCCTCTTCGGAGATATCGAAGACGATAGGAATGCTCCAGATGTATCCGCTTTGAAGGCGCATATCCTTGCAGACCGAATCAACATCCTTGGAACCCATGAATCCCTCGAGGGGAGAGAAAAAACCGTAAGCAATGCTCATAATCTCGGTCGCCCTCGAGCCATCAATGGGCAGCTTAATCTTCGCTTCTTTTGCTTTCTTTCTTCCCTTTTCAGGCTCCATCACCCTGTCAACGAGCTTGCCACCATGCGGTGACAAAGCATTATTTACATCTGCCACATTTCCTCCTTGTTCTACTTTTTCACTAGTTGAGGGTATGCCCCAAACCCCCGCAGAGGGGTGAATCCCCTCTGCACTCCCCGTTCCTAAACAGTCTCTAAATTAGCTAGTTGTTGACTTTCTCGTCATGCCTTAACTGTGCCCGCCGGCTCAATGCGTTTATAGCCCAATGCATCAAACGCAAATTGCCAGTTACGGTTTATCTTTGTTATGGCACTATCATCCAACTG
>CAYGWR010000284.1:0-1646 GCA_964353645.1 uncultured Dehalococcoidia bacterium
TCTGCTTCCAGATTATAGACAATGTCGAGATAGGTAGAGAGCTCTCGATCCCCGAGGTCGAAGGCGATAGCGTCCCAAAGGACCTGTCCGTCACGCAGCTTGAGCTTGAGATGCTTACCACCGCCGCCGACGATACGCGAGTCCACCACCTTCACCTTCTCGCTCAGAAATACAGGGGCCTGATTGCCCTGCCCGAAGGGAGCCAGCTTGCTTACAACCTTGTAGGTCTCCCTGCCCAAAGAAGATAGAGGAAGCATAGCGTCGATAATCAAGGCAGGGCGAAGGTCCACATCAGCCAGTTGCCGTGCTGCTATCTCCAGAAGTCGCTGCTGAAGCCGCTCCAAGTTGGCTCTGGGCGTGACGAAGCCCGCCGCCTGGGAATGCCCGCCGAATCGAATGAGTAAATCCTGACACTCGGTCAAGGCAGTAACGATATCGAATCCCGGGATACTACGAGCGCTCCCCTTGACTGACTCTCCGTCCAGCTTCATGATGACCACAGGCCTATAGAACTCATCCACCAGTTTACCGGCGACTACCCCCAGCACACCGTGGGGGTAATCGTGACCACCAACCATCAGTATTGGCTGGTCTGTGCCGTCTGAGAGCAGTTTCGCCCTCGCCTTGGCTAATACTTCGGCGGTCAGCCTTTGTCGCTCGGCGTTCCTGGTTTCCAACTGAGCTGCAAGCTCGCGAGCCTGCTCGGGGGAAGACGTGGTAAGAAGTTCATAGCTGGTGACAGCGTGATCCATTCTTCCGCTGGCATTAAGACGAGGCCCCAGCGAATAGGAGATGCTACTAGAATCGATTCCCCCCATTTGCAGCCCCGCGCTGAGCACCAACTCTCGGACGCCAGGCCTCGGACTCTTGTTCAGCCCCTCAATGCCCCACCTCACCAGATACCTGTTCTCTCCAAGCAAGGGCACCATGTCAACAACTGTGCCCAGAGCAACCAGGTCCAGGAACTTTTCCCACTCGCCGTCCCTGTGCGTTGCCTTGTACAGCGCCTGAAGGAGTTTGAAGGCAACTCCCACGCCAGCCAGATCGTAAAAAGGATATGTTGAGCCAGAAAGTTTGGGGTCGATTGCCGCCAAGGCAGAAGGGATATGGGCAAGAGGCACATGGTGATCGGTTATGATGATGTCAAGCCCCAGCTTGTGCCCCTCCTCTACCTCTGAGACGCCGGTAATGCCGCAGTCAACGGTCACAATCAGGCTAACGCCCTGCTTCTTCAGGTTTTTCAGAGCCGCCAGGTTTAGCCCGTGGCCTTCGTCAAAGCGATGGGGTATATAGGAAATAACCCTGCCGCCGAGCTCTGTGATCCCCTGCGCCAGAAGAACTGCAGCAGTGATACCGTCAGCATCAAAGTCGCCGTAGATGGCAATGAGTTCATCCCCGAGCAAGGCGCGGAGAACCCTGGTCACCGCCTTATCCATCTCTTGAAGCAGGAAGGGATCGTTTGCCAGTCGCTCATCGGCGGCAAGGAAAGCCTCGAATTGAGCAGGGTCTGTGATGCCACGATTATGGAGCAATTGAATGAGTAATGGGCTGATATCGGACTGTTCGGTTGAGACTCCCTCGCCGTGAGCCTGGGATAGGGACTTATGTCGAAGCCGCTGCGCCAGCGAGTCCGCAGAAATAGGGGG
>CAYGWR010000285.1:0-1634 GCA_964353645.1 uncultured Dehalococcoidia bacterium
TCGAATCCCAACTTTTGGGCATCCATCTCCGAGGCCAGGCGGGGGAACCATTTCGCTATCTCACCCTGTATTTGAACCACCTCGAAATCGGGCGCTTGGGACTGCGCCTGCTCGACATAACGAAAGTCGGTGGCCAGGATAGCCCTTTGTTGCGAGATGAGGAGGAAGCCTGCCGAGCCGGTGAAGCCGGAAAGGTAACAGCGATTCTCGCCCTGAGAGATGATGATGGCGTCAAGCCCTTTTGGGACGAGCTGGCTGCGGAGTTTACCGAGCCGGTCGGTCATGTTTACCTTCTGATAGCAAAGCCATTAGGGTCTCCAGGGCTGCGATGTACCCTTGCCATCCCTGACCTGATATCTGTCCCCGGGCTATAGGTGCGATTACAGAATGTTTTCTGAACTCCTCGCGGTGTTGGATATCGGAGAGATGAACCTCGATTATGGGCAGAGAGGAATCTTCCAGGGCGTCACGCAGGGAGAGCCCGTAGTGGGTGAGCGCTCCCGGGTTGATGATGATGCCCGCCGCTCTTTTAGCCTTCTTCTGGATGAAATCTATCAAATAGCCCTCGTGGTTTGACTGATATGACTCCAGTTCCACGCCGAGCTCGCCAGCCTTTTTCTGGAGCAGGGAATCTATCTCAGCAAGGGTTTTAGTGCCATAGATTTCAGGCTTGCGGGAACCGAGCATGTTCAGGTTAGGCCCGTGGATGACGAGTATCTTCATCGCTTTGTTTCCTTCTTGCCGCTTCTGGGATGGGCGGCAAGGTAAGTACGGCGGATCTGGTTCTGGCTGACATGTGTATAGACCTGGGTGGTGGCAAGCCTGGCGTGTCCCAGAAGCTCCTGCACTGCCCTGAGGTCAGCGCCGCCGTCGAGCATGTGAGTGGCAAAGGTGTGGCGCAGCATGTGGGTGTAAACCCGCATATCAAGCCCTGCCTGGCGGGCGTATTTCTTGATTATATATTCGATGCGGCGCCTGGCAATCCTGTCCCCGAAGCGATTCAAGAAAAGCGCCTGGGTCTTTTTCTTGCCCAGAAGCCTGGTGCGCCCATCCTTGACATAACGCCTCAGCGCTTCCGCTGCCGGCTTGCCCATGAGCACCATTCGTTCCTTCGAGCCTTTGCCCCAGGCCCTGATCTGGCGGGAGTTGAGGTCAACGTCGCCCATGTTCAAAGACACGATCTCGCTCAGTCGCAGCCCGGCGGCGTAGAGCATCTCCAGTATCGCTCTATCCCGCATACTATTCGGTGTCGAGGTATCAGGTGCCTCAACTAGCCGTACTATCTCATCGGCGGTAAGAAAGGTGGGCAGCCTCTGCTCCAGCTTGGGCGCTGACAGCGACGACAGCGGCTCAGTATTGACCAGGTTCTCTCGCATTAGATACCGATAAAATGACCTCAGGGCGCTGAGCTTGCGGCTGATGCTGTTTCGAGCTATGCCCTGCTCCTGGAGCCAGCCCAGATAGCGGCGCATGACGGAGCGGTCAACCTTATTGAGCGATGTCACTCCATTGGAGTCCAGGAAATTGAGGAAACCCTGGATGTCGGTGGTATAGTTCCTTACCGTATATGCAGAGATGCTGCGCTCTACCTCCAGATATTTAATATATCTTTCGAATAGTTCTTCCACTCTGCT
>CAYGWR010000286.1:0-1629 GCA_964353645.1 uncultured Dehalococcoidia bacterium
AACGCGGCGGCACCGTTCTTTTCTTCGCACCCACTGGTCCGGGTGTGACCATTCCCATATCTATTAATGACCTTTTCTGGCGCAACGACGTGACGTTGACCACCTCCTATGCAGGCAGCCCGGCGGATCACGCGGTGGCGCTGGAAATGATACGCGCTGGAACCCTGCACGTGAAAGAGATGATCACCCACCGGCTTAGCCTGGCAGAGACCGGCCTGGGATTCCGAATGGTCACGCATCCTCAGGATTACAATTCTATTAAGGTAATCATCCAGCCTCAAAGATAGCCTGGTAGTTGAAATAGAAAATCCCCCGATAAAGGGGGATTTTTGTTCAATAAAGAGAACGTCCTTAGTTAGGGTCAATCCTCTAATAGGTATTGAATTTGATTCTACCTAGGCTTAGTCTGAGGACGGCAGAGGCTTGGGTTGCTGTGCGGTCATGGGCTTCCCGCAACACTCCGCTTCCCCTTCGCCTGCTTTGGTGATAAGTACCTCAGTATTGCAAACCTCGCAGCGGAACCTTCTCCCTAATAGATTCGGCATTTTATTTAAGACTCCCTTCTTGCTTCTATGTTTGCTCTGACGTTGCTCTAGGTCTTTTTCTCCATGGGCTGTTTGCAACAAACCACCTTGCCGGTGCCGGCTCTGGTGACAATTAGCTCAGTGCCGCATTTGGTGCAGCGATATCTCTTCCCCATCTCGTTAGCCATATCTGTACCACCTTTCAGTTACACGATTGTTAAAGCTATTATAATTTTGCACCACATGGTTGTCAACTTCTTTGAGGCTTCTTGACGCTTTGGGAAGCGGCTGCTATCATAACTTTGCCCCAATCGGGGTAGGGACTGTAGAGATGAACTTCATAGAAAAGCTGCTGGCTGCATCAGGAAACAACAAGAGCTTGCTGTGTGTTGGGCTCGATCCCGATCCGAAGTTGATGCCCGAAGTGGGGGTCTTCCAGTTCAATCGAGAGATCGTCGATGCTACCTCAGACCTGGTATGCGCCTATAAACCTAACCTTGCCTTCTATGAAGCCCTGGGCATCGATGGTATGAAGGCACTGGAGAAGACTATAGCACATATTCCCAAGGGGATTCCGGTCATAGGCGATGCCAAAAGGGGCGATATAGCATCCAGCTCCGAGGCATATGCCAGGTCGCTGTTCGAGACCTTTGGCTTCGATGCTGCTACAGTCAACCCTTATCTGGGCTATGACTCTATCGCTCCCTTCACTGCTTACGCTGAAAAAGGGGTATTCGTCTTGTGCAAAACTTCGAACGCTGGGTCTGCCGACTTTCAGGAGTCGCTCTATGCCGAGCCAGGGGCAATAGGCAATGCTCGGCCTCTATTTGAGCTGGTGGCTCAAAAGGCTAAGAGGTGGAATACCCGAGGAAATGTCGGCCTGGTGGTAGGAGCTACCTACCCTGAGCAATTGAAAAAAATACGCGAACTTTGTCCTGAGTTTCCCTTGTTGATCCCGGGAATTGGAGCTCAGGGTGGCGATTTGGCAGCAGTGGTGAAATACGGCGTCGATGCCAATGGAGAGAAGGCGATAATAAATTGCTCTCGGCAGATAATATATGCCTCTAAAGGGAAAGATTTTGCCCAGGCGGCACGCCGTGAGGCG
>CAYGWR010000287.1:0-1629 GCA_964353645.1 uncultured Dehalococcoidia bacterium
ATCTGACGAAATCTACCTCGACAGGTATGTTCATGCTGCGCATCAGGTCTGACAGGAAAACGAAGCTGCCTTTCAGAACGCCGATGAGGAGAGGGTTTTCCCCTTTATAGTCTTTCCTGATCTCGGCGGAGAGTTCGGCTATTCTTTTGGCGATCTCTTCTCTAGTGATAATAACTTTGAGCTTGTCCAAGACTTCCCCCTCTAGATTTTGCCTACTGCTATGAGGTAGAGCACGCTTTCGTTCTTGCCGTCGAGGCCCAGCAAGCGGTTGAATTCGTTATCGTGGAAGGCGCCGATGGCACAGGCTCCCAATCCCATAGAGGTGGCTATCAGGTAGGTGTTCTGCGCGATGTGCCCTGCCTCGAAAAAGATGTAGCGTTGGGCACGCTCTCTATAGTGCTGCTGGGTGCGCTGAAAGACAGCTGAGAGCGCCACTATCACATTAGTTTGTTTGAACATCCTTTCCTGTAAGGCTGCCCGCGACATCTCATTGCGGAAGTCACCCTCGCGGAGCAGTTCCAGTTCGTGTGATGGTATTAGGTAGTGATATGTGCCCTTGGCGATCCCTTCGACATTATTTGCTATGGCATAGACCTCGATAGGATAGGTAGCGCCCGCTGAAGGGGCAGCTCTCAATCCCTGGCGCTTATCGGTGATGCCGCTTGAGTAGTAGAGAAGATGCGCGAGTTCTGCCAGGGACATTGTCTCACCTGTGAAGTCTCGCTGCGACCTCCGATTTGCGATGGCTTTCTCGATAGTGAGTCCGTCGTAAGCTAGCTCTTGAGTGAGATGGATTCTCTTCATGATTGAATTCTTGGTTTGGCTCAAAGGCAAGCTTCAAAATCTTGCTGAATGATTATAAACTCGGCAGCATCAACTGGCAAGTAAGTAGGCTTAAGGCCGTCTGCCAACAAATGTAGCGTCGTGATGGGAGTCACGACGCTACATGATTCTTAATGGTTACTTCTCTGGGCAGTACAACTATGTGTGGAACGGATGTTACAGGGTGCTGGCTTACCTTCACTGAAGCAGAGAAGACATTCAGTATGCTGCCTTCGGTCAGCACTTCTCGGGGGGAGCCATCGGCGACAATAGTTCCCTCTTTAAGCAGGACCAGGCGGTCGAAAAACAGTGACGCCAGGTTCAGGTCATGCATGGCGGCGATAATGGTAACTCCTTGTTCCCGGTTAAGGCTCTTGACTAGCTCCAGCATCTCGATCTGGTGGCTTATATCGAGATGGGTCGTAGGCTCATCGAGGAGCAGGAGTTTAGGCTCTTGAGCCAGGGCCATAGCCAGGATCACTTTCTGGCGTTCGCCGCCGCTGAGATCGTTGAAGTAGCGATTCTCCAGGTGATTGATTCCGGCTAGTCCCAATGCCAGGGCACTCATTTCATGGTCTCGCTTGGTCTCACCTGAGATAGCACTAACGAATGGGGTACGGCCCAGCAGCACCACCTCGGCTACAGTGAAGGCGAATGGGATATTGAAATACTGCGGCACCACTGCCACATGCTGCGCTACTTGTTTGCGGGATAGTTTCTTCAGGCTTATTCCCCCTAGCGAGACTTCCCCCCTAATCGGAGACAATACCCCGCAGGCTAGCTTCAACAGAGTCGTCTTGCCGCAGC
>CAYGWR010000288.1:0-1628 GCA_964353645.1 uncultured Dehalococcoidia bacterium
CATCGGCAGAACACAAATCGGCGAGGGTCGTCGTATCGAGCACCTGAGCTATGCTATTGCGCACTTGCTCCCAAAGCGGCTTTGAAGAACAAACTGTTTCCCTTCGGCAGTAACCAGCCTCTACGCCCTCAGACACACATTCAACAGGAGCAAGAGGCCCCTCCAAAGCGCGTACTACCTGCCCCGCAGTTATTGATGCAGGGTCTGCAGTCAATTGATAGCCTCCATGTGCTCCGCGGATGCCCTCTACCAAGCTCGCTTTGCGTAAGATAGCCATGAGTTGCTCCAGATAGCTTAAAGAGATGTCCTCCGACTCGGCTATCTCAGCTAGTGAGATAGGCCCCCTACGATAACCCTGCGCCAGGGCTATCATAGCACGCAGTCCGTAGCGAGCCCTGCTTGAAAACTTCACGGTGATAATTCCTGGTACTTTAGTAGGAATTATAACATCATGGTACACTCCTGTCAACACAACCTACAGAGCGGATTTATCCTTGACAATGCGAAGAGGAACTTATACAATTCAAAGCAGAGTCTATCGCCTTTGCGGCCCCGTGGTGTAGCGGTCTAACATATCTGCCTGTCACGCAGAAGATCGTGGGTTCGAATCCCATCGGGGTCGGATGCAATATCTCTGGAGTGACACTCAAAACTCAACTTGAAGAAGGGCTCCAGTTCAAGTCGTGGCTTCACCGCCACGACTTTGTTATTTTCGACTAGTATCTGCTCAAACAGCGTCTTAGCAAGCTTGTTTCGTTGCTCTTGGTTCGCCTCGTCCCATGCCCCAGCTACATTTGCCAGAAACTGAGCAAGCTTGCTTAAATGGTCATCCCTAACCTCGATAGGTGAGAGCAATCTAAGCTGCTTTTGAATGTCCTCGTGGTCAGCCAGATATTCGTCTCTCGATTTGTGCCCCCATTCGTACAACTCTTTTGCCCTTTTTAACCTGCTTTCTAATGCTGCCTTGTGCTTTTCTGTATCATCATAAGCTGACTGCAATTTGCGGTGCGCTTCGATTATTTTATCTTGGTAATCCTGAGGGATTGTGAAATTCTCCAAATACCAGCGAATTTGTGCCTCATAGACGCTTAAAAAAGTACCTTTACAATCACAGCCCAAGCCCTTCGCTCTACCAGCGCAGTAAGTACGAACTTCCTTTTTTGGACTCTGCTGCATTCTCATCTTGGAGCCACACTTCTGACACCACATTAAGGTTGACAAGCTATAAGTTCTAGCCTTTGTGTTTATGGTATGCCTCCTGCACTGACGCTGTGCTCGTGCATCCTGAACTGCGTCAAAAAGTTCTTTGCTAATGAATGGCTTATGCTTGGCTATGAGCCAGCCACCATTTCCATCTGGTAATTCCCCAATATAGAAATGGTTCTTGAGCATCCCTACCACCGTGTCCTTGCTGAAAGGACGATTGCCCATGTTGCCAGCAGTGCGATAGCCGGAACTATTCAGTGCTTGCGCTACCTCACGGTAAGACTTACCTTGTCCTGCCAGTTCAAAAGCCATTTCAAGCCCGGGATAGGTCTCTGGATTCGGCACTGGTACACCATCCTCCCCCTTCATTGCCCCGAAGGGCAGTAGACCACAATACAGACCTTGTGCTTTTCTCTCAGCCC
>CAYGWR010000289.1:0-1626 GCA_964353645.1 uncultured Dehalococcoidia bacterium
CTGAAGCTAAGCAAATAGCGGAAAGGAGCGCACAAGAGAAGGTCTCGATAGCTCAACAACAGGCGCAAGGGATCATAAAAGCGGCAGAAGAACAAGCCAACAGAATTATCGCTGAAGCGAGGCAAAAAGCTGAGGCTGCTAAATGGCAAGCCCAAGAAATTATAAATGCAGCGAAGGAGAAAGCCGAGAAAGAGGCGCTGCTTATCAGACAAGAAGCCGAACAACTGCGGGTGAAAAGCAAGCCGCTATCAGAAGGAGAGCTAAAAGAAACATCCGAAACAGGTCCCAAGAAATCACATTCGGACTCAGGAAGCATTGAAGTAAGGCAAGCTGTGCCGCCATCCGGTCAAGAAGGCAGGGACAAAGAGAAAAGCTCGGCGCTTTACGACGGCAACGTAGAACTGGTGATCCCACCCCCTATAGCACCAGACCGACTGCTTAAATTGGGCAGGCAATTGAGACATACTCGCCAGATCAGAGTCCTGAGTCTGAAAGGCTCATTGGTGCAGGGCGTTAGAATCAGACTTCTTTTGCGAACCCCCGTCCCACTTATTGAGATCCTTGAAGCAATACCGGAAGTAGCTAAAGTCTCAGGTGAGCGCAAGAAGGCCAACGAGACATACAATCCCCGACAAACAAGAGACGAACTGAGTGTCAGAAGCATCATGGTAGGGCTTAAAAGATGAACTGCCAGCTTTGAGTCCTTTTGTCTATCCACATTCCCTCCAATACACCATTAAAGGATTCTTTCCTGCAACCTGACCCTCAGTTCTTATAGCACAGATGTTGACAGATGCAACATAATTCCGTAGATTATCGTTGAAGGACATTCCCCAGAGACCGCGTCGCGCGAGAGTTTGTATTATTTCGAATCAAAGGAGGCAGCAAATGACCATCCCCAACTTTTCGTTAAAGGGCAAGGTAGCTATCGTCACCGGAGGAAGCAGGGGCATCGGCAAGGCGATCGCCCTGGGATTCGCTGAGGCTGGCGCCGACCTGGTGATCGCGGATATCAACATGGAGGAAGCGAACAAGACCGTAGGGCAGATCAAAGCGCTGCACCGGCGTGCTCTGGCGGTTGAGACCAATATCGCTATTAAAAGCCAGGTGGACAATATGGTGGCGAAAACTCTCGAGGAGTTTGGCACGATTGATATTCTGGTAAACGATGCTGCCATTAACATCATGCGTCCCCTTGTTGACCTTCGGGAGGATGGCTGGGACAAAGTGATGAACGTCGACCTCAAAGGATATTTCCTGTGCAGTCAGGCGGCAGCGAAGGTGATGATGGAAAAACAGAGGGGCAATATCATCAATATGGTGTCCACTGGCGCAGTGAAGGCAGCCCCCGGGCTGGGTGCCTACAGCATAGCCAAGGCCGGGGTGGTCATGCTTACTAAACTTCTCGCTGTCGAGCTGGCCAGCTATAACATTCGCGTCAACGCCATCGGTCCGTACCTGGTCAAGACTGCGTTCAGCCAGCCGATGTGGGCAGACCCCGATGCATGTAAGGCTTTGGAAGCCTCCATCCCGCTTGGCCGCATCGCTGAGGCTGAGGATGTTATGCGTGTGGCCCTGTTCCTTGCCTCCGACGCTTCAACTTATGTCACAGGCCAGACCATATTC
>CAYGWR010000290.1:0-1626 GCA_964353645.1 uncultured Dehalococcoidia bacterium
GCAGCGGTAAATAGTAAATTCTGGGTGCCGCAGGAGCACCTGGTGGGAGCCGGTGCCAGGGATAAGCCGGACGGGGAGGGTCGACAGTGGGTGCACGGCCTTAAGTTTACTATACTCTGTTATTACTTTGGGAGAAATCGAGGGGCTATATATTAGCCCCATTAGGCTGCATAGAACAGAAAATTTAAATTCTAGGAGGGCAAGCTAAATGGAACTAGGTCTGGCAGGCAAAACGGTAATCGTCACCGGCGGAGGCTCCAACATCGGTCGCGCCATCACATTCGCTTTCGCCAAAGAGAAATGCAATGTGGTCATCGCTGACATCGATGAGGAGCAGGGCAAAAAAGTGGCTAAAGAGGCCAGCGCCCTGGGTGGCAAAGCCATCGGCATCAAGACAGACGTAACCGACTACGCTTCTGTCGAGGCAATGGTCAAGAAGGCCATAAGTCAGTTCGGCGGCGTTGACGTCCTGGTAAATAACGCCGGCTTTGTGTCCAACAAACTCTTCATGAAGAAGCCCAGGGAGGAATACGAGAAAGAGATCAAGATCAACTATCTGGGCGTGATCAATTGCACCAGGGTAGTCTTGGACCACTTCGTAGAGAAAAAAGCGGGCAAGATTGTGAACATCGCCTCGGATTCAGGCCGTGTGGGCGAGCCCAGGGAAGCCGTCTATTCCGGAACTAAGGGCGCTGTTATCGCCTTCGCCAAGGCCATAGCTAAAGAGATGGGCAGGTTCGGCATCAACGTCAATACCATTTGCCCGGGAGCTACCATCCCTGAGAAACCCGGCACGGCGGGCAAAGACAGCATGTGGGCTGGCGACGTTACGCAGGATATGATTCCGGCCGAGGTTAAGGACAGGATAATCAGCCAGTATCCCTTGCAGCGAATGGGCAAGCCTGAGGATACTGCTAATGCTGCGGTATTTCTGGCCTCTGATGGAGCCGCATTCATCACAGGCCAGACGCTGAGCGTCAGCGGCGGCTTCAGCATGGTGTAAAAGCCCTATCCAAAATCCTTAAAAGGAGAACAACAAGGCGTGGAAGACATCAAACCAATAGACATCATGAACTACCCCTTCTGGAATGCTCATGCCTGGGATGGCAGGGAGTTCCAAATCCTGGCAGCCACCATGATGAGGTCGCATACCGGGCCAGGCTCCGAGTTCCCTAAAAATATCCTCACCGATACTATGAAGAAGCCAGCCCCGCGCTTACCTGTCCCCATCCCTACCACCAAGGAATTCGTGGCCATGATGGACGCAGAGGGCTATGACAAGATATTCATCCCTGCCATCAGGATGTGGTCTAACTGGGACAAGAAGCTCATCTGGAACTACACCATCGACGAGGTCTACGAGCACATAAAAGATTACCCAGACCGCTTGATACCCGTTGTCGGCTATAATCCCTATCGCATTGAGGAGAGCCTGGAGGAGATGGAAAGGGGAGTCAAGGAATACGGGGCCAAGTATTGCTATTTCCACTCCCTCACCTTCGGAGTGCCCCTCAACGACAGGAGGCTCTATCCCTGTTACGCCAAGTGCAGCGAGCTGGGCATACCTGTGGGGATGCAGACGGGGCATGCGGCTGAGCTTTTTCCGACCTGGCCCGGGCGTCCCAT
>CAYGWR010000291.1:0-1625 GCA_964353645.1 uncultured Dehalococcoidia bacterium
TATTCCTACCGTCACTCCGACACCAGGCCCAGTGTGGACTCTGCAGTTGGATGGCTACGGCAACTATACCATGACCCAGGCTGAGTTCGAGGATGGGGTGGCGCACCATAGTAACGGTAATGCTACCTGGGGTACCTGGGTCGATGGCAGCAATACATGGAGCGGCATGCCGCTGTGGCTGCTCTGCGGCTGGGTTGACGATGCTGTGCAGCATGGCGCCGGTGCCTTCAACGATGCTCTGGCGGCCGGCAATTACACTGTCAAGGTGATAGCTTCCGACGGTTTTAGCAAGACCTTCAGCAGTTTGGTTGTGGCTCGAAACGATAATATGATTATCGCCAATATACTGAACGGTACACCATTACCCCCGGCCAACTACCCGCTCAGACTGGTTGGCCCCGGTTTGACCAGTGGTCAGAAGGTCTCGAAGATTGTGAAGATAGAGTTGCTACCTACGCCAACACCTACGCCAACGCCTACACCCACACCTACACCAACACCTACGCCAACGCCTACACCCACACCAACACCTACGCCAACGCCCACAATCCCGCTAACAGTCATCACCAATGCTGTGAGCGGTGTGACCACCAATTCAGCCAAATTGAAGGGCTCTCTGGCTGGCATGGGCACGGACACATCGGTGCAGGTCTCTTTTGTGTGGGGGCTAACTATAGCGTATGGCAATGAGACTACACCGGAGACCGTGAGCTTACCAGTGAGCTTACCACGAGCCTTCAGTTTCGACCTGAGCGGCCTATCACCTGGCACAACCTACCACTACAAGACCAAGGCTGTAGGCAGCGAAGCCTATGGCGATGACATGTCCTTCACCACGCGTAGTGGCGGAGGCGGAGGCGGAGGAGGATTCTGCTTCATCGCTACCGCTGCCTACGGTTCCTCTCTAGACAGCCATGTGGATACACTCCGCAGCTTCCGAGACCAGTATCTGGAGACTAACCCCCTGGGCTCGGCTTTCGTGTCGCTTTACTACAAAGTGAGCCCACCGATGGCAGCTTTCATCGATGACCATCCCACACTGAAGCCGATTGTAAGGGCTGGTCTGTGGCCGGCTGTGGCCATGAGTTCAGTGGCGCTTAACACAACTCTAGCCGAGAAGGCGGTAATCTTAGTCGCTATGGCGCTTTTCGCCGCCGTATTGATTATGTGGCTAAGGCGAAGGGCTCGCCGATTAGAAAGGCGCTAACAAGCGATTCCGATAGCACAACTTTGCTGTGCGGGTGCCGTGCACCTGGAACATAAATGGCAATCAGACGGCGACCATTATATTCTGGGCTTCGAAATGCTAGCAACTTCGTTGAGGGTGGGGGTAATAGCACCTCCACCCTCAGCACACAAAGCGTAGCTTAGCGACAACTCGCTTGAAGTCTGCAGATGTGGAAAAGTATTCCGGTAGCAGCACTGATGAATACAGGGAGATTGAGATGCGATTTTATGGCAATGGGTCGGTGGAAGCAGGTAGGTACTCTGGAAACATCAGTTTTCTTCTGTATACCAGTGATACCGTGGCCTACGGAGTCAAGATCGATGCCGATGTAACTCAGACGGGGCATGGTGGTGATAGCTCTTGTGGTCGGCATTTTGATTGGGCGGCGAACCAAGCG
>CAYGWR010000292.1:0-1624 GCA_964353645.1 uncultured Dehalococcoidia bacterium
GTCGAGCCCGATCGCACTGCAATAGGCAATTTGCTCGCGGCCGGCCCCGGCAGCGAAGCGTCTCTCGCCGAAGCGTTTCATCAACGACTCGACGGTAAGACCCGCAAGCTTCCTGTCAGGTCGGATCAGCGCGCTGGCGGTGATGAGCCCGGTGAGCGGGTCGGTGCAGAGGAGCGCGCTATCCAGCAGGGTTACGCACGGTATGCCGTTAGTCCAGTTGTGGCACATTATAGCATGGCAAACCTGTGGTGAGACACCCTGATCAGCAGCAAGGTCAGCCCCCAACCTGCCGTGGTCAGCAAGGCTGTCTCCGATTAGCTCAATATCTATGTCGTGGAGCAGGCCGGTCAGCCCCCACTCCTCCTCATCCTCCCCGAATCGCTTTGCCAGCGCCCTCATGATAGCCTCAGTGGACAGCATGTGCTTAATCAGGTTTGCATTTTTAACGTTGGCTTTGACATGGTTCAGGGCTTCGTCTCGCGTCATCAATCACCTCTGCACCCGTTCTGAGCTAGGGGCGAACCCATGTGTTCGCCCTTAATCCTGATTGGGCAGACACACTGGTCTGCCCCTACAATTCTGCGATTTAGGTTCTCAGTCTATCGCTGAGCGAGAGCGCTTCTTTAATCACGCCAGGCAGCCCCAGCTTTTCTCTAAGATATTGGCCGGTAAAGGAGGCTTCGACCTGCGCCACTTCCTCAGGCGTACCAGTGGCCACCACCCAGCCCCCTCGGTCACCCCCGCCGGGGCCGAGGTCTATGATATGGTCAGCGCACTTGATCAGGTCGAGATGGTGCTCGATGAGGACGACGGTGTTCCCGGCATCGACCAGCCTCTGCAATACCCGAAGCAAAGCTGCCACGTCCTCAAAGGAAAGCCCAGTGGTGGGCTCATCGAGTATATAGAGCGTCCTGCCCGTGGAGCGACGGGAAAGCTCGGTGGCCAGCTTCACCCGCTGCGCCTCACCGCCGGAGAGGGTGGTGGCAGGCTGCCCCAAGCGGATGTAACCCAGTCCCACATCCCTCAATGTGGAGAGCTTGGACTTGATCGCCGGGAAGTGCTCGAAGAAGGCATATGCTTCCTCCACGCTCATCTGGAGCACCTCAGCGATGTTCTTGCCTTTGAAGTGAATCTCCAGGGCCTCGCGATTGTAGCGCTGTCCCTTGCATACCTCGCAGGGCACGGTGACATTAGGAAGGAACTGCATCTCGATCTCGATATAGCCCTCGCCGCGACACGCCTCGCAGCGTCCTCCTTTGACATTGAAGGAGAAGCGCCCCGGTAGATAGCCGCGCATCCGCGCCTCGGGCACTGTGGAAAATAGGTCGCGAATGGGAGTGAAAACGCCTGTGTAGGTGGCGGGGTTGGAGCGTGGTGTGCGCCCGATGGGAGACTGGTCTATATTCACCACCTTGTCGATATGCTCGATGCCGTAGATACCATCGCACTCCCCGGGCCTGTCTTTTGCTTTGCAGAGAATCTGGGACAGCTTCCTGTGCAGTATCTCATCTATCAGGGTGCTCTTGCCGCTGCCCGAAACTCCGGTGACGCAGACAAACATCCCCAGCGGGATGCGGACATCTATATTGCGCAGGTTATTCTGCCGTGCGCCCTTAATCGTGAT
>CAYGWR010000293.1:0-1614 GCA_964353645.1 uncultured Dehalococcoidia bacterium
AGTTTTTCCTCGGGGATATAGTTCTCCCCCACCGCCAAGGTCCCCAGACTGAGGTCCCCCAAGTGCGTATCAACATTACTTATCGCAGGCATGACCGCTAAGTTAGGCCCATATTTTTCCAACTCGTTATAGATTTTCGCCTGCCCGGCAAGGGCAATTGTTAATACGCCAACGACTGTCATCGTGCCAATAGCCACACCGAGGGCAGCGAATAACACCCGCTTTTTCCTGCGCACGATGTCTTTCAAAACTATCCGATATAACTTCACCAGACCACCCCCTCTATGTAGACCTCAGCGCCTGCTCTAAATCCTCAATTAAATCGTCAATATTCTCTAATCCAATAGACAATCTGATTAGATTGTCAGTAATCCCCACCTTTTTCCTGAACTTTTCTGGCATCGCAGCATGGCTCATAGTGGCAGGATGTTCCGCCAGAGAATCCACACCACCAAGCGATTCCGCCAGAGAAAAGACCTTGACTCGTCTTAAGAATGATTTGACAGCCTTGGCGCCCCCAACGATTTCAAAGGAAACCATCCCGCTATAGCCCTTCATCTGCTTTTGGGCCAGCTTGTGATGAGGATGCGATTTAAGTCCCGGATAGAAAACCCTCTTTACCCTGGGGTGCTTTTCCAGAAAGGCGGCTATTGCAGTTGCATTTTTATTGTGCCGCTCCATCCTCACAGGAAGCGTCTTGATACCCCTCAATACCAGCCAGCAATCGAAGGGAGAGGCGCATGTCCCCATGGCATTCAAAAGAAATTGAACCCTTTCCCCCAGCTCGTCGGTAGCAGTAACAACAGCGCCACCTACCACATCGCAGTGACCATTGATATACTTGGTAGTGGAATGAACCACCAGGTCTATCCCATGCTCGATTGGCCTCAAGAGATAAGGGCTGGGAAGTGTATTATCTGCTACTGTTAGCAAACCGTGCCTTTTAGCGATATCAGCGACCATTCCAATATCTACTATATTCAGCAGTGGATTTGAGATGGTTTCTATCCATATCATTCTCGTGTTGGGCTTTATTGCAGCCTCAATCTCATACTTGTCGCCCATCCTCACAAAGGTGAACTCGATACCGAAGTTCTTCATCACATTCTCGAACAATCTGTATGTCCCACCATAAAGGTCCTCCTGGGAAATCACATGGTCGCCTTGTTTGAGGAGATGCATGACCGTGGTTTCAGCAGCCATACCGGTGGCAAAGGCGAAGCCTGCCTTGCCTCCCTCGAGTGCGGCAATGGTATCCTCCAGCGCCTTTCGGGTGGGATTCGCTGTGCGGGAATAGTCGTAGCCCTTCGTTTTGCCTATATCCTCAAAGACAAAGGTGGACGTTTGATAGATGGGTGCTACAATAGCACCAGTTGCAGGGCAAGGGCCGCCGCCGGAATGGATTGCTGCTGTCTCAAATCTCATGTTTCCCCCTTATTGTTCTCGTCTTTGTTCTCAAACGCCTTCTCAATCTCGATTATTTTCTTGGTCAGCTCATCCGAAGCAGCAGCAACATCTTTAAGCCCCTCCAACCTACCTAAACGCTCGCTCAATCTGACCTGTTCTTTCAAAATGAGCCTGATTGCCTCACTGAAAGGGTCGGGCATTTTATTG
>CAYGWR010000294.1:0-1589 GCA_964353645.1 uncultured Dehalococcoidia bacterium
GGCTACGCAGCCAAAGTGAGTACATTCGGCGATAAGCCAATCCATGATTCAGTTTGCGAATCCTGCGGCGAGTGCATTGCGCGATGCCCCACGGGAGCCCTGCTTCCCAAACGCACTAAGCAGGCGACGCGCCAGGTCAAAACGATCTGCACTTATTGCGGCGTCGGCTGCTCGATATATCTGGGCATGCGCGGCAATGAAATCGTCGAGGTTCAGGGCGATAAAGAGAGCCCTGTCAACAAGGGCGGCCTCTGCGTCAAGGGACGCTTTGGCTTCGACTTCGTCAGCCATCCCAGCAGGCTGACCAAGCCCTTGATTCGAAAAGAGGGCAAGGGCAAAGATATACAAGTTAATGGCAACTTCCGGGAGATATTCCGCGAAGCTTCCTGGGATGAGGCACTTGACCTGGTAGCCAAGAAACTCGCTCAGATCAAAGAGAAATACGGAGCGGATAGTATCGGAGTGTTAAGCTCGGCCAAGTGCACCAACGAGGAAAATTACCTCCTGCAAAAGTTCACCCGGGCGGTTATCGGAACCAACAATATAGACCACTGTGCCCGTCTCTGACACTCCCCCACAGTGGCCGGTCTGGCCCAAGCATTCGGAAGCGGAGCGATGACCAACTCAATCGCTGACTTCGCCAAGGCTGACCTCCTCTTCGTGATAGGTTCCAACACCACGGAGTGCCATCCCATTATCGGGCGATTCATTCGTCAGGGGGTGAAATTCAGAGGCACCAAGCTTATAGTCGTCGACCCGCGCACCACCGAGTTTGCCAAAATGGCAGCTATACACTTACGCCATAAGCCCGGAACAGATGTGGCTCTGGTCAATGCCATAATGCACGTGATTATCGAGGAGAACCTGCACAACAAGAAGTTCATCCAGGAACGCACCGAGGGCTTCGAGCAACTGGCTGAGACCGTCAAGAAATACACACCGGAGATGGCCGAAAAGATTACCGGCGTACCCAGGGCTGACATAATAAAGGCTGCTCGGCTGTTCGCCGGTGTCGATAAGGCCGCCGTTCTATACGGCATGGGCATAACCCAGCACACCACAGGCACGGATAACGTTAAAACCCTGGCTAACCTGCTGATGCTGACTGGCAACATTGGTCGGGAGGGCACCGGCTTGAGCCCGCTAAGAGGCCAGAACAACGTCCAGGGGGCCTGCGATATGGGAGCCCTGCCTAACGTCCTCACAGGCTATCAGGCGGTAACCGACCAGGAGAAAAGGAAGGCGTCTGAGGCCGCGTGGGGTGTCAGCGCTCTACCGGCAAAACCCGGCCTTACCATGGGAGAGATGATGAGTACCAAGCCGGAGGGTGGGGTTAAGGCGATGTATATCATGGGAGAAAACCCCATCATTACCGACCCTGATATGCGACACACTCGCCAAAGCTTGACCAACCTGGAGTTCCTGGTGGTACAGGACATATTCCCCACGGAGACGGCCGTCATCGCCGATGTCATACTGCCCGCAGCCGCCTTCGCCGAGAAGGACGGCACCTTCACCAATACCGAAAGGCGCGTGCAGAGGGTGAGAAAGGCTGTCGAGCCGCCGGGCGAGGCTAAACCGGACTGGGA
>CAYGWR010000295.1:0-1577 GCA_964353645.1 uncultured Dehalococcoidia bacterium
TCTGTTTTTATAGAGAACCAGCCCGGCCGGCTAACAGCCATGCTCGAAGCCCTGGAAAAGAATGGGGTTGACATCCGTGCCCTTTCCATAAGCGATACCGCCGATTTCGGCATAGTGCGCATGATTTTGCCCGACGCCACAAAGGGAGCAGAAACTCTGAGGCAGGCAGGCTTCACCACCAGACTGGACTGGATACTCAGCGCTGAGATACCCGATAGGCCCGGCGGGCTATTTAAGACCGTGGCCGAGCCGCTGGCTAAGGCGGGGATCAACGTCAAATACCTCTATTTCTACATTGAGGCTGCCGCAGGCAAATCTATGGTGGTAGTTAAAGCTGACGACATCGAGAAAGCGGAGAAAGTCTTAAAATCCCTATGAGGCTGGGCATCTAGCACATCTTGAACTCTTTTGCTGCTGCCTTGAAGCCTTTGAGCGACCCCTCAATAACCCAGTCATCCACGCAGTAGGAGATACGGAAGTATCCCGGAGCCCCGAAGCCCTGCCCGGGCACCACCAGCACATTGTGCTTCTGCAGCTCCCCGATAAAAGCTACATCGTCTTCGATAGGCGACCTGGGGAATATGTAGAATGCACCCTGGGGTTTCACTATCGAGTACCCTATCTCGGTGAGGCTGTTGTACAGGAAGTCCCTTTTCTTTGCATACTGGCTTATGTCGACTGAGGCATCCTGCAGGCTCTGCACAATATGCTGCATCAAGGCAGGGGCATTTACGAAACCGAGCACGCGGTTGCAGAACACCAATCCGTTTATCAGCTCCTCCCGCCCATCGTATTGGGGGTTGACGGCGATGTACCCGATGCGCTCCCCCGGCAAGGCCAGGTCTTTCGAGTGAGAAGTGGTGACGATGGTTCGAGGGTGATACTGGAACATGTACGGGCATTCCATACCATCGTAAACCAGCTTGCGATAGACCTCATCGCTGACCAGGAATATCTCCGTGCCGTACTCGTGTTCCTTATTCGCCAGTATTTTCCCGATGCCCTGCAGAGTCTTGTGGCTATAGACCACGCCGGTGGGGTTATTAGGTGAGTTCACCAATACTGCTTTTGTTTTCGGCGTTATATTCTCCTCTAAGGCCTTCAAGTCTGGTATGAACTTGCTATCGGTATGCACTATACGGGCGGTGGCCTGATGGTTGTCTGCATAGTAGATGTACTCGGAGAAGTAAGGGGCGAAGATGATTATCTCATCATTGGGCTCAGATATGGCTTTCAATGCAGTATTGATGGCTCCGGCGGCGCCGCAGGTCATCACTATCTCATTGGCGGTGAAGGGCAAGCCGGTTGCAGACGACAGATGCGCTGCTACGGCAGCGCGCGTCTCAGGGTAGCCTGCGTTGGGCATATATCTATGCATACCCGGCCTGGGTTTGTTCGCCCAGTCGCGCAGCTCTTTGCGAAACTGCTCGGGGGGCTCGACTATGGGGTTACCCAGAGATAAGTCGAAGACATTCCTCTCGCCGAATTTCTTTTTGAGGGCGATTCCCTCCTCGAACATCTTTCTGATCCACCCGCCCTCGGTCATGTGCTTCTTTATCTTTTTAGAAACAGCCATC
>CAYGWR010000296.1:0-1565 GCA_964353645.1 uncultured Dehalococcoidia bacterium
AGTTTCCCGTCCATGAACAGAGCAGCTACGCGACTCCCTATAACGTGAAGGTCTGTAAGAGGATTGCCATCAACTATCGCCAAGTCAGCTATTTTACCCGTTTCGATAGACCCGAACTCCTTTTCCAATCCCATTGAGTAAGCGCTGTTTATTGTAGCTATCCTAGCAGCCTCAGCGCCGTTAAACCCCTTGTCACCAGCTACCCTATTCAGGTCAAAATCAAAGAGGTTCAATTCGAGGTCTATCATGGCTGGGGTACAGACCAGGATTCCTCCATCATTTGCAAGTGCCATGCGTGCGCCTTGTTCAAAAAGCAGTCTAAAATTATCGACACCATAGGAGATACTAGGCGCATAGTACCGGAATAACCGGGTTAGATTGACAATACCTAGTACTTTGAATCTACCGCTTGACATCTTCCTGAATGACCTTATCACGCTATTTCTCAATTCCGGTATATAGTACTCATCCGCCAGATTCGTGAATGTATAGGTTTTATCTCTATACTCAGTTAAATGATTCATTTCGGCATGGTTATACCACGGGTCACCTTCGATTTTCCATGCGAGTGCGTATCTCACAGACATAGTAGGCTCAATAACACACCCTGCAGCTTTAAAAGCATCTACATCTTCTTTGGTAAGATGTGAATCTATGGCCACGTGCGCGAGTGATGAAACCCCCGCCTTTATTCCACGTCGAAAGGACTCTACAGATACATGATGCATCATAGATTTCACACCCCGGCGTCGTGACTGGTCTGCCAAGGCGTGGAGTTGATTGATTGTCATTATCGTCAAATTTGGTTTGAAGTTGGTCAGACTCTCACGCTGTTCGCCGATTTTGATGACCTCGGCCCCTCTCTCGTCTATAGCTCTATCCACGGCATCCCTCACCTGTTGCTCAGTCGCATTTATTGGGAATTCCACAACACCAGCCTCATGTCTTGCATGGTCAAGTTTAGATGCGCCTATGGTAGAAGCCAGAAGTCGCATCGCTAACCCGTACTCCTCCGCCAGATATGAATTTGGTGGGCCAACAAGGACTGACTGTAGAAAACGCGGACCGGGTATTCTGCCTGCAGAAGTCATCTCTCTTAAAGCCCAACTGGAGCGCAAATCCTCGCTGTATGCATCTCTGATATTTGTGATACCGTGAGCAAGGCATTCAGCCATGGTTTTAGCTTTTTGAACTTCACTGAATTTCTTAGAAAGCCTGATGTCCCGAAGACTGGGAACAAATGTCGTCACCATCACGTTAATATGACAGTGAGTGTTGAAAAGACCTGGCAGGACGGTTTTACCCTTCAGGTCTATTCTGAAATCTGGCTTCATATCTTTAGGTTCACCCGGCAGGCCGGGCATAGATTTAATCCTTCCCCCCTCGATAATGAGGCTCACTTCTGGGCTGAAATAGGTTCCCTTGATAACATCAAGAAACCGACCATTCTTCAACTCCACCCTGGCACCTTTGCCAGGCAGGTGTTCTTTAACAAAGTTGGTCTTGGAATAATCACTCATGGTAGCCTCCTCGCACATTCGCAGGCCATTCTTAGCATCTTAAGC
>CAYGWR010000297.1:0-1562 GCA_964353645.1 uncultured Dehalococcoidia bacterium
TTTATCATGATTTGGATACCATACCTGAGCAAAAAACGGGTTTCTCCTTGCCTCCTCGTCATACTTCCAGGGAGGAGGCACACACTCAGGACACCATTGACCTGCTTTAAGGATGGTATAAGGCTTACCTGTGAATACGTGTCCAAAAGCGCATCTCCATTTAAGAGCCTTATACATGTCGCCATTCCATCTCTTTGACAGGCATTCGCCGCCCCTGAATGTTGCTGCGCCTTGCAGGTCCTTGAGAGCCAGCTTCTCTTTGGACTCATCATATCCGTGGTCAATCCTGTGCCATGCAGGCTCAGGATTCATCTGCGGCATGTCTATACCCCAATCGGGAATAGATTCATAGGTTTCATAGTTCTTAAAGAAAGCCGTGATCCGCATATCACATCTATGTTTATACCAGTAAGCTGTCCCGTTCCTGTGATTCTCAGCCATGTTTCTCAAGATTTCATACGTAGACTGCTCCATCTGTTTCTGCAACTCAGGGTTCTTTCTGCATTCAGAAACCATCTGTTTCATATCCGGTGGCATAGTCTTGGCTAAATCTTCCCAGTAGGCATCGAGTGAATCTCTCCAGTAATGCAAGTACTCATTGAGTAAATGACTATCTTCATAGTATTGCATGTGAAAGTTTCTTAGAGCGAACCATTTTCGTTCTGCACAGGATTCAATTCCTGACAGTCCATTGAGCTGAAAGCTCTTGTTCATAAGATCATAACAAACACACCTCATTTTAGGACCGCCGCCCATATTGTATGCTCTTCGCCAGAAATCGGAATCATCGGGAATATCCAGGCAACGGACAAGGCCGTATCCGGCATCTCGGCTGGTAATGTTCTCCATGAAAGAATCGATGGGCTGATGGAACATAATAGGGTCCATCAAACTAGTGAATTCTGCATAGTCCATAGGCATGATATAGGTCATGCGCAAGGAGGCCCAGTGCTTAATATTGGAATCCAAAACAGCCCTTTCCCCTGCGATCTTGGTTACGGCGTAAAAATCGAAAATAGAGGGCTTGAGAGGGTCTCCCACTCTCCCCCAGTGGATACTCTGAAGGCGGTCGCCAGTCTCTGCTACAGTCCCGGTATAGACTAATCTGATATGCTCCGCTCCGTTAGGTTGTGCCTCAATTGCCTTAACAATGTTCCGGATACCATCAGTATTGCATGCCCTGGCCATATCAGGATAGTAATCGGCCTGGGGTGAAATAAAAGCCATGGCATCAAGTACCCAGTCAACTCCTCTAATCGCGTCTTCTACGTCTGCATAGTTCGCCGCGTCCCCCCAGACTATCTTTAATCCACCGTGTTTCACCACACCCTTTCCTGGAATTGGCTTAATTCCAGCTTCTTCCTCATACTTTCGGAAAAGATTTTTGTTCTTCTCCGAAGGGCGCAGCAGAACGACTATGTCATACTTATTCCTTTTTCCCCACAGCTCTTTAAAAGCCTCATGTCCCATGGTGCCTGAAGCACCGAATAAAGAAACTGTCTCTTTTTTCATAACTCACCCCACTTATAGTATACCTCAGTTTCCAAGAACGCTGTACTGTC
>CAYGWR010000298.1:0-1562 GCA_964353645.1 uncultured Dehalococcoidia bacterium
AACACCAAGCGGGGCAAGATCATCGTCGAGAAGGTGACCACCCCCGAGGATGTGCCGCCCGGGGAGCAGCCGGTCGGGGGGTTCGAGTTCGACTCGAACTGGGAGGCGAACTTCTTCCTGGCCAACGGCGGCTCGAAGGACTCGGGCTGGCTGTTGCCGGGGGCTCATTCGGTGGCTGAGGTGAACATCCCGGCCGGGTGGGAGTTGGCGTCGGCGGTCTGCTCTGACCAGTCCGATCCGTCGGCGATCAGCTTGCAGCCGGGCGAGGTGGTGACGTGTCGGTTCACGAACTTCAAGCTGCCGGAGGGGTCGCTGCTGATCATCAAGGACGCCAACCCCAATGACGACATGGCGTTCGCGTACTCGGGGAGTCTGGGCAACTTCAGCTTGCGCGACCCGGGTGACGCCTTCAGGCTGTTTGAGGAACTCGAGACCGGCAACTACACGGTTACCGAGGGTGCCCTGCCCGCGGGCTGGGTGTTCGATGGTGTGACCTGTCGCGACGCCACCGGGGCGGCGGTGGGGAATGTCAACGGTCAGTCGGTGACGGTGCCGGTGAGCCGGTACGGCCCAGGGGTGGCCTGCACCTTCTACAACTCGGGTAATGGCCGCATCATCGTCAAGAAGCTGACCAACGCCGGGGCTCCGGCGCAGTCGTTCACCTTCGACCCGTCGTGGTCGCTGACCAACTTCCCCCTGGTGAATGGCGGCTCGCACGACTCCGGCCTGCTGCCGGGGGGCATCTACTCGGTGGTCGAGTTGGGGCCATTGCCGGCGGGATGGACGGCAGGCGCGGCGACCTGCGATGACGGGTCGGCCGTGTCGGCCATCGGTCTCAGCCCCGGCGAGACGGTGACCTGCACCTTCAACAACATCTACCAGCAGGTGGAGGGCCCGAAGGGCTCGCTGACCATCATCAAGGACGCTAAGGCGCTGGTGGAGCCGGACAACACGCGGTTCCGTTTCCGCGGGACGCTGGGTGCCTTCCGGTTGGCCGATGGCGGCTCGAGGGTGTTCGCCGAGCTGGCGGCCGGTGACTACACCGTGTCGGAGCTGGTGCCGGCCGGCTGGGAGTTCGACCGGGTCGAGTGCATCGCCGGGGACTGGTCGGCCCAGGGGCGTTCGGTGACGGTCACCCTGTCTGAGGGTGAGGCGGCCCAGTGCACCTTCTACAACGAGGAGAAGGAGGAGGTCCTCGGCCCGACCGGGTCGCTGACCATCATCAAGCAGACCGTCCCGGCGGGCGGCGAGGGCTTCGGCTTTGACGCCGGCGCCCTGGGCACCTTCACCCTGGACGACGACGGTTCGGCGGTCTTCAGTGAGCTGGAGGCCGGGGCCTACACGGTGACGGAGGGCGCGACGGCCGGCTGGGCATTCGCCGAGGTGGAGTGCACGGCCGCCGACTACGAGGCGGACGGGGCCTCGGTGACGGTGAACCTGGGCGAGGGTGAGGCGGCGGTCTGCACGTTCACCAACGGCCAGCTTCCCTACACGGGGTCGGAGGGGTTCCTGCTGGTGATCCTCATCGCCGGTCTGTGGTCGGTGGTCCTCGGCCTCGGGAT
>CAYGWR010000299.1:0-1540 GCA_964353645.1 uncultured Dehalococcoidia bacterium
CCCCTCTTCCCGGGAATACAGCCAGAGCCCATAGCCTCACACCTGACCAAGCTTTCCCGAAAAATACAAACGAGTGGGGCTGATGTTGGGCTAGCAACCGATGGCGATTCCGACAGAATTGGCGTCCTGGACGAAAACGGCGTGTTCGTGACGCAACTTCAGGTATTCGCGCTTCTCACCCTGTACCTACTGGAGATACGCGGGGAGCGAGGAGCCCTCATCAAATCTATAACTACAACAGACATGATATACAAGCTAGGCGAGCTTTTCTCTGTGCCTGTATTTGAAACACCCGTTGGCTTCAAATATCTCGGCCCCAAGATGATGGCCGAAAACGCCCTTATCGGAGGCGAGGAGAGCGGCGGCTTCGGCTACCGTGGACATATTCCGGAGCGTGATGGCATACTATCAGGTCTGTACATACTCGATTTTCTGGTAAGAACAGGCAAAAAGCCCTCAGAACTAATAAAATACCTTTATAGCAAGGTGGGGCCTCATCACTACAACCGAATCGATTTCCACTTCTCCTCTGAGAAACGAGAGGCTGTGGTACAGCGCTTGAGCCAGCTCAAGCCCAAAGAAATTGACAATACCAAGGTAACCGATATTGACACAGGAGATGGCTTTCGCTTCCGGCTCAGCGATGGGAGCTGGCTCCTCATCCGCCTCTCCGGGACAGAGCCAGTCCTTCGTATTTATGCCGAAAGCGACTCTCCGAAACATGTGGAAAGGCTACTTAAGGCAGGAAAGGAATTGGCCGGTATTTAAAAATGATAGATCTCGACAACACTGAAGTTTACAAAAGACTAGACCCTGCCAGTATGCGGGAGCGCATCCGCGAGCTGCCCCAGCAGTGTCTCAAGGCTTGGCAGCAAGCTTTGGACTTCAAATTGCCGAAGGGCTATTCCAGTATAGACAAGGTTGTCATCCTAGGCATGGGTGGCTCCGCCATCGGGGGCGACCTACTCAAGAGCTTGAGCGCCCTGGAGAAAAAGGCGCTTGTTTTAGTGCACCGAGACTATGACCTGCCACCTTATGTAGATGCTAAAACACTGGTCATTGCCTCAAGCTACTCCGGGATGACTGAAGAGACGCTTTCAGCATTCAATCAAGTGCTGTCGACACCAGCCAAGAAGCTAGCCCTGACCACCGGTGGCAAGTTAAAAGCCATTGCTGAACAAAACAGTATCCCGGTTTTCACCATAGACTATGTCTCATCGCCCCGTGCTGCAGTGGGACATAGCTTCCTCCCCTTGCTCGGCATCTGCCAGAAGCTCGGCATTGTGAGCGACAAATCAAAAGATGTGGCGGAGATGGCACAGGTCCTCAAGGACTTACAAAGCACAATCGATGATAACCGCCCGCTGAAGCTTAACCCGGCTAAACAACTGGCGACCAAGTTGCATAACCATCTGGCAGTCATCTATGGTGCGGGCTTTCTTTCCACGGCAGCGCAACGCTGGAAAACACAGATAAATGAGAATGGCAAGGCCTGGGCATTCTATGAGATATTCCCCGAGCTGAACCACAATGCCACAGT
>CAYGWR010000300.1:0-1516 GCA_964353645.1 uncultured Dehalococcoidia bacterium
AACTGCGTCCGCGCCGTGGCGCTCGGCCGCCAGGGCATGCTTTATAGTGCCCACCTTGTGTACCCAGGGTATTCCCGCCGCTTTGATGAATTTCCCATGCTCTTCAGCTTTGTAGGCTGAGGTGAATATCGCTGCCACCTTCTCCTCGATAGCCACATCGCGCAGTTCATTTATATTGGGATGCCCAATAAGCGACAGGTTCACGCCGAAAGGCTTGTCTGTCATAGACCTGGCTTTATGTATATCCTTCCTCAGTTTTTCTGCAGTACCTAACGCAGTAGCTTCGATGATTCCGAAGCCACCCGCCTCGGAGATGGGAGCAGCTAAAACAGCCTTGCCGAACCCGCCGAATGCGCCTTCGATAATAGGATACTTGCAACCTAATAACTCGGTAATCTTGGTTTTCCATTCCATGTGGTGGACTCCTGACTTACCAGCTTCTAGGCAACCCCAGCCCCATAGCGCAAATAAGGTTTCTCATAATCTCCGAAGTGCCTCCGGCCATGTTTAGCCCCAGGCATTGCTGATATTCCTTCTCGTATCTACCCTTCAGGGGCGCCCATCTGGACTCCTTCACCTGCGAGTAGAGCCCTATGATCTGGCCAGCGCTAAAGGTGAAGCGCTGCACTGTCTCGGTAGCCAGGACCTTCGCCGATGCGGCCAAGGGCGCAGCCATTACCAAGCCACCCTTAAGCTGGTTCCAGAGCACGAAGTAGGAGAAAGCACGGCCTACATTGATATCGACTGCCATCTGAGCCAGTCTATGTCGAACGAGGGCATTTTCGCCAAGTATCTTGCCGTCTCGTTTTGTCTCCTGGCAGAACTCCACCAATTCCTCCAACTCCCGATTCAAATAGGAAAAGAGAGCAATCATAGAACGCTCAAAGTTTGAAGTCATTTGTGAAGCCAGCCACCCCTGGTTCTCCTCCCCCACCATGTTGCGTGCGGGGACGCGAACATCATCGAGAAAGACCTCGTTGAACAGATGGGCACCATCCATACTCAGGATAGGCTTAATTGCAAGGCCCGGGGTTTTCATGTCCACCAGAAAGAAGGATAGCCCCCGACTTCTCTTCTCTTCAGGGTTTGTCCTGGCGAGCAAGAAACCCCAGTCGGCACGATGAGCACCGCTGCTCCATGTTTTCTGGCCGTTGACGATGTAATCGTCTCCATCCCTTACAGCGCGAGTGGTTAGAGAAGCCAGATCGGAGCCAGCGCCAGGCTCGCTCCACAGTTGAGTCCAGAACCGCTCCGCTCGCGCTATAGGAGGCAGGTGCTCCCTTTTCTGCTCCTCATTTGCGCTGACGAGAAGGGTAGGAGCCAGCAACGTTATACCCCAGTGGTCAACCCCTGCTCCCCGGTTGTAACCCATAACATCACTGAATATGAACTGCTCTACGAGTGAAGCATCCTGCCCGCCGTATTCCTTAGGCCAGGGACGGGAGATCCAGCCTTTTGCAGCCAGCTTCCTGGCCAGCTTCCTATGGAACTCCCAACAAGCATCTAACCCGAATAT
>CAYGWR010000301.1:0-1504 GCA_964353645.1 uncultured Dehalococcoidia bacterium
TCACCAGTCGGTTCGACATTCTTTCACAAAGTTGACCATATTCCCCCTGCGAAAATCCAGCATACTGAAGAACTTCTTCAACTGTTCGTCATCTTCTCTCAAAAGCACTTGTACATCAACTTTGTTTTGCTCACAAACCCCACAAAATGTTTCCACCAGCCTTCGACCTGCACCCAAATGCTGATACTTAGGGTGTACCCCCATCATGTCTATCCACCCTTTCATATCCTTTCCATATTTTACTCCTCGAATGTCTCCCAGAAGGAAGCCCACTGTTACTCCATTCATCTCTGCTATAAAACTCAGAGCCGGACGATATACTTCTGCCTCCACGTCAGCTTCCACTTGCCATGAGATAGCTCGTTGCGGGCCAAATAACGACCTATCTATTACTCTTACTTTTGGTATATCTTCGTTGACCATGCGACGGATTTTAATTTTACTTTCATCTCCTCGCATTGCTGTCATCCCCATGCCTCCACTTGCCTTTTTCTATTCATCACGATGCTCTACTATCGCGGATGATTGTTCGACATTTTCCAACACCTTCGCCGCCATGTCCTCTATAAAATGATTCAATGCCGGGAGATAATGAATTCTATTGCGCTGCATCAGCCTGGCTGCTCTTTCAACAATGGGGCTGTTGGTCAAATGGCACTTTCTTACAGCTTCCATCCCCTTAACTATACGGAGACATTCCTCATAGGATAGTTCCGGTTTGTAGTTTTGGTCGATGTTTTGTTCGTAAGGCTGGCGCATTCTTAACTTCTAACGGATAGATTTACTCTATTTTCAGGAGATTCTTGCGCTAGTATACATCTCGCCGTAGAATATCTCAAGAGGTTTAAAGATAATGGAAGTCCGCTTAGAGACTGTTAGCGGAACTGCGAGGGGTAAAGGATGAAACAGAATAAGGTGCGCGAACCAAGGCAACCTATCGCTGATGATGCTGCTCCCAAGAGGAGAAAGGGGCGCAAACCATCGCGACTTGTCGCTAAAGGTGATGTTGTTATTCCTAAGAAGGGAATGTGGGCTGGTGAGGAGTGTCTCGTTCTCGATGTGGAGAAGAGGTCGCAGCCATATGGATATTATCAAATAGTCCATGTTCTTCTGCCTAATCAGCGTCAGAGATGCTATCCTCTTACGGAAATCAAAGAGATAATCCCGGGTAAGGGGGCAATTCCGAGAAAGTCCAGGCAACGGGAAAGCGATATGAAAGTTCCAAATGACAAGTTAAATATGGAAGTTGTCATGAAGCACGTTAGCGGAACTGCTGAAGCTAATCTCGAACGGGCCAAAGATGAAGTGAACAGAGTGCTCAGTTTCCGAGGCTCTGTGACCGGTGTGAAGGCTGAAGGGACAAGGATTACGGTGCAGTTCGAGATAAACCCCAAGTGGGACTTGCCCATGTCTGCGAAGGTCGAATGTCTAAAGGAGTGGATACCTGCCAAGGTGAGAACAATTTTCAAGGTGCATGATATAGCCTTAAGAGACAACCAGAGGC
>CAYGWR010000302.1:0-1489 GCA_964353645.1 uncultured Dehalococcoidia bacterium
GGTTGCGGCAGCAATGGGACAAGCTCGACTCCCACACCATCCCCGACGCCTGCTCCAACCCTAACCACGACCCCGACCTTAACCCCATTGTTGACACCTACACCTTCTCCAATCCCAACCCCTTCACCGACACTTGCACCCACACCTACCCCGACCCCCTCTGCTGTCACTCAGGCCTGGGTCGCTCGATACAAAGGCCCCGGAGGCAGTGCTGACTGGGCTTTCGCCCTGACTGTGGATGGCTCAGGGAATGTCTATGTGACGGGAAAGAGCTATGGCGGCAGCTATATCGGCGGGTACTATACTTATGACTATTCATATGCCACGGTGAAATACGACACCGCTGGCGATCAACTCTGGGTGGCCCGCTACGATGGCCCCGCAGGCGACGACGATGCGGCTCAGGCTATAGCCGTTGATGCTTCGGGAAACGTCTATGTTACAGGCAAGAGCTATAACGGCAAGCACCTTACTAACCCGACGGCAACCCCATTGTTGACATCTAACGACTACGCTTACGCCACGGTGAAGTACGACTCCTCTGGCAACCAGCTCTGGGCAGCCCGCTACGACGGCCCGGGGCAGGTGGATGATATAGCCCGGGCGATAGCAGTAGACGGCTCGGGCAACGTATATGTTACGGGAAGCAGCGGGGGCGACTATGCCACTATCAAGTACGACAGTGGTGGGAACCAGCTTTGGGTTGCCCCATACGGTAACTCCACAGGCGGCACTGACGGTGCTGTGGCCATAGCAGTGGATAGCTCTGGGAACGCGTATGTCACAGGCTCCAACCAGAGCGGCTTCGCTACCATTAAATACGATTCTGATGGTAATCAACTCTGGGTAGCCCTCTACGAGGGCGAGGCTAAGGCGATGGCTTTGGATAGCTCGGGCAACGTATACGTCACAGGCCAGAGCGGGGGCAAGTATGCCACTATCAAGTACGATACTGCTGGCAACCAGCTCTGGGTTGCCGGATTCTCGGGGCCGTCACGCGGCAATGGTAAGGCTGTGGCTATAGCGCTGGATAGTTCGGGCGACGTCTACGTGACGGGTCCCGCCAGGAGTCCTCGAAGTTACCTCAATAGCTACGCAACCATAAAGTATGACGGCGAGGGAAGGCAGCTCTGGGTTGCCAGATACGATGGCCCAATACCTTATTACCCCGGTGAGGCTGTAGCCATAGCGGTGAGCGCATCGGGCAATGTCTATGTCACCGGGAGCATGCAGGGCGGCAGCGCCTGGGACTATGTGACTGTCGGCTACAATAATGACGGCAAGGAACTCTGGGCTGCCCGCTACGATGGCCCGGCAAAAGGATACGATCAAGCGGCGGCCGTAGCTGTGGATAAGTGGGGCAACGTCTATGTCACCGGCAAGAGCGATGGCGGTGGCACCGATTACGTCACTATGAAGTATGTATCAGGCAATTCAACTCCCTGAATTCTCCAAGCACCCGGCATGAGTTGTCCCCCGCCTCTTTTTT
>CAYGWR010000303.1:0-1483 GCA_964353645.1 uncultured Dehalococcoidia bacterium
CTGTTCTTTCAAAATGAGCCTGATTGCCTCACTGAAAGGGTCGGGCATTTTATTGTGCTCCAAGGGCATCGCCGCTGTCCTTTGGCGATCCTCCACCACACGGCCTGGTACTCCAACCACAATTGCTCCAGGAGGCACAGAACCCACCACAACGGAGTTGGCGCCGATGCGGGCTCCATCACCCACCGTGATAGGGCCGAGCAATATCGCCGCTGAGCCGATAACCACACTGTTGCCGATAGTGGGATGGCGCTTCTTCTTCTGTAGGGTTGTCCCACCTAGAACAACGCCCTGATATATCAGGACATCATTCCCAATCTCCGCTGTCTCACCGATGACCACTCCCATGCCGTGGTCAATGAAAAAGCGACGGCCTATTTTCGCTCCAGGATGAATTTCGACCCCTGTTAAGAAACGAGCGTAGTGGGAGAGCGAACGCGCAAAAAAACGAAGCCTGTGCTCCCAGAGCCAATGTGCCAGGCGATGAAACCACAAAGCATGTAATCCAGGGTATAAAAAAACAACCTCCAATATATTCCTGGCCGCCGGGTCCTCGGCGAAAACCGTCCTGATGTCCTCTCTCAGGGTCTTAAACAAGTCGACTACCCCCTATAGCTGCTTATTCCTTGAAAAGCCAGGTAGACAAATAGCGCTCCCCGGTGTCAGGCAATATTACTACAATAAGCTTCCCTTTGCTTTCCGCCCTTTTCGCCACCTCTATAGCCGCCCATGTAGCTGCCCCGGAGGATATCCCTGCCAATATACCTTCCTCTTTGGCCAGCCTCCTCGCCATTATCCCGGCATTCTCATTGGTCACCTTGACAACTTCATCGACTAAATCCATCCTCAGAACTTGAGGCACAAAACCAGCACCAATGCCCTGAATTTTATGAGGACCAGGCTTGCCACCGGAAAGTACCGGGGAATCAGCAGGCTCCACTGCTATCGCCTTAAATTCCGGCTTCCTCGACTTTATCACCTCAGCCACACCGGTAATCGTTCCGCCTGTCCCCACACCCGAGACTATAATGTCAACTTTGCCGTCCGTATCCTTCCAGATCTCCTCCGCCGTGGCCTCTCTGTGGATGCGAGGGTTTGCAGGGTTCTTGAACTGCTGAGGCATGAAAGAATTCGGGATTTCATCAACCAATTCCTGCGCTCTTCTCACCGCCCCCGACATGCCTTCCCCACCAATCGTCAAGACCAGTTCCGCCCCGAAAGCGCTCAGGAGCTGCCTGCGCTCCAGGGACATCGTATCAGGCATGGTCAGGATGAGCCTGTATCCCTTAGCAGCGCAGACAAAGGCCAGAGCAATTCCGGTATTACCACTGGTAGGCTCGATGATGACCGTATCCTTGCTGATTAGCCCCCTCTGCTCTGCATCGTGGATCATGGATACACCTATCCTGTCCTTAACGCTGCTGCAGGGATTGAAGGATTCAAGCTTTGCCACAACATCCGCTTTCACTTCCTTGGTTATCTT
>CAYGWR010000304.1:0-1468 GCA_964353645.1 uncultured Dehalococcoidia bacterium
ACAGGCGCAATGGTTTGCCACTATAGAGTGCGACTCAAGCCCTAGCTCCCAATCTGGAACTTATGTGGCAGGAGGGATAGAGATGATTAATAAAGTGTTTACCAGTTTCGATGAAGCGGTGGCCGATATCCCCGATGGCGCTTCTATCGCCACAGAATGTTGGGGCTACCCAGCCACCCCCCAGAACCTCATCGCTGCGCTAAAGCGGAGGGGCGCCAAGAACCTTACCGTCATCACCCACACGTTCATCCCCATGGTCTGGGACGAGGAGGATGCTGTCCTCCCCTCACTCCTGCTTCCCCAGATGAAGAAGCTGATAGCATCTATCGTAGGCATCATGAACCTTGGTGCCGGCGACTTCATAAAAGAATACGTGGACAAGGGGCTGGAGGTCGAGATCATGGGCCACGGCACATTAGCCCAAAGGCTCTATGCCGGCGCTGCTGGCCTGGGCGGCATCTACGATCCAATCGGGGTGGGGACCTCGCTCGAGGAGGGGAAAGAGAAAAGGGTGATAAAGGGGAAGGAATACCTCTTTCAGGAGCCGATAAAGCCTGACTACGCGTTCATCACAGCACACAAGGCTGACAAGCTGGGCAATCTGGTCTTCAAGGGCGGGTATAGAGGAGACCAGCCTATGATGGCGATGGCTGCCAAAACCACCATTGTAGAGGCAGATAAGATAGTAGAGGTTGGCGAGATCGACCCTGAACACGTGGTTACGCCCGGGGCGTTTGTTGATCGCATCGTAGAGATACCCGAAGATGGCTATGGTACTCCCGAAAAAGGTGCGAAGTTGATTAGCCTGCTGTCTCAAATAGGCAGCGTGCGCGACCTGTTATTCGGCAAAGCTGATCAGTAATCCCCCAACGAGATTTTTTATGTCATTGCGAGCCGAAGCGAAGCAATCTCACGGTTCTTTATCACATCTAACCTTTAGATTGCTTCGTCGTCCTTCCTAAAGAAGGACTCCTCGCAATGACATGATGAAACTGGGGAATACAAGGGATTGAAAAAGAGATTTTCGCCGGAGGTAAATCATGAAGCAGAGACTCGATGAAGATACTATGGCGATGAGGGCAGCGAAGGAGCTCAAGGACGGCGATTGCGCTAACCTGGGATTCGGGCTCCCAACTCTTTGCGCACTCTATGTGCCCGAAGGGATCAGGTTTGAAGCAGAGGCTGGTATCCTGGGCTACGGGCCTCTGGTGCGGGGGGACGAGGTCGAGAAGGCTGACTGGCACTACATAGACGCCAGCGGCAGGTTTACCAGGCCAGCTCCCGGCATGGCGTGCTTCGATGTGGTCACTTCCTTCATCATGATAAGAAGCGGGCGCCTGATAAGTATTATGGGTGGGTTTCAGGTTTCGGAGAAAGGGGACTTGGCAAACTGGAACACAGGCAGCGGCGCACTCGGCGGCACGGTGGGCGGTGCCATGGACCTGGCCGTGGGAGCAAAAAGGGTGAT
>CAYGWR010000305.1:0-1463 GCA_964353645.1 uncultured Dehalococcoidia bacterium
GGCTCGACGGTTCGCAGACGATAGCAGCATCGGCTCTGTAGCCGCGCTCAAGCGCCGCCCCGGTTCCCGCATAGGTGTCGTGGTGCTCTTCCCCAACCACACTCTGGATGAACACGTCCCCTTTGGGGCGGTACCCCGCTTTCAGCAGCGCCTTCATGGCAAAGACAGCAGCCGCGACCCCGCCTTTCATGTCGGTGGAACCGCGGCCGTAAATCTTCCCCTCGATGATTTCACCACTCCATGGACCGGCCACCGTCCATTTCTCGGACGGGCCAGGCGGCACGACATCCACATGCCCGTTGAGGAGCAGGGAACGGCCTCTCCCTTTCCCACGCCAGATTCCCACCAGATTGGCCCGACCTTTCTCCACTTCCCACAGGTCAGTCTCCAATCCGCAGGATTCCATAACTGGCTTGAGGGTATGGTTGACCAGTGTTTCTCCGCTGATCTCGACCTCGGTGTCGCTCGAGCTAAAATCCGCGGGCATCGCAGTTACACTCGGGATGCGGACCATGTCGCAGACCAACTGCACCAGCTCATCCTTCAGGCTGTCAACCGCCCGTAGGACATTTGTGCAAACCTTAGCATCAATCACGTCGGTCCTCCTGTTCTGTGTGATGGCGGCAACGATGAAATCATCCTGCATCAGGATGTGTGAACAGCATGATAGCAGCCGGAACATGGGGAGCCTGACACCACAGTGCCTGACGGCGCACCTGCTGAGCCGCGGCGGCTCTCCCCGCCTGCCGTGAAGGCAGCCTAATGCGTGATCATGATCAAGCCGCCGGTGACGTTGATGGCCTGTCCCGTTATGTATTCCGCATCTGGTGATGCCAGGAAGAGGATCACCTTCGCCACATCCTCGGGTTCCCCATTACGACCCCAGGGTATGAACTGACAACCCATGAAGCGCAGGTCCTCTGGATTCATGCCGCGTAACTTGCCCTCCCAGACCATCTCGCGATCCTGCATGGCTGTCTTAATCATTCCGGGGCACACGGCATTGACGTTGATGTGATATTCCCCAACTTCTTTCGACAACGCCTGGGTAAAGGCGATGACCGCGGCCTTGGAAGCTCCGTAGTGCGCCTGGAAAGCGGTTGCTCCTTTACCGGCAACTGAAGCAGTGTTGACGATTTTGCCGTTCTTTGCGGCGATCATGTGGGGCAGGACTGCCTTCGACACCAGGAACGGACCTTTTGCGTTCACGTCCATGCAAAAGTCCCACTCTTCCTCGGTCATGTCCACTACGGGGTTCATGGTAGAGACCCCTGCGTTGTTGACCAGAACGTCAATGCGGCCATGCTTGTCAATGATCGCCTTTACGATCTGTGCAATCTCATCCTTCTTGGTGACGTCCATCTTGAACGAGTCAACGGGGCGACTGCTCAGTTTAGAGGCCTCTTTTGCGGTTTTCGCCAGCAACTTCGTGTTGATATCTGTGGGTACGACGATGGCACCCT
>CAYGWR010000306.1:0-1453 GCA_964353645.1 uncultured Dehalococcoidia bacterium
CAGACATTTGGCAATCACCCCAAGGCCAAGGGGGTTTACGACATAGATTCTATACAGCTCATCCAGATGGTGAAGACCATGAGGGACGAGAAGAAGTTCCAGTGTGGTGACCCTATGACTGTTGAGCCACGGCTTTTCATCGGTGCAGCGGAAAACCCCTTTGCTGACCCCTTGGAGTACAGGACGCCTCGCCTGGCCAAGAAGGCAGCCGCAGGCGCTGACTTCATCCAAACCCAGATCATCTACAACGTGGAGAAGTTTGCCAAGTGGATGGAAGCAATACGGGATGCAGGTCTGGACAAAAAGATAAAGATTCTCGCGGGCGTAGCCCCCATAAAATCGATAGGCGCGGCTCGTTACATGCAGAACAAAGTCCCGGGCATGGATGTTCCCGAGAAAATCATCGCTCAGTTGAAGGCTGTGCCCAAGGAACAGGTTGCCAAAGAAGGCATCAAACAGTGTATAGACATAATCAACCAGATCAAAGGGATTAAGGGAGTAGCCGGAATCCACCTTATGGCAATCGAATGGGAAGAGGTGGTTCCTGAAATCGTGGAGCAGGCAGGGCTCTTGCCCAGACCCCAATTCTCTTAGTAAGTGAACCGTAATAGAGACCATTAGGCGAGAAACCTGCACCGTGGTGCAGGTTTCTCGCCTAAAGGTGGTTAGCATCGGAGAAAAAGGCCGCGTGTTTGACAAAAGCAACGGGCTGGGATTATTATATATGCGCTGTCTGCTTGCATCGAACATGCGGAATAACGATTTTTTCAAGCCTTAAATCCCACAAGAGTTCACTATGTCTGTTGCAGGCATGAGCAAAAAAGGTCGATAAAATAGGGAGAAAAATATAACAAGGGGGTAGTGAATGGTTCCAGATTCACTTAAGCAGTATATTGGCAAAGTAGACCCACCTCATCTCAGGGAAGTAGAGAAGGGGGCCATTAGACGGTACGCCGATGCCGTGGGTGACGACAACCCTCTATACTATGATGAAGAGTATGCCAAGAAGACAAAATACGGCGGCATCATCGCTCCGCCGGGGTTCTTCGGCTGGGCCAAGAAGACTATTTCTTCATCAGAAGGATTGATCGGTTTGATAGGTGCCATGATCGAGGCGGGGTACGCTGGTATTCTGGACGGAGGCATGGCCTACGATTTCTATCTGCCGGTACGTGTAGGTGACACTCTGGTAGGCAGCCCCAAAGTTGCGGATATAGCGTTAAAAGAAGGCAAGACCAAGATGATGATCCTCCGCTTCGAGACAAGCTATACCAACCAGAACGGCGATCTTGTTGCTAAGTCGTACCAAACCCTGATTGGCCGTCAACTCTAACCTTGTGAAGGAGAAAAAAATGGCAAAAGAACAGCTACATTGGGAAGATATTGAAGTAGGCTACCAAATGCCCATCCTTGAAAAGATTGCACACTCTCTGATGCTGGTGAAATGGGCAGG
>CAYGWR010000307.1:0-1427 GCA_964353645.1 uncultured Dehalococcoidia bacterium
GTTTAGAGGCGCATGTTTTCGTGTTTGCGTTGAGGTCTGTCCTCTTGCCTGTGGGCAAATATCTTGAGCGCCTTTATGAGGAAAGGCCGGGTATCCCTGGGGTCAATAAAGTCCTGCGCCCACTCACTTTCTAACGACTTCAACCTCTGCTGCATTTCTGAAACACGCAGGGCGTGTTTTTCTCTCAGCGCTGATTCGTCCTTATCTTTGAGGGCTCTCAATTCATTCTTGTAGATAATGGACACCGCCGCTTCCGGCCCCATTAATCCGCGTTCTACGGTAGGCCAGCCCATCATGAGGTCGCCTCCCAGCGCTATGCCCGGCATGGCTACCGCGCCGCCGCCGTAAAGCTTTCTTATCGCAATAGTGATCTGGGGAACAGATGCCTCCACGTTGGAAAATACCACCTTGCAGCCATGCCTGATGAGGCCTCTGGTCTCCTCATCAACTGCGGGCAAGAAGGCAGGGGTATCTGCCAACCAGATCAGCGGTATGTTGAAAGCATCGCAGAACCTGACGAAACGCGCCATCTTGTCGGCTGCATCCAGAGTCAGGGAACCGCCGAGGGACTGCGGGTTATTAGCGATGATGCCTACTGTTTGTCCACCCAAGCGGGCAAAGCCTGTTATCAGATTGGTTGCCCACTGCTGCTTTATCTCAAAGAGCTTGCCGTTATCCACAATCAGGGAGATTATCCTGCGCATGTCGAATGCCTTCTTCATATTGAAGGGGACTATTCCCAGAAGCTCATCCTCCCTGCGATTAGGGTCGTCGCCGGTTTCTATGATCGAGGGAAGCTCCTGGTTATGCGAGGGGAAGTAGCTTAACAGATCTCGACATTTTTGAAGACAATCCTCATCGTCTTCGGCCAGCACATCGCAGCAGCCTGTGTCCTGTGCATGCCCCAAGGCATCCCCTACTTTCTCAGCGGTCTTGCCCTCAGGAGGCGGCGCTACATGCATATAGCTGGTATTCCTGACCATGAAGACGAAGTCGGCCAGGGAAGCGGAAATGGCCATCTCGCCAACGCAAGGCCCCATAATCAGAGAGATTTGAGGGATCACGCCGGAGGCCATGGTCTGGAAGTAGACCATCGATTCGGGGGAGTAGAAGCGGTAATACTGAATAGTATCCTCGATTCTGGGCCCTTCGGAGTCGATGATGCCGACGATAGGTATCCTGGCCTGTATGGCCTTCTCCATAACCATGGTTATCTTGCGGGCATGGACTGTAGCTACGGTGCCACCAAAAACAGTGACATCCTGTGACCAGACGTAGATGGGGCGGCCGTTTACCTCGCCGTAGCCCACGGCGACGCCATCCCCCGGGCCCTTTTTATAGTCGGTGAGTGTCCCTGTGGCCATAGGGGTGCCCCAGAGGTCAAGCTCCTGGAAGGTGGCAGGGTCGAGAAGCTTCTCTATCCTCTC
>CAYGWR010000308.1:0-1427 GCA_964353645.1 uncultured Dehalococcoidia bacterium
ACGTAACCTGTAGAAAAGGCAGCTTGCAGATTGTAGCCGCCGGTATCGGCATCTAGGTCCAGCACTTCGCCGCAGAAATAGAGCCCGCCGACCAACCGTGAGGCCATAGTCCGCGGGTCGATCTCTTTGAGTGAGATACCACCGGCAGTGACCATGGCAGCGGCCAGGGGCAGGGGGCTTTTGATGTTGAAATGCAACGATTTTAGCAGGCTTACTATACGTCTTCGCTCTTCAGCACTAATCTGATTCACAGGCTTATCAGGCGGGATGCCGGTCATCTCGATGAAAGGCTCGACCATTTTGTGTGGCAATAGCTCTGAGAGAATGCGCCGATAGCTCCGCTTGCCGTGAAGTTCGAAATCCTGTTGAAGTAGCTGGTGCAGTTGCTTCTCGCTAAGGTCGGGTTGAAGGTCGATGGATATGCTCACAGGGCCCTGCTCCAGGGCGTCAACTATCGCCAGGCTCATCTGCAATGTGATGGGCCCGCTGATGCCGAAATGGGTCATCATCATCTCGCCCCTGCGGCTTTCGATGATGGGCCGGGGAGGTTGCTTGTGTCCTGTGCCGCGCCCCCCGTCTCTGGTCGGTGTCAGCGATGGGTCGATCTCGTTGGCTCTGCACTGGTAGGCAGTCAGGCGTACGTTGCGCAGGCTGACGCCCTGCATGCTCCTGGCCAACTGGACTTCGCGCACGGCCAAAGGAACCAAACTGGGGCGCAATTTTATTATGGTGTGGCCCACAGCTTCGGCCATTCGGTAGCCGTCGCCGGTGGAGCCGGTGCTGGGGTATGAAGCGCCGCCGGAGGCCAGGATAACTGCTGCTGCGGGATATGCACCTTGCTCAGTTTGCACACCTGTCACACGCCCTCCATCAACCTGTATCCCGGTTGCTCTGATACCGGTGCGCATCTGTACTCTGTGGTCAGCCATGTATCTCTTGAAGGCTTTCACCACGTCGCGGGCGTCGTCAGAGGCGGGGAATATCCGGCCATCTGGCTCAGTCTTGGTCTCCACGCCGTAGCGTCTCAGGAACGCCAGCAAATCATCGCGGAAGTAGCTGTGGAAGACATTGCGGAGAAAGCGTCCGTTGATGCCATACATGGCGATGAAATCATTTAACTCCCTGCTGTTGGTCAGGTTGCAGCGCGTCTGGCCGCTGATGAGGATTTTCTTGCCGGGGCGTTTCATCTTCTCCAGAAGCAGCACTTCGGCACCCAACTCAGCCGCTCGCCCTGCGGCCATCATGCCGCTTGCCCCGGCCCCGATGACGATGACCTGCTTATCTCTCATGGAAAACCAAGCCGTATCTAGATTAGATTAACTCGCCAATGCGGATTTGAAGCGGACTTGCTATAAGCTATCCACGTATTGCTGAATATACCTTTTCACCTCTGAGGCAGGCTGGTAGATTCCGAAGTGGCCCTCGCA
>CAYGWR010000309.1:0-1425 GCA_964353645.1 uncultured Dehalococcoidia bacterium
GCCCAGTGATAGCACTACCTGCTCATTCTCTGAGGAGATAGACTCAATGCCAGCCATGCTGCCCAGCAATTTTATCCTTACCATATAGAGCAGGTCTTTAACCTCTGGAGGAAGAGGTCCGAACCTGTCCTCGAGTTCGTTCCCTAGCTCATCTAATTCTCCGGGTATGCTGACTTTGGCCAATCGCAAGTACAGGGAAAGGCGTGTGCTGAGGTCGGGCACGTATTCCTCTGGAATAAGGGCAGGCAGCGGCAGGTCAACGGTGGTAGCAGAAGGCAGTTGGCTGGTTTTAAGTTGTCTTCCCGCTCTGAGTTCCTCCACAGCTTCCGCCAGCATCTGGGAGTACAGTTCGAAGCCAACAGCGCCGATGTGTCCGCTCTGCTCCGGCCCCAGGAGGTTGCCTGCGCCGCGTATCTCGAGGTCTTTCATAGCTATGTGAAAGCCGGCCCCCAATTCGCTAGCCTCGAATATGGTTCTAAGCCGCTTCTCGGCGGCGTCGGTGAGTTGTTTACCTTTGTCATAGAAGAAGTATGCGTAGGCGCGGTTCGCACCCCGTCCCACCCTGCCCCGAAGCTGATAGAGTTGCGTCAGCCCCAGTCTATCGGCGTCATCCACGATGAGGGTGTTGACATTGGGCAAGTCCAGGCCGGACTCGATGATAGTAGTGCATACCAGCACATCTATTTTGCCCTGCGTGAAGTCGAGCATCACCGACTCCAGAGTCTCCTCAGGCATCTGCCCGTGGCCGATGCCTATTCTGGCTTCAGGCACCAGCTTTTCCAGCTCCCTGGCTACCCAGCCTATCCGCTGCACGCGATTGTGGACGAAGAACACCTGCCCGTTGCGTTCCAGCTCTCTTAGTATCGCCTCACGAATCATTCGCTCATTGTAAGGGGCAACGTAGCTCTTTATGGGCAAGCGCTCCTCCGGAGGGGTCTCCATAGTGCTCATATCGCGCACGCCGATCAGTGCCATGTGCATGGTACGAGGTATGGGAGTGGCGCTCAAGGTCAGTACGTCGACCTCTTTTCTCAAATGCTTGAGCCGTTCCTTGTGGGCTACGCCGAAGCGCTGTTCCTCATCTATTATGACCAGCCCCAGGTTCTTGAAAGAGATATCCTTCTGGAGAAGGCGGTGGGTACCTATGCAGATGTCCACGCTCCCGCTGGCCAATCCCTGGACGACCTCCTGCTGCTCCTTGGGCGAGCGGAAACGGCTCAGAAGCTCGACCTTGACCGGAAATGCGCTCAGCCGTTGGCTGAAGGTGGTGAAATGCTGTTGGGCCAAGATGGTGGTGGGCACTAATACTGCCACCTGCATCCCGTCCATCACCGCTTTAAAGGCAGCACGCAGGGCGACCTCGGTCTTGCCGTAGCCGACATCGCCGCACACCAGCCGGTCCATAGGCTGTGCCTTTTCCATATC
>CAYGWR010000310.1:0-1415 GCA_964353645.1 uncultured Dehalococcoidia bacterium
AGTATATCTTCTTTCATTTGATATATTAAGAAGTTGGGGCTGAAAACTTTTCCTTGCCGAGTCTAAACGAAAGATGTATCATCTACTAATATCAAGCTATGTATCAAGATACCATCGCTGCGATATCCACCCCCATCGGCGAGGGCGGCATCGGTATCGTGAGGTTGAGCGGGAAGGACGCCCTGCCTATTGCCCAGAGGCTGTTCTCCAAACAACTTGCGAACCGCCGCCTCGTCTATGGACATATCGTTGACCCCGATGGCGGAGAGGTTGTCGATGAGGTGCTGGCGGCCTACATGAAGGCACCCCACACCTATACCAGGGAGGATATTGTGGAGATAGACTGCCACGGGGGGCCTCTGCCTTTGCAGCGCATCCTGGGGCTGGCCCTGCGCTGCGGCGCCAGGTTAGCCAATCCGGGCGAGTTCACCTTGAGGGCGTTCCTCAACGGCAGGCTAGACCTGGCTCAGGCGGAATCCGTACTGGATGTGATTCGGTCCAGAACCCAGGCCAGCCTCCGGCTGGCTGTGCAGGGGCTGGGCGGCAAGCTGTCGGAACCTATCAGAGAGATACGCCGCAGCTTAATGGACATCCTCGCCTATCTCACTGCCAGGATCGACTTCCCCGAGGACGAGGTTGCAGAACAGGATATAAGAGAGCCATTGGAGAAAGCGCAGGCGACCCTGCAAAATCTCATCGCCAATGCCGATGCCGGAATGGTCTACAGGCAGGGGGTGAGGACTGCCATCGTGGGACGCCCCAATGTGGGTAAATCGAGCCTGCTAAACCGCTTGCTGCGCCAGAGCCGTGCCATCGTCACACCCATCCCCGGAACCACCCGAGACACCCTCGAGGAGACGGTAAATCTAAAGGGGGTGCCCTTCATCCTTATTGACACTGCTGGTATCATGAAGAGCAATACTGTTGTGGAGGCGCTGGCGGTGGAACGGAGCAGGAAGGCAATCGAGCAGGCCGACTTCGTTTTGTTGGTGATAGATGCCAGCGAGCCGCTGACCAACTCAGATAAAGAACTGATAGATTTTCTCGCCGAAAAGACGGTGCTGGTGGTAGCCAACAAGTGCGACCTGCCGCGCCAGGCCGAGCTGGATGAGCTGTCCTGGCTAGAGGTCTCGACCTCGGCACTGACCGGCGAGGGGCTTGAGGAGCTGGAGAACGCGATGGTGAACTCTGCACTAGGAGGCAAGATAGTGACCTCGGATGCCCTGCTGGTGACCAATCCTCGCCATAAAGAGGCGCTGCAGAGATCTGAGAGACACGTGGCACATGCCAGGGCTGCTATCGAAGAGAAATTGCCCGATGACTTCGTCACCATCGACCTCACCGCTGCCCTGAATGCGCTGGGTGAGATAACCGGCGAGACGGTTACCGATGAGCTTCTCGATACCATCTTCAGC
>CAYGWR010000311.1:0-1400 GCA_964353645.1 uncultured Dehalococcoidia bacterium
GCGCATGAGCGCGTCCTTTTCGAGAGGATTCGCAATCAGCGTTCACGGCGGGCGGTTGAGGTTCAGGGTTTGCTCCAGCCGGTGCCGGTCGAGCTCACGGTGCGCCAGCAGGAGTTGCTGGAGTTGCAGTCTGAAGCGCTCTCGGAGTACGGCTTCGGCATAGAGCACTTCGGTGAGCGTACATACCTGGTGAGGTCGGTGCCCGCTGTGCTCAGCGGACAGAATGTGGCGCAGTCGCTGGTCGAGGTGCTGGATTTCCTGGCGGAAGGGGAGAAGGGAGACCGTCGCGAGGAGATTGCTATCTCGCTTGCCTGTCATGGCGCGGTGCGGGCAGGGCAGGCATTAAGCCACGAGGAGATGCGGGATTTAATAAGGCAACTGGAGCAGGCATCTCAACCCCGCACCTGTCCGCACGGCAGGCCTACTATGATTCACCTCAGCGCCTCTCAGCTCGAGAAGGGCTTCGGCAGGAGATAGCCTCTACAGCCTCAGATACCCGTGGGCATAGAGCGTCTTGTTCTGCAAGATATTGATAGTCTTGGCTATGTCCTTTAGCTCTGGGTTGCTCATGTCCACCTGGCTGATGTCGTACTCCTCCATGGCTGCGTACGCATCGAAAAGCCCCAGATAGAGCTTGCCCTTGGGCGTGGAATCATCCCTCTTATCGATGATGCGTATTGCCTCCATGGTCTCATGGTCCAGCGGGTCGAGGATTGCTGAATCCAGCCCTGCCCCGGCCATCATTACCATGAAGACTCGGTTGAGCATGTTGCGCAGCTCTGCAGGGCAGGTGTTGGATACATTGGACAGCCCGCAGGTGGTCTTGGGTGGGGGGTCCGCCAACTGCTTGAAGTATCTTACCGCATTTATAGTCTGCTGGGCCTGGTCCTGGTTTCCATTCACCGTGAGCACCAGCGGGTCGAGCCAGATGTTCTCGATGGGCACGCCGTACTTTGCCGCTGCGGCGAAAATGCGCTCGGTGGCTAGTTCGACGCGGGCGTCGGCGGTGGTGGGGATGCCGCCTTTGGCCAGGGTGAGGGCGATGATATTAGCGTTATATTTAGCTGCCAGAGGCATCATTGCCCCCATGCGTTCTTCAGTGGCGTCGGTGCTGTTGATAAGTGCCTTTTTCTTGCAAACCTTAAGCCCTGCCTCGATAGCAGCGGCGTTGGAGGTGTCCAGAGAGAGGGGCAGGTGGACGACCTCCTGAATGGTCTGCACCATCCAGGGCATGACCTCGTGGCCCGCCTTCTTCTGGGGGCCGATGTTGAGGTCGATATAGTTGGCTCCCTTCTGTGCCTGGAGTTTCGCCAGGTGCTGGATGAAGGCCTTATCGCGATTCTCGACTGCTGTTTTTACATCTTTCGAGATAATGTGGATGCATTCACCGATGGCGATCA
>CAYGWR010000312.1:0-1400 GCA_964353645.1 uncultured Dehalococcoidia bacterium
TGTTGGAAGGCAGGCAGTGCTTCCTTGAGGATGAATATAGCGATAGCTGCCAGTATTATGAATGAGGTCGAGGCGCAGACCAGCACCAGATACTTGGCGTTACGGTCGATAAAATATCGAGACAATATTCCCAACCCTCATAGGTATGGGCGGGATAGCTTGGCCCATCCCGCCTTAAGCTTGTAATCAGGATGCCTATCTCTTTAAGGACTATTCTACTGTTATGTATCCCTCTTCAGCAACGATTTTTTGTCCAAGCGGACCTGTGCAGAAGTCGATGAAATCCTTGACTATCCCTGTAGGTTGTGTCTTGGTCAGGAAGTATAGCGGGCGGACGACGGGGTAAGTTCCATTCTTGGCGTTCTCCTCGGTGGCTGCCACGTTGTTGATTGCCAGTGCCTTGACCGAGCTGTCAACCAAACCCATGGAAATAAAGCCAATTGCCTGAGAATCACTGGATACCGCCGTTTTGAGAAATCCGTTCGAGTTTTGCAGGATAGCATCTGATTTTATAAGCGCCTTTCCCATCACCAAATCTTGGAAGGCTGTCCTTGTCCCGGAACCTTCCTCTCTGGCTACTACGTCTATGGACTTATTCTGTCCACCAACCTGGCTCCAATTGGTGATATTGCCAGCGAAGATACCTATTATCTGCTCCTTGGTCAAGCCGGTGACAGGGTTCGAGGGATGGACAATGATGGCGATGCCATCGCGAGCCAGCAGATGCTTTACCAGAGTCGGGTCTGCTGCTGTTAGCTCGCGGGAGGCTGCGCCTATATCTACAGTCCCATCGTTGACCGACTTTATGCCAACGGCGCTACCACCGCCCTGGATAACCACGTTTACATCAGGGTTCTTTGCCTTAAAGGCTCCTGCCAGTTTCTCTGCTAATGGCTGCACGGTGGTCGAGCCGTTTTCAGTGATAGTGCCCAAGCTCCCACTGCTGCATCCAACAAGCAAAAAGGTTGCCACAAGCAAAGCCGCTACCATAGGCAATATAAACCATTTCCATCCTCTTCTAATCTTCATGTTTACCCTCCTAATTTATTTGTTTCAGTTATAAGAGACTGGGGCTATAGCAAGATGTCTTATATCTCTTCAATCAAAGTTCTTACCTTTGCTTCAATTTCATCTCTGATAGCTCTTACCTGCTCGATAGGCTTGCCTTCGGGGTCTTCCAATTGCCAATCTTCGGTAGGAACGAATGTGGCAGGACAAACACCTTCCACCCCACAGCCCATGCTGATGACCTTGTCAGCGACTCCCAGCATCTCGAGGGTCAGCATTTTAGGACGCTTGTTGCTGATGTCTATTCCTCGCTCTGCCATGGCTTCAACCACAATAGGGTCTATGCGGCTGGCGTAGTGGGTTCCAGCGGAAAAGGCCTGTGCTTTGCCCTT
>CAYGWR010000313.1:0-1381 GCA_964353645.1 uncultured Dehalococcoidia bacterium
AGAGGGCTGTTTAGTGCCAGCCTAGATCCACTTGGACTTTGATGGGAGAGAGACTGTTGCATGACCCGGCATGGTGTTTTCTCCCCGTTGATTCTCAGTCCGGATCTCGATGTCAACCAGATATTCGTCTCCCTCATGGTATTTCTTGCCAACCGCACCCTTGAGAAACTGTGTATCCCCAAACACGTTGAAAAGTATGCAACGGGCATTTAGTTTCTTCAGGAAACCATCGTCTCCCATCCAATTGGTTATCAGGTGCCCTGCCCACGAGAACCTCTGGATGCCTAAATCGTAGGCTATGGGTACTCCTATCGCATCGGATACAGCGGATTCGTAGTGGACGTCGGCCATGGGTTCAAGCGTACCTGTCTCAGGATCCCGTACACCCCACAATGGATGCCTCTTCATGTATTTCCAACGGACTCGGTGGGCACCCTGCCCCCCACCTATCCCTACCATAAATTCCACCATGTCTGTGAGAGCGAGAGGACCCTTTACGACCGGTGTTAGCTCGTCGCCCAGAGTGACATCCTCCCAGTACCTGGGATTTATGCCCCGCACCTCTTCTTGTTGATACATCTTATCGATTTTCAGCAATTCTTCTTCAGTATATCTGTATTTTGTTATATTGCTGTACTTGCCTCTTTCCTTAGCTACTTGCCTCTCAATCCTCATGGTCGCTCGTTCATTGACCGCCACAATCTCGCCTCTCTGGTTTCTGTAGAATGTCTTACCTAATTGCAAGAACTGCCGCCCGCCCATCTTACCTTGCTTCTCTACAAAGTCAGTAGGTATGTCCACACAAGTAAGCCGATCATCAATGTGTATGCCCTTAAACCACTCCCAAGCACAGCCACAGTGGAAGGCGTGAACACCGGGCAATCCCTCCATCCCCTGGGGGGCGGCTACGGCATAAGGGAAAAAGGGAGGCGCAACGATGTGCCCGTATCTACTTCTTCTAGCATATTCCAAGTCACACCAGAGCGGGTTATCGTCTCCTATCCCCCAGGCGAACTGCCTTATGGCATCCTGAGAAGCTACTGCATTCTGCACCTGAGGGTAATGAGTCCTGCCAAATGTGGCCCTCATCTTCGCCAGACCTTCTTCGGTTATCTTCCCAAAGGTCACTTCTGGCTTATCTCTCATGATCTGATTGAACTCCTCGATTCTCTTCCGACATTGTATTAGTTTAGTATAGCACAGATGATATTGCCTACTAGCGCAGTGAGATACTCGTTGTATTCGACCCAGTGAGCAAGCATGCTAGTGTCTAGTCCCTAAAATAGCTTGAGTTTACTTTCGGGTCATGCGATAATAGAAGAATGCCAGGGATAGCAAGGAAAATAGAGGTATCCACTAAAGACAGAGAAACATTGCTCAA
>CAYGWR010000314.1:0-1358 GCA_964353645.1 uncultured Dehalococcoidia bacterium
CCTCGCCTCTTCGCGTAGCATCTCCTGTTCCTGAGTAAAGCCGAATGCTGACATTGAGAAACCTCCTTTTTTTTGGTCACCACTCAACAGTCTAAGCTTTGAAGTTCAACCCTGAACACGGCGCTTGTATACGGAGATGATAGGAGATCACCTCTGGATATTTGCCACATTGACATTCAGTGATTGCATTGTCTAGAGAAAGCCTTCGACCCGAATTCGCGCTCCTTGTTCGTATTCTCGGTTGTTTTTTCTTGTGTCATCGTTCCGTGCAGGTAATCTTGTGGTTGGCTCCAAAAACCCTGAACCTTAAACAGCTTCTGAAATGCTATGGTGTCTCCTATTGTGACTTGCGTTTTCTAATCTCTTCTGAGGCTCCCTTGAAATCGCCCCACTCCATCCCCAACTTAGTAATCCATTCTCGGTAATAACTGTATATCTCATCGAGAGGTAAGTCTTCATAGGGGCCATGATATTTTATGTGCTTCATGTGTGGTTGGCCAGCTTTCGTGTACTCAGAATCTTTAGCATCGTTAACACCATCGAACTCCACGGGGATGAACCCTTTCTTTTGACAAGTGGCCAAATCATAGGCAGGACTTGCGTGAACCCACCTACCATCTATGTATAACTCTGCAAAACCGTGTAATGGCATTGTGTTAACACCACCTATCATCTGTTTGAAGCTCTCTGATAACTGATGGTCCTCAACATCAACGAGCCCAAGGCGGGCAGGGATTCCTACGGCTCGTGCCAATGCGACAAGAAGAATGGCCTTGTTCTGACACATGCCATCGCCTGCTTTAAGCGTTGAACTCGCTTTGTAGCGGCTGGGGTCATAAAGGGGCGTGTAGGCGTTGTGTTTAATCTTGTCCCTCACAAAATAGAAAAGGGCTATTGCTTTCTCCTTGTCCGTTTTCAGCCCTTTAGTTGTTTCGATCGCCTTTTCTCTAACTGACTCTGTGTCACAGTCAATAATTTCAGTACACTTCAGATAGTTCTCTATTTCAGCCATAAATCCCATCTCCAGCAAGTCTGTGGTTCAGAACGGTAGCATAATCAGAGTTTTATTGACATTTAGCTCAGCTTTAACCTCGCCTGTATGTCTTCCACCACTACCCTGGCGCTTTCGGCAGCCCCACTACCACCAACCCAGCCTTCGGGAATCACCCCATCCCCGACATTGTATAGATTCTCAACAGATGTCTTCGTGCCGATACAATCCCCCGGCCAGGTGCGGTAAAACGGCCAATCACCGTAGAAGTTGCGCGATATCAATATCTTGCCTCCACACCGCTCGAAATCAGGGAAGGTCTCCTTCAAGTCCTGGAGAAATATCTCGTATTCCTTCTTGGGTGAGT
>CAYGWR010000315.1:0-1353 GCA_964353645.1 uncultured Dehalococcoidia bacterium
CCCAGAGCACAGGCAAGTAACACTGCTCCTATCAATGCCAGTGCTAACGAGACCAGGACTATTGCCGCTCGGTTACGCTTTCTCACTCAAACAGCCTTCCCGGTTAATTTTGCTTTGGTGAAGTCTTGAAACCAGTAACCCTCACTGAATACCTTATCGCCGGGGGTTACCGAGATACGCTTCTGAAAAGAAGGGCCATCTATGACAAAGGTATGGTATTCTCCGTTCTCGCCGCAGATATCGAAACTGTGGCTCCGGCGATAATCCTGCAGCTCAGCCATGAACCCCCGGTCTATCTTGCGTCCCAGCCATCTATCGTCAGAGGTATCAGCCTTGAGGCATACTACAATTGATTCAAAGCCATCGTCTATAAACCCCCTGAGTATCTCTTCGCGGTCGAGCTTCCATAGAGGCATCAGTGCCTTGAGGCCAAACTCCCCGCAGATGTTTTCTGTCCACGTCCGATGTTCAATCATATCGATGTCTCCGGTCACCAGACCTTCTATACCCATCTCACGAAGCTTCCTCAACATCTCTCTGAATGCCTGCTCGTAGCCCTCCCAGGTGGTCTCACGCTGAATTATCGGCACTCCTGTTGCTTCCGATTGCATATGTATCAGCTCGTGCTTGGTGCCGTGAAATGCGTTCTTGCCGAACCTGGCTGAAGATACAAAATTGACCAGATAGCGCACATCGTACCCCTGAGCTGCTGCCTTCCAGTGGGCGTAGCAGCTATCTTTGCCACCGCTCCAGCAACAGGCTACTTTCATTTGGATTCCCCCTTTTTCAACTCAATCGGGATGCTAGCGACCATGAAATAGACCTCATCGGCATGTTTGGCCAGCATCTGATTAGCCAAGCCTAGAGCATCACGGTAGACCCGGCCCGCAGGATAGGGTGACACCAGCCCCAGCCCCACTTCGTTGGAGACGATGATGAAATGGGCTTTGGTTGTTCTCATAAAGGCAACGAGGTCTTCCAGCTCGGCGGTTACCTTCTTCTCCAGTGTTTCGGCATCTATATCCTCTGTTCCCATAAGGTTGGAGACCAGAAGTGTCAGGCAGTCGACGATGACGACCTCGGCATCGCCGATTTTGCCCTTCATAGTCTTGGCAACATTGGTCGGGGCCTCCAGGGTTTTCCAGGTGTGGGGTCGTGACCTCTTGTGCACCTCAATGCGGGCGCTCATCTCCTCATCGAGCGGTTCGCCCGTGGCGACGAAAAGCACCCTCTTGCCTAGCTTGGCAGCGAGTTCCTGCGCGAAGCGGCTTTTGCCGCTTCGCGCCCCCCCGAGGATAAATGTCATACTCATACGCCGTAGCTCCAGGTTATCAGAGGTATTAGAATCAGTAC
>CAYGWR010000316.1:0-1340 GCA_964353645.1 uncultured Dehalococcoidia bacterium
CTGGCTCACTTGGTGAGGTACAGCGAGTATATGGGGATTTTAAAGGGAAATTGATGATTGCCAAATACGACCTGACGATTCATGAAGCGCACCAGTTGCTTAAAAAGCGTGAGTTATCATCGCTGGAGTTGACCAAAGCTGTGCTCGACCGCATACATCATGTTGAGGAGAAGGTGCGCTCCTTCGTCACTGTCACCGAGGACATAGCCCTTGCTCAGGCCCGACAGGCTGATGAGCGCATCAAGGCTGGCAAGTTATCGCCTTTGACTGGAATTCCGGCACTGATCAAGGATAACATGTGCACCAAGGGAGTGAAGACTACCTGTTCCTCGAAGATGCTGGGTAACTTCGTGCCTCCCTATGATGCCACAGTGGTGGAGAGATTGAAGGCTGCGGGAATGGTGATGGTGGGCAAAGGGAATATGGACGAGTTCGCCATGGGCTCATCTACGGAGAACTCTGCCTTCTTTGTAACTCGTAACCCCTGGGATTTAAACCGTGTCCCCGGCGGGAGCAGCGGGGGGTCAGCGGCATCGGTATCTGCAGGGGAGGCTATATATTCATTAGGCTCGGACACCGGCGGTAGCATACGCCAGCCTGCGGGCTTCTGCAGCTTGGTTGGGCTCAAGCCCACCTACGGGCGAGTCTCAAGATACGGGCTGGTTGCCTTCGCCAGCTCTCTCGATCAGATAGGGCCTTTGACCAAGGATGTAACCGATTGCGCGCTGGTGATGAATGTTATCGCTGGTCACGATCATTGCGATTCCACGTCTGTGAACCAACCAGTGCCCGATTATACGAAGTCGCTCATACCAGATCTTAAGGGGCTGCGCATCGGCGTGCCCAAGGAATACTTCGTAAAAGGTATGGAGAGCGGCGTGGAGCAGGTGATAAGGCAGGCTATCGCTAAGCTGGAGGAGCTGGGAGCCGAGGTCGAGTGGGAGGTGTCATTGCCTCATACTCCGTATGCGCTTGCCTGCTACTATATCATTGCTCCCTCGGAGGCTATGGCCAACCTGGCGCGCTACGATGGTGTTAAATATGGCTTCTCTGCTAAGGAAGCTGAGAATATGTGGGATGCTATGGAGAAGACCCGCCAGTACGGGTTTGGCCCGGAGGTGAAGCGGCGCATTATGCTGGGCACATATGCACTCTCTGCCGGTTATTACGAGGCTTACTATGTCAAGGCGCAGAAGGTGCGCACCCTGATCAGCCGCGAGTTTGCAGATGCTTTCACCAGGTATGATGCTCTGGTTACTCCGACCTCTCCCACGGTGCCGTTCCGCATTGGGGAGAAGGCGGATGACCCGCTCCAGATGTATCTGAGCGATGTCTGCACC
>CAYGWR010000317.1:0-1310 GCA_964353645.1 uncultured Dehalococcoidia bacterium
CCACTTGCGGGTATCATCATACTGGGTTAAAATAAGTTTGCCAAAAGCCAAATCTGAACGGGGACGGATATCGGGAAAACGGGATGCGAGAGGCGGTAATAGTAGATGCGGTGCGGACTCCCATAGCGAGGGCGCACCCGGAGAAAGGGTGGTTCAAGGATATCCGTTCCGATGAGCTCGGCGTCATCGTAATCCGAGAGCTCCTTAACAGAACAAAGATTGACCCTGCGCAGATAGAGGATGTTATTCTGGGCTGCGCTACCCAGGCCGGCGAGCAGGCGATGAATATCGCCCGGTACATCGCAATTATGGCTGGTTTGCCTTTCGGGGTAGCTGCTCAGACTATAAATCGCCAGTGCGCCTCAGGCATGACGGCAGTCCATAGTGCAGCGCAGGCGATTATAGCTGGCTATGGAGACACCTTTATAGCCGGTGGCATCGAGAGCATGACCCATCTCCCCGAAGGAGATGGAGCAGACCTGAATCCAAAGCGGTTCGAGTTCGTCGACCGCAGCTCCTCCTCAATGGGCTTCACCGCCGAGAACCTGGCGGAGATGTATAATATAAGCCGGGAGGAGCAAGAAAAGTACTCTCTAATGAGCCATCAGAAGGCGATAGCAGCCCAAGAACAGGGCAGATTCAGGGACGAGATGGTCCCGGTGGAAGTACCTTTAAAAAACGGCGGCAAGAAGCTGATAGATAGCGACCAGAACCCGAGGTCTTACACCTCTCTTGACATCATGGCCGCATTGGAGCCGATTACCAGGCCTGGGGGAACAATCACCTCAGCAACCGCCTCGGCAGCAAGCGATGGAGCAGCAGCGATAATGCTGATGTCAAGAGAGAAAGCAAAAGAAATGGGCCTCAAGCCCAGGGCGAAGGTGCTATCTATGGCTGTAGCCGGAGTCGACCCCAAGCTGATGGGACTTGGCATCATCCCGGCAACAAGGAAAGCTCTGGATAGAGCACGGCTGACCATAGCTGATATAGATGTGGCGGAGATAAACGAAGCCTTCGCTGTAGTGGCTATGGTCGCCATTCGAGAACTGGGAATCGACGAGGGCAAGGTAAATCCCAACGGCGGAGCAGTCGCCCTGGGTCATCCCATGGGGTGCAGTGGGGCCAGGCTTATTACCACGCTGACCCATGAGATGGTGCGCCGCAAGGCGAGATACGGTCTGGCAACGATGTGCGTAGGGATGGGGCAGGGAGCAGCAACAATTCTGGAGAGAGTGGGCTCGTAGCTCAGTGGCAGAGCGGTCGGCTCATAACCGATTGGTCGTAGGTTCGAATCCTGCCGGGCCCACCAT
>CAYGWR010000318.1:0-1309 GCA_964353645.1 uncultured Dehalococcoidia bacterium
ATCCTATGCTCATGCAGCAGTCCTGCTCAACCAGCAACGCCAAGCCCGACGCCAACAAATACTCAGGTAACTCCTACGCCTCAGCCAAGTACCAACGGAACCAATGTGGTAGAAGTAGTGTATTTTCACCGTGCGCAGCGCTGCTCTGGTTGTATTTACGCCGGCGACACCACTGAATACACCGTGGAGACATACTTTGCAGATAAATTGGCAAGTGGGAAACTGGTGTTCAAGATGCTCAATTTACAGGACCCGGCCAATGCTGCCATAGTCGAGAAATACGGCGCTTATACATCATCTCTATTTATAAATGACATAAAAGGTGGCATCAACCAAATCGAGGAGGTAACCGACATCTGGTTTCTGCTGCACAACGATGAGAAATTTGTCAATCTGGTAAAAGGTGAGCTAGAGAAGCATCTGGGAGAATAATGGATGCAATTCGGTGATGTTGTTCTGCGGATATCTGAAAGCGTGAGCTTCCCCCTTCTCTCAGCTTTCTTAATAGGGATACTGGCATCTGTAAGCCCCTGCCCACTGGCTACCAATATCACTGCGATGGCATACATCAGCCGTAATATTACAGACCGAAGGTATGTGGTTACCGCAGGAATCCTATACACACTGGGGCGCACCGCGTCATATTTTATCATCGGCGCACTGATTATACTTGCAGGCATGAAGATCCCCCATGTTGCCGACACACTTCAGGATGCGGGGGAAAAGTTCTTGGGACCACTTTTGCTCATCGTAGGCATCATCATGTTGGATATTGTCAAGCTGCCGGTTCTCCAAGGTGGCGGAAGGCTTTCAGCTATGGGAGAAAGGGTAGCCAAGCGAGGAAGATTAGGGGCGTTCCTTTTAGGCGTTATCTTCGCCCTGGCATTCTGTCCTTACAGCGCTATCCTGTTCTTCGGCATCGTAATCCCCCTTGCGATAAAATCCACAGGGGGTGTCACAGTACCAGCCTCGTTTGCCATCGGCACAGGTCTGCCTGTGCTCCTGTTTGGAATTCTCTTGTCAGCGGGGATAACCCAGGTTTCTCGATGGTTAAATATAGTTACTGCATCAGAGAGAGTAATTCGCAAAATTGCAGCGCTGGTTTTCATTGGCGCAGGAATATACTACATAGTTCTGTGGATTCAAGGCTAGAGAGGTGACCCATGCTTGAAATCAGAAAAACAGCTATAGCCCTTGAGGAAGAGGAACTGCTAGAACTTGAGCAAATTATAGTTGACCGTGATGAGAAGGAGGCGCTCATTTTCTTGAAGAAGTCGGTCTATGACAAGGTAGCTCACTCTCAGCAGGG
>CAYGWR010000319.1:0-1293 GCA_964353645.1 uncultured Dehalococcoidia bacterium
AAAGCGGGATAGAGACCGAGTTGATCCTGCTCAGGGAACTGGCGATTAAGGGTTGCGATGGCTGTTTGAGCTGCGAGATAGGAGGCAAAGAGCGAAAAGGGCTCTGCAGGATTCAGGATGATATGGAGCAGATTTACCCGAAGCTGCTGGGGGCCGATGGCTGGGCTCTGGGCACACCGGTATACTTCGAATTGCTCTCCGGCTTGCTCAAGAATTTCATGGACAGGACTTGCCCCATCTGGACAAAGCTGGAGGGCAAGCCGGTTGTGGGCATAGCTGTAGCAGAAGAGGGCATTGGGAAAGCGATAGAGAACCTGAGAACCTACTCTTCTATATGTGGTATGCGATGGGTGGGGCAGGTTACTGCCCTGGCAAAGACCCCAAAGCAAGCATCCAAAGGCAAAGGACTGGAAAACCGCCTCGAGAAACTGGCAAGTAAGCTGGTCGATGCGCTGAAAGCCTGATAAGCAAAGCGCCTCGACAATACCATCACCTCAGAAGTCCACTATATTTAGAATTGGCTGCATTCCCCAAGGCGTTATAAGAGATTGTTTACTAACGGGGGAGTGCAGAGGGTCTGCCTCAGGCGGATGCCAGGGGTTTGAGAAATTGTTGGTAAACGCTCTCGCAAGCATAATACATGACTGCACCCTTTATCCTGCTGCATAATTCGAGTTTAGAGGAGGTTTGAGGGATGAGAAGCGACTTGGTAAGAATGAGGTATATGTTCTTTCAGGCCATGGGCAGAACCATGGAGGAGATGGAGAAGCCCATGGTGGCCATAGTCAATTCCCAGAACGAGCTGGTGCCCGGGCACATCCATCTCAACGAGATCGCGAACTCTGCCAGGGAGGGAGTCATTTCAGGGGGCGGGACGCCCTTTGAGTTCCCCGCCATCGCCATCTGCGATGGCATAACTATGGGGCATGCCGGCATGTGCTATCCCCTGCCCAGCCGCGAGCTCATTGCCGACTCCATTGAGGCTATGATGGAGGCCCATACCCTGGATGCCATGGTGCTGGTCACCGGCTGCGACAAAATCACACCCGGTATGATGATGGCAGCAGCCAGACTCGATGTCCCCTCAATTATAATCAATGGCGGGCCTATGCTTGGCCGCAGATTCGGCGAGGACAGGCCGGGCGCTCTCGAGTTCGAGCTTACGGGGTGTGGTGCCTGTCCCGGGCTTTTCACCGCCAACAGCATGGCCTGCATGGCCGAGGCTTTGGGAATTGCCCTGGCCTGGAATAGCTGCATCCCCGCTGCCTACGGGCAACGCCGTGTGCTGGCCAA
>CAYGWR010000320.1:0-1283 GCA_964353645.1 uncultured Dehalococcoidia bacterium
GCAACCTGGGCCTTGATGTAAAGCCTGCCTTTGCCCTGGGCTTCTGTCATAGCCTGCTCGGCGTTGGCGATAATGTTGGTGAAGACTCTTTGCATCTGATGAGGGTCAGCCATAATGCTCGGGATATCTGGCTGCAGCTTCACGACCAACTCTATGTTGTTGGCCCTTAAGCGAGGGATATATAGTTCCAGGCTTCTCTGGATAACTTCCTGGATGGAAATGATCGCTCTCTCAGGCTTGCCTCTGCGGGCAAAAGAGAGCAGGGCAGCGGTGATGGCGTTGGCGCGTTGTGCCTCCCTGTATATGGTTTCCAGACCTTCTTTAGTTATTTCATCTACGTTTCCTCGGGCCAGGAGAAGCTGGACATAGACCAGGACTGTGGCGAGGGGGTTATTTAACTCATGAGCAACACGTGCCGCAAGTTCTGCAATCTTGTTCTCGAATAGTATCTTTTGGAGAGTGTACTCCGTTTCGCGGGGCGACTCCTTAGAGACATCAGATGGTATGTTGCCAGCAGGGGCGTCTTTAATTCTCTCATCATGGACAATGAACAGGTCTACCTCGGGTTCTGTAGGGGCAAATAGCTTGCGCTCTTCCTCGGATGGTCGAACCGACGCCGGCAGCGGCCTATTTTGCAGCGGTTTGTTTCTTGTCACCATGTTTTATCTCCGCACACTTTTTTGCCATGGGATGGGCAAATTATTAGGACTACTACTGTCTTACCTAAACCTTACCATGCCCACCATCGTGTGTACAATGGGCCTTTCGGGCCATAATAGATGGTAAATTAGTACTGTAATGTCTGGGGAGAACAGGTGGTACCTAAGGTTCCAGGCTTGCCATCCTCTGGCTTGGTGATTTACCTTGGACGGAGTTAATGCATGGAGCCGGAAAATACTTAGTTCAGGTGCAGGTGTTGGTATGCTGGAGCTGCTATTAGTACTATGTCTGAGGCAGTTACTATTCTGCCGTAATAAAAGTCAATTATGGCTATAGTCTAATTCGTGATATGTATGCTAGTATTGAGCCTGGTGTCGCGGATAGCTGGAATGTGCTAGAGGAGCTAAGGCTTATGAACATGCAAGTGCATATTTATGTAGCCAGTAACAATCAGATCCAGGTGCTTTTACAAGGACCGGCTGAGGGTTTAGCCACGTTCAGTGATTTTGACACATTCACCAGATTTATTGAAGGATGCCAAGAGTTCATCAACAAGCGCATTCAAGAGCGTGATAATTCAACCCCTATACCCAGGCCTTTTCTGGATGCTTTTGACGACGCGG
>CAYGWR010000321.1:0-1268 GCA_964353645.1 uncultured Dehalococcoidia bacterium
ATCTGAGGCACAGTGCACTCGACATTGGAGAATACCAGCTTGCATCCGTGCCTGATCAGCCCCCTGGTCTCCTCATCGATAGCTGGCAGGAAGGCAGGAGTATCTGCCAGCCAGACCACCGCTATATTGAAGGCATCGCAGAACCTGACAAACCGCGCCATCTTGTCTGCCGCGTCAAGCGTCAGCGAGCCGCCCATAGACTGGGGATTATTAGCTACAAAACCCACCGTCTGTCCAGCCAGTCTACCGAAGCCGGTTATCAGGTTGTTTGCCCACTGACGTTTCACCTCAAGGAACTCGCCCTTATCTACTATCAGCGAGATCAGCTTTGTCATACTATACGGCTTGCTAGTATCAAGAGGAGCTATGCTTAAAAGTTCCTCTTCCCTGCGATTGGGGTCATCACCGGTGTCCACTACAGGTGGCTTCTCTTTGTTACTCGAGGGCAGATAACCCAACAGCTTACGGCAGCTTTGCAGGCACTCATCTTCGTCTTTCGCCAGAAAATCGCAGCATCCTGTCTTACGGAAGTGCCCCGATGGGTCACCCACTTCCTCAGATGTTTTACCCTGCGGCGGTGATGCTACATGCATGTAGCTGGTCTTCCTGACCATGAAAACGAAGTCAGCCAGGGAAGCGGAAATAGCCATCTCGCCAACACACGGCCCCATAATCAATGAGATTTGGGGGATCACACCTGAGGCCATAGTCTGGAAATAGACCATAGCTTCAGGGGAGTAGAAGCGATAATATTGAATGGCATCTTCGATTCTAGCGCCCTCGGAATCAATGATGCCGACAATGGGAATCCGGGCATGAATGGCCTTTTCCATAGCCCCTGATATCTTGCGAGCGTGTATGCTGGCCAGCGCCCCGCCAAAAACGGTGGCGTCCTGCGACCAGACATAGATAGGGCGGCCGTTTACCTGACCGTACCCTACGGCAACACCATCCGCTGGGCCTTCTGTCTTATCAATGTCGAAGGCTGTAGCCATCGGTGTGCCAAACAGGTCAAGCTCCTGAAAAGTGCCGGGATCCAGAAGCTTCTCAACCCTCTCACGAGCCGTGAGCTTCCCTTTCTTATGCTGCTTTTCAACCTCAGCAGGGCCACCACCCTGCCTCAGCCTTCCCCTCAACTCATCAAGCTCGGAAAGCTTCTGTTTCATCAAATCCGAATCTGTCGTCATAAGCCCTCCTTAAATAGACCGATGCGTTAAATTTTAGACCTTATCGAAGCCATCGTCAACCCCGCGTACGAGAACCATCTT
>CAYGWR010000322.1:0-1216 GCA_964353645.1 uncultured Dehalococcoidia bacterium
GTAAGGGTCTTGTCTGCAACCATGAATAGGAAGGATTGGGGGCTGAGCTTTACCCCTTTCTTCAGAATTCTCGGAGTGGAGTGGAACCAGGTCATGTCCTTTATCTGGTCCAGACTACCTATAAAAGGAGTGGGGGCTAGTATCTCTACGTGGCAGCCCTTATCGGCGAGAATCTCGGCAATGGCTATGGCGGTTATATCCTGCCTGGCATCCCAGATAACGGCCTTCTTCCCGATCTTGGCTTTTCCGAGGACAACATCACTTGGGGTGAACACGTTGTCCTGTTGCCACCCTACTACTTCCGCGGTGCTCTGGCCGGAGAAGGCGTTGCGCATCCACTCGGCGCCAGTTGCTACTATCACGACATCCGGCTTGGGCTTCATGTTCAAAATCATCTGGGCTGTTACCTCAGTGCCGGTAACTATCTTCACACCTGCCTGGGGGAGCTGTATCTTCTGCCACCTGACGAGGCCTCCCATCTCCTCCCTGCCCGGCAGCTTCTCCGCCTGCAGAGCTTGCCCGCCCAGTTCCTTGGCTTTCTCATACAGGGTTACATCGTGCCCCCTCAGGGCGGCGACTCTGGCTGCCTCCAGCCCTGCGGGGCCCCCGCCGACTACCACTACCCTCTTCTTGGTGGCTGCCTTCTTCATACCCCCGATGCCCCACCCAAATTGCTCCATGCCTACTGTGGCATTGCAGATACATCTTATGGGCTGCCCGTCCAGCATGTACTTTACGCAGTTCAGGTTGTCTCCCATGCAGGGTCGGATATCGTCCAGTCTCCCCTCTTTGGCCTTGTTGGGCAGTTCAGGATCTGCGATGAGCGGTCTGGCCATGGCTATAATATCAGCCTTGCCCTCAGCGATGATGCTCTCTGCCAACAAGGGGTCGTTAATCCTGCCCACGGCTACTATGGGGATATTCTTGACCACCTCTTTGATTTGCTCCACAGCGTACAACTGGTAGGCAGGCGGGAGATAGTGGGGACCGAAGTACATGTGCATAGACTGGGTCTCCCTGCCGACGCCGCAAAACATATAATCAACCTTTTTGTCCTTATCCAGCATCTTGGCAAGCTCCACTGCCTCATCCGGTACAATCGAACCGGGCAGCAGGTCGTCGACGGTTAGAGTGTAGCCGATGGCCTTGTTCTTTCCGACTACTTTTCTGGTAACCTCGATGGTTTCCATGAGCAGCCTGGCTCGGTTTTCCAGGG
>CAYGWR010000323.1:0-1213 GCA_964353645.1 uncultured Dehalococcoidia bacterium
ATGTAATCTATCATTCTGGCGACGTATTCGTAGTCGCCGAGCCCTGTCAGTCTCTTCCTGGTCTCCACCGAGGCCCCGTTTGCCGAGATGTTGAGATGGAATTGGGGTACTTCTGCAAGCTTTCTGATTATCTCCTCCGTCAGCTTGCTGCCGTTAGTATAAAGGTGGATCTCGGTTTTAGGCAACGCTGTCCGCGCCTCTTTTATGCGGTCGACCATCTGCGGATCGAGGAAAGGCTCGCCGGTGAGCATGGGGATGAAGGTTTTGGGAGGCGGGTTGAGCTTGGTGGCATCCCTCAAAATCTTGGTATAAAGCTTATCTGACATCGTGCCGTGCTTTTTGATCTGGTCATAGGCACAGAAGATGCAACGGGCATTACAGTAATTTGTGGTCTCAACCTGAAGAACTTCTAGCATCTGCTTACTTTCCGGGGAGTCCCTTTCTCTTGGTCAATACAACTATATGGCTGTGCTTTATCTCATGGACTTCGCTTATCTTGTCTTTATGCTTATATATTAAACCATCTATAGCCTTAGTAACCTCCGGCAGGTCGAAATTGTAGTCGTGGAAACCGATGCTTCCGCCCGGGACAAGGCGATGCCAGATGAGATTGAAGTCATTTATCACATAGTCGGGCTGGTGGTTGCCATCGATGAAGCCGAAGACAAACTTCTGCCCTCTGGGAAATCTAACCTTCTTTGAGTTCTTATTGATGGTTACTATGTTGTCGAAACCATTCGTAGCTTGTTGATATACCTCTAACTGAGAGCGTCCCTGGAGAAACGCCTCGTAGATGTCGCACATTTTGACCCCGTTTTTGTCTGGAGTTTTATCACACCTGGGGTCGAAAATATCGATGGCATACACCTTCTTGCCATATTTTGCGGCGAATTTGGCCAGTTTAACTGTGCCGCCGCCCATGAAGGCTCCGATTTCGATGATGTCCCCTTCTAGCTTCTGTAACCCCCGCTTTTCCATAAAGTCTATGAGGACTTCGTAGCCCACAAAGTCATTACCGGCACTTGCTGGCGTGGTTTTTTCGGAATTTTTTTTAGAACCAGTCACTGAATTCACCTCAAACTTTAGACAAGGCTGCAATAGCCAATATTAACGCTGCCGATGTCCAGGTCGCCCTCTCTTCATCCGGGGGACATGGTACCTTTTCGGGGAACTTTATCCCCCGGCAGAAGCCGGGCTTATCATCTCGAAGCTT
>CAYGWR010000324.1:0-1176 GCA_964353645.1 uncultured Dehalococcoidia bacterium
GAGCCGGGACTTGTCCTGTAAGGATTTAATACATTCTTTGAAAAATGAGGCCAGGTGGAGGACAAGCTAGTTCTCTACTATGTGAGTGTTGGAGGATCGCTATTTGGTATGACCTCTTGACCTCTCTTGTCTGCGGATAACCATTAGCGTAAAATGAGTGTGCCGAGTTCAGAAGGCCTGATTTCTCAGACGCGAAGGTTATTGGCCATGAAGTATGTATATACACATTTCCCCGAGGGTGAAGATATCGGTTTTGAAGGAAGGTCTTATAGAATTGCCGAAGAGCTATTGGATTATAAGGGGCAAAAGGTTCTGTATTTAAATTCCGAGGCTTCAGGGGTTTCGTTCTGTGATCGTAGCTACGCTATGCATCTGGGAAGCATCAACGTGAAAGGCTATGTCGTAAGGTGGAAGTACGGGACAAACGAAAAGGGCGAGGCATTATCTGAGATCGAGTCGGTTATGGATGAGGAGGAACAGCGGGAGATAAGCAAGCTCGTCAGGACAAGTTATAATATATCTAATGTCAGGTTCTATTAGTGAAGGGATTTGCCTGGGAATAAAAGGCACCGGATAGGATTTCGTTGAGAATAATACAGGCCACATATAGCAGCGTGAAATCTGTGCTTCAATGGATTCGACGGAAAGCAACCAAGAGCTTCATACTGAAGCTGGTCATAGTCGTAGTTATAATTATCCTTTGCACTGCTACCGCTGTCTATTTTATCGAGCGCAGCCACCCCCCGTCTGGTGGGAGAGGCTTCTATTCTCCGTTGGAGACCTTTTGGTGGATGATGGTTGTCATGACGAAAACCCCTGGATATGTCGGTGTCTACCCCACAACTCCAGGGGGACGGGCGCTCGCGCTTGTTTTAATTCTCGTTGGTCTGAGCCTTATACCTTTAATCACTGCTAAGATAGCTTCTTATATGGTCACACAACGCTTGAGGGAGGAAAGAGGATTGGAAAAGGTAAGAAATAAAGAGCACACCGTAATTTGTGGCTGGAACGAGCATATCGAGACGATACTGGATGGCATCACTGCTAGGCAGGAGCAGCCTGAGATAATACTGGTGAACTCGTTAGCCTCTGAGAAAATGAATCAGGTGCTGCTGAGATATAAGTCCATCAAGCCGCGGTTTGTGCATGGAGACTTTACCAGTGAGGCGATTCTGG
>CAYGWR010000325.1:0-1156 GCA_964353645.1 uncultured Dehalococcoidia bacterium
TTTATGCGGCACCAGAGCGGGTAATCAGGGCCTACTGCGGCTCGACAGGCACGAATTACCTCGAGCAGGAACCGAGCGCGGTTTTCCAGACTGCCCCCATACTGGTCTCCTCGCTGGTTGAGGCTGGGACAGAGAAACTGAGCCAGCAAGTGGCCATTAGCACCGTGGATTTCTACGCCGTCAAACCCGGCCTTCTTCGCCCGCACCGCCGCCTCAGCGTGGCGCTCTACCAGCTCTTCTATCTCGGCAACCGAGAGTTCCTTGACAGGTTCTCCAGCCTGAGAGAGTGATGCTGATGGCCCCACCGGCTGCTGGCCGGTGATGGCTGAATTGGTATCTCTGCCGCCATGCTCGAGCTGGATGGCAGATCGAGAGCCACCTCGCTTTATCGCCCGAGCCAGCCCTGAGAGCCCTTCGAGATACTTGTCATGGTCAATACTAATCTGGTTTGGCATTGCCTTCCCTCGGGGGTAATCGACCGAGGTATTTTCTACTATGATAAGTCCCACGCCGCCCTTGGCTCTTTCCTCATAGTAATCTACAAGCTTCGGGCTCACAAAACCGTCTTGTGTACCGAAGTCCGTGCCCATAGCCGGCATGACTATGCGGTTTTTAACCGTCATGGCGCCAATTTTGGTTGGTTCGAAGAGCTTCTGTAACCTCATCATCTCCACCATCCTCCTTAACGGCACGATGCCGATTCTGATACTTCCCTATTAATTCGGTTTTAGTTAGCATTGCACAATAATTTAGCCTAACACTAACTATTTATATAATACTAAGTGTATGGCTATTTGTCAATATTACATGTCAAAATTGAGAGGATAAGTTAGGCAGAGTTGAATTCGGAGCATAGGACCTCGAAGTTGTTTGGAAACAGCCTCTGGGCAATAGGCAGGGCGTCCTTCCCGCTCAACCTCACGATACCGATGCCGCCCTCGCCGATGGGGGTGGATATCGCAGCGATGGTATCTTGATACATAGCTTGATATTAGTAGATGATACATCTTTCGCTAGAGCCAGCAAGAAAAGAGGGCCAAATGTGGTTAGGGCTCTAAGAAGCGGCCCTTCTAGCCTTCGATGGTTCACCGGATTTCGAATGAGGCTGAGGCGTGGCTTTTGCCTTACGTTATATGCTCATTTATCATCCTGGCCA
>CAYGWR010000326.1:0-1137 GCA_964353645.1 uncultured Dehalococcoidia bacterium
TTGACTACGCTGTCCGCATAGGCCTGGCATTGGGCGTCAAAGGGCTGATGAACGTTCAGTATGTAATTATGCCCAGCACTAATGGCTCAGGCTCCTCTGTATATGTGCTAGAGGTGAATCCCCGCTCCAGCCGCACTGTGCCCTTCATCTCCAAAGTCACCGGAGTGCCCATGGTCCGGGTAGCTACCAAGGTGATGCTGGGGATAAGCCTAGAAAAGCAGGGCTATTCCACAGGACTCTGGCGGAGGCAGAAGCTGGTAGCGGTTAAAGCTCCAGTGTTCTCCATGTCCAAGCTACCCGGCGTGGATACCTACCTGGGTCCTGAGATGAAGTCGACTGGCGAGGTGATGGGGATAGACTATGCTTTTAGTGCAGCTTTGGTTAAGGCACTTCTGTCTGCGGGGCTGGCGCTTCCGCCCCGGGGCTCAATACTGCTTAGCATCGCCGATAGAGACAAATCAGCAGCTCTTCCCATGGTAAAAAAGCTTGTCCGGATAGGATACAAGCTTTATGCTACCGAAGGTACTTCCGCCCTGCTCAAAGCTGCGGGGCTTGAGGTCACCATGATAAGCAAGAAGATAAGTGAGGGACATCCCAATGTACTGGATGTTATTCGAGACGGGACAGTGAACGTCGTCCTGAACACGCCAACGGGGGGTCGCGTGCCAATGCGAGATGGTTTCGAGATACGTCGTGCCGCTACCGAACGCCGAATCCCCTGCTTCACGTCTATAGATACTGCGCGAGTAGCTGTGGATGCGCTTATCACAGGAAGCCAGCTCATCAACATCAAGCCACTGCCTGAGTATCGAGCAGCATTTCACAATCAGCGAGAATCTAAAGCATAACTTCCTAGCACTGAATTTCGAAGCCCGTTTGCTATACCTGATCATTAAAGCCGGATGCTCGGCACTGTTGTCCTCCGTATCCCAATATCACACCCACGTTACATCCACATCACATGCCTATCACAGAAATTGCAGAAAAAGCGCCTGTTTGTTATAATGCCGGTGGTCGAAAGCCTGAGTGGTGACAACTTAACTTGGTGGAAGGGCTGGGGAAGCCACAACAACTTAACTCGTCAAAAATCAAAGGGATCCTGCTCCGGAATCCCCTCAATTTGAAGCTGGAGCGGGA
>CAYGWR010000327.1:0-1101 GCA_964353645.1 uncultured Dehalococcoidia bacterium
GTTACTGCTATTGTTCTGGGGCGCGCTCCGTCTCCCTTTCGATGAGCAGAGGATATCTTTCCCGCCTCAATGAGATCATCTGACACTTTCTCCACTTCGGGTAGGGCCGCGAGCATACTCAGAAGTGGGGTATGATCCTGCACAAGGAGCCTAATCCTGACACCTTTATCCAACGAACCTTTCAGATCAACGACTTTGAGCTTGGGATTCTTCTTTAAGTGCTTATGCAGTTTAAGAATTTGATCCAAAGCTATGGGAGGTGGAAGCGCCAATTCTACAGTGTCATCGTAGGAGGCTGGGCTTTCCTTTTTGTCCTCCTCTTCTTTACTAGGTGAGGGCTGCTCTACCGGTTTTTCGACTGATGCTGCCGGTGCTACGGATACAGCAGCATCGGGTACGGGCGGTTCAGGCGGTTTCTCCTCTGCCATCGATATGGCCTTTGTTTCTCGGGCACCCTCAGGTTGCCAGAATAATTCGTCAGGAACATCCCAGGGATTCCTTCCCGCCTGGCACTCCTCCGTTTTCTGGCTTGATGCCAGCAGTTGCTCAGCCTCTTTTCTGATAAGCAGCGCTTCTTCCTCAGCTTTCCTCTGCGCTTCCACTATAATTTGGGACCCTTTCTCCTCCGCCGCCTTCATTATTTCTCGGGCCTGCTGTTCGGCTAATGAGAGCCTTTCTTGTACACTATCCTCGGCTCTTTGCTTGGCTTCGGCTATAATTCTCTGGGCTTCTGCCTCAGCCTTCTCTTTGGCCTTGGCGATAACCTTCTGTGCTGCAGCTTTAGCCTTCTCTTCGGCTCTGGCAACGATGCTGGCAGCCCTGGCGTTTGCTTCCCTTTCAGCCTCTATCTTGATTCCCTCTGCCTCTTTGCCAGCTTCGATTACGGTCTTCTCTGCGAGCTCCAATAGGGAATCTAGATGCTCCAGTTTTCCAGCAAGCTCGCTATTCTGCTCTATCAGGCTGTTGATGAAAGACGCCAATTCGCCATCTAGGGCCGGAACGAATTCCTGTACCTTATTCCTCTTCACTCGACCATTCGTCGTAGACATAACTATATTATTCCAGGGCAGTTAATTCCTCTCGTATATGAGCTTAAACGAA
>CAYGWR010000328.1:0-1075 GCA_964353645.1 uncultured Dehalococcoidia bacterium
TAGCCAGAAACCTTCTTGACGACCCGATAGTAGAGGGAATCATCGTCAGCTACCGCGACGTCACTGAACGCAGGCAGGCAGCGGAGAAGTTAGAGGAGCTTTATCGGCAGGAAAAAGATTTGCGACAGCAGCTAGAAATGGAGATGAAGAGGAGAGTAGAGTTCACCAGGGCATTGGCGCACGAGTTGAAAACTCCACTCACCCCAATGTTGATTTCGAGTCAAGTACTGGCTTCTGAACTCAAGGAAGAGCCTTTGTTAAGTCTGGCTAGGAACATCAGCCGTGGTGCCTCAAATCTCAATAGTAGGATAGATGAACTTCTCGACCTGGCCAAAGGGGAAATAGGTATGCTCCAGTTAAAAATCGAGCCACTGGACGCGTTGCAACTGCTTCGGGAAGTGGTTGAGTATGTGGCTCCAGTAGCTTTGAGTCGTGGCCAATCCCTGATTATGGAGCTGCCCGATTCGCTGCCCTTGGTGGGGGCTGATCAAGTCAGGTTGCGGCAGATTGTGTTGAATCTGCTCAACAATGCCTTGAACTACACCCCCGAAGGCGGAAGGATTATTTTGAGAGCGGGGCAGAAAGATGCTAATCTGATAGTGGAGGTAGAGGATAACGGTCCGGGTATAGCTGAGGAAGAGCAGCAGCACATGTTTGAACCTTATCACCGTATGGAGGTTGCTGGTGAGCGATTGAGTGGACTCGGGTTGGGTCTTACCCTCTGCAAGACACTTGTGGACCTTCACGGCGGACAGATATGGGTGAAAAGCCGTGTGGGCAAAGGCTCAACTTTTAGTTTCTCATTGCCCTTAGAAGCTGCCAATAAATAAGAGGCCCTGAAAGCGAAGGAGTGCTGTGAAAGCGCTGATTATCGAAGATGACCCAGAGATCGTAGAGTCTATTTCCCTGGCGCTGCAGATACGCTGGCCTGAGACCCAGATTGTATCCACTCACCTGGGGAAGAAGGGGGTTGATTTGGTGGAAAGTGAAGCCCCCGATATCATCATTCTCGATCTGGGTCTTCCTGATATAAGCGGTTTCGATGTCCTGAAACGGGTTCGCTCTTTTTCTTCTG
>CAYGWR010000329.1:0-1075 GCA_964353645.1 uncultured Dehalococcoidia bacterium
CTCGGCGACAAAAGGGCTCATAGGTAAGAAGGAATTAGCCTCGGTCAAGCCTACGGTAAGGTTCATCAACGCCGCCCGGGGTGGCGTAATCGATGAAGAGGCGCTTTACCATGCTATCGAGGAGGGTAAGGTAGCCGGCGCTGCCATAGATGTCTTCACCAAGGAGCCGGCTCTGGATAATATCCTGCTCAAAAGCGATAAAATCGTGGTGACTCCTCATCTCGCCGCATCGACTGCCGAGGCCCAGACGAGTGTAGCAGTGGATGTGGCGGAGCAGGTCTTGACTGTGCTCAAGGGGCAATCTGCCCGCTATGCGGTCAATATGCCTCTGATCTCCCCCGAAACCGCATCGGTAGTGACACCGTTTTTGGCTGTGGCCTCCGATGTAGCGAGGCTGTGCATCCAGCTCGCTGAGGGGCGTTTAAGCACTATTGTGATTAAGTACGAAGGCGAGATCGCCGATTACGATACCAGCGCTCTCAAGGCTACGGTAATAGGCAGTCTTCTGGAGCCGATGACCGATGAACGGGTTAACCTGGTCAACGCTAATGTCATTGCCCAAAGCCGCGGGTTAAAGGTCATTGAGCAGAAGACAGCGAAGTGCGAGAACTATACCAGCCTTATCACTGTAGATGTCGCCACCGACAAGGGGACGACCACGGTTTCAGGCACATTGATGAGGGGTCAGACGCATATAGTTCGCGTCAACAGCTACTGGCTCGACATTGTCCCCACGGGAGGGTATTGGATATTCAGCGACCACCTCGACCGTCCCGGCCTCATCGGTGCGGTGGGAATGGTAACCGGTGACTCTGATATCAATATCAGCTCGATGCTGGTGGCTCGCCTTAAGCCGCGGGGCCCCGCGCTGATGGTGCTTGCTGTTGATGAGAAATTGACTGAGGAACAACGCCAGCGCCTTCTGGCTATCCCCGATGTGCATACTGCTAAGGCGGTAAAGCTCTAGAGCGGGACAACCCGCCTATTAAGCAATCTCCTAGTACTTGGAAACCCCTATCTCCTCCATCTTCCCGGTGACAACGAAAACGACACGCTCGCAGATGTTGGTGACCCT
>CAYGWR010000330.1:0-1036 GCA_964353645.1 uncultured Dehalococcoidia bacterium
AGCCGTAACTATGTGATAAAATTTCACACGGCGGGCAAAAGGAGGATTTTTTATGCCGACAATTGGGTCTGAACCAGCGCACCGAGTGATATTCTTTGATATACAGAATGGTTGGATTGTCTACATACTGGCTGTTATTGCATTAGCAGCCTTCGTCTACGCGGTTTATCATCGCTATCGCCTCTGGAGAGTGGGCAAGAAAGATACTGTCCCCACCAGCCTCTGGAAAAGGACCAAGGCCTTCGCTGTCACCGGTTTAGTTGATGGCTTCGTCCACAAGAGGATACTCCGAGACTTCTATCCAGGTTCAATGCACGCCCTGCTGTTCTGGGGCTCTTTGCTTCTCATACTGGGAACCGCGATGGATGTAATAGACCACTACGTAACCAGTCGGCTTGGTGTACCGTTCCTGCACGGCAACACCTACTTAGCATTCTCCTTTCTTAATGACCTTGGCGGTATCATGCTCCTCATCGGTGTGCTCATAGCCTTTCTTCGGAGATATATTCAGAAACCGCAGAGACTGGACAATATCCTCGACGATGCCACGACATTAACTTTCATCTTCGTCATCGTGCTCACCGGTTTTATACTGGAAGGGCTTCGTATACAAGTCACAGCCGCGCATTTCACCGAGCTACCAATAATGGAATGGGAGAAATGGTCTTTCCTGGGCTACGGCTTCGCCAAAGCCTTCGATGGCGGGAGCCATCTGATCGGCTGGTATCAGGGCTTATGGTGGTTCCATACGGCATTAGTTATAGGGGCCATTATCTACATCTCGCTCTATTTCCAGAGGCTGACGCATATTATTGTCTCCCCTGTTAACGTATTCTTCAGGTCGCTGACACCTAAAGGCGCTCTTAGAACAATCGACCTGGAGAACACTGAAACATTTGGCGCCTCCAAAATCGAGGACTTCACCTGGAAAGACATGCTCGACTTCGATTCCTGTACCCGTTGCGGCCGCTGCCAGGACAACTGTCCCGCTCACCTCAGTGGGAAACCTCTCTCACCCAAGAAGGTGATTCAGGAC
>CAYGWR010000331.1:0-1036 GCA_964353645.1 uncultured Dehalococcoidia bacterium
GGCTCTACGCCCAGCGCTCTCCGAGCTACTTTAGGGTCGAGCCTTCCCCAGATCCGGGATGACGAGCCCGAGTCCTCGGCCAGCATGTCGCAAAGCTCCTGTTTATGGGGGCAATCGTCATCTATTTTTTTACCGAGGGCCAGCGCCGTGCAACTGAAATTGCATATCCTGATGCCCATATTATGTCGGGCAGTAAATTCCAACCCGTGTCGGTTGAGGTCACCAGGAGTGTAGCCGGCATTCCATTCGCAGTCATCCTTTTGGCATTTCAGGAACTTAACGCCATAAATCTCTATAGTGTTCATACTTTAAACCGCTGCCTTAAAATCATTATACACTATCAGGTGGCGTTGTTTGTGGATATCCTGTGCAGGAAAGTGTTTTTGTGGTATTATACGTTTCACCCTTAAGGGGGTATTGTCACGTATGCTAAAATACGCTATAAAGATTCTGGAGAAACGAGAACATAGGCATAGCGAGCGCGCTGAGAAAGGGGCAAAGGTATGAAAGAGGTGAAGCACCGACGTGTCTGGTCTTACGGTATGATTGTGGGCCTGGAATTGCTACTGATTGGCGTCATTTTGTTCCTCTGGGCACGTGATGTGTTGTCTGTTAGGGAAACGTTGGCTTATTTCTTTTTTGGTATGGGTGCTATTTCGCTATTTGACACAGTGGCGCGATACGCTCAGCTTGCCCCTCGCAGGTTTATGTGGTGCCGTCTCATGTTAGCGCTTCTCCTGCTCTCAAGCGGCGGCGCTGTTCTTGGCGGCATCGGAGACTGGTGGCCTTTAATTGTTATCCTGGTAGGCGTAGGCATATTGCTCAATGCCCTGTTGAGCCTTGTTAGAAGATAGGCTGTAAGTATCTGTTAATTAGCAATAATAGAGGGCGTCGGGGAGGTTGTCATGGGTTTCTTTGCTATTCCTACCGCTTGCGCCGGGTTTTTTCTCAGCGCCTGGATTACCATGATATTCTGGGGCATTATAGCTCCCGATTTTAACGTGAAGACCATAGGCTATCCGATGGCTATGCTCAT
>CAYGWR010000332.1:0-1034 GCA_964353645.1 uncultured Dehalococcoidia bacterium
CGGAAAAAGGGCTGACGGTCACCAGCCATCGCCAGTTCAAACGACTCGTCGTGGCTGACTGTCGGCTTTCTTTTTTTCTCCGAGAAGTCGGTAGCTATTAGGGTGATCTTCACCATGCGATCCATCAACGGGTCTGCACCAAAGCCGAAGATTATCTGCGCCTCAGGGTCCGCCACCTGTTTGATAATATTAGCTGCCTCGTTTATCTCAGCGAGTGTGAGCTCGTTGCCAATGATATTGAACAGTATCCTTTTCGCCCTATCAATGGAGAAATCGAATACGGGAGCAGCGATAGCAGCCCTGGCGGCATCAACAGCTCGTGTCGGCCCGCCACCACGTCCAATAGCTATCCAGCCAAGACCAGCTCCTCTCATGATAGTTTTCACATCATTGAAATCGAGGTTTATATGCCCTATGGTCGTCACGACCTCATGAATACCCTGAACACTTTGACGCAGCACATCATCAACCATCTTGAACGCCGTTTCGATTGAGACGTTCATATCGCACATGCTGAGAAGGCGGTCGTTGCAGATAACGACCATGGTATCCACCTTCTCCTTGAGCATCGTAATGCCTTCCTCTGCTACCTTCGACCGCTGCGACCCCTCAAAGCTAAAAGGTCTGGTTACTACAGCAACAGTGAGGATACCGAGCTCCTTGGCCACCTCAGCTACCACCGGTGCCGCGCCGGTACCAGTGCCACCACCCATGCCAGCAGTTACGAACAATATATCGGCTCCTTGAATAGCTTTTGTTATCTCGTCGCGACTCTCCTGAGCAGCCATCATGCCCAACTTGTGGTCCCCACCCACACCCAGTCCCCTGGTCAATTTGTCCCCGATGCGAAGACGCACCGGAGCTATAGAACGCGACAATGCATGAGCATCGGTGTTTACCGCAATAAATTCAACCCCTTCTATTTTCTGTTCGACCATGTTATTGACAGCGTTGGAACCACCACCGCCCAACCCAATGACCTTGATCCGGGTTAAGCTCCCAATGCTGGTTTCAGGTGTATCAACTGCTTTCTC
>CAYGWR010000333.1:0-1025 GCA_964353645.1 uncultured Dehalococcoidia bacterium
GGGTCGGTATCGAGCAGCGGTATATCCTCAGGATGAGGAGAGGTGAAGGGATGGTGCATCGAGTCCCAGCGCTTCTCCTCCTCAATCCAGTCAAACAAGGGGAAATTCAAAATGAATGCGAAGGCAAGAAGTTTGGGGTCTGCCAGATTCAGACGACGCGCTATCTCAGAGCGCATCGCGCCTAGAACAGCATCCACTACCTTCGGCTTATCGGCGACGATGAGCAGAAGGTCTCCCATATTAGCTTTCAGCCGCCTGGCGATCTCCACTACCTGCTCTTTGGTCAGGAACTTGGCAACGACAGAGCGAACCCTGTCAGTAGTTAAGTCGGCAATTTTCTCCTCGGGCTTACCGTCGAGAGCCATTGTGATCAGCCCTTTGGCTCCCCGGCTGCGGACGAATTCGGTTAGCTCCCCTAGCTGGCTGCGTGAGTAAGTGGCGCAGCCCGGGGCAGCAAAACCTTTTATCTTCCCTCCCTCAGCTAGAACTGTACGAAATACTGAGAACTCGCTGCCAGCGAAGATGTCCGAAAGGTCTGCCATCTCCAGCCCGAACCTCAAGTCGGGCTTATCGCTGCCGTACTTCTCCATGACCTCAGTCCAAGAGAGACGAGGGAAGGGCTTAATCAACCTGAACTGAGGCGTTACCGTCTCCACCAGCGAGGTGAACAGCTCCTCCATCAGATTGAGTACATCCTCTTCATCTATAAAGCTCATCTCGAGGTCGAGCTGGGTGAACTCAGGCTGGCGGTCAGCCCTGAGGTCCTCGTCGCGGAAGCAGCGAGCTATCTGGAAATACTTATCGTACCCGGCTACCATGAGCAACTGTTTCAGTTGCTGCGGTGATTGCGGGAGAGCATAGAACTTGCCGGGATATATTCGGCTGGGCACCAGATAGTCCCGCGCCCCTTCGGGCGTGCTTTTTATCATGATCGGGGTCTCGATCTCAAGGAACCCCTTGGCATCAAGGAAGTCGCGCATAAACTTGACCACTTTGTGGCGCAGGATAAGATTGCGCTGCATCCG
>CAYGWR010000334.1:0-1019 GCA_964353645.1 uncultured Dehalococcoidia bacterium
CGGTAGCCGATTCAGGATATGCCTATACTGAGGACTTGGCAAAGATAGATAAGCAACAGATTCAGATAATTGTGCCTACTCAAAGATTGGCTAGCGGGAAAGAGATCGGGGAATTTGACAAACGGAATTTCCGGTATGATGCGGGAAAAGACTGCTACTTCTGCCCGAGGGACGAGGAGTCAGTTTGTGATGGTCTCAATCGCAAGAGGCATGGTAAGGTTTACAAGATAAAGGACGCGGAAACCTGTTTAAGGTGTCCGGCGTTTGGTAAATGTACAACTGCTGAGAGAGGAAGAGGAGTAATCCGACTGGATGAAGAGGAACTCCGGGAGAGACTGGAGAGAGAATATAACTTGAGCGAGAATCAGGCTATCTATAAGAGGCGGCAGGAAAAGGTCGAATTAGTGTTCGGGCACATTAAAAGAAATCTTGGGGTAAGTAGCTTTTTGCTGCGAGGATTTGAGGGAGTTAAAGCTGAGATGGCGATACTCTCGATCTGCTTTAATGTGAGGCGGATGATCAGTTTGCTGGGGCGAAAGACGCTTATTGAGAAGCTAAAGAACGCCCTTCAAACCCAATGCTCTTTGGTTTTTAACCTTAATATGGAAAAAGTTGGATTGTGGTCGTAACAAAACAGACTCTGCAGGTAGTTAAGACACAGTCTGATTCCTGCGCAAGCAGGAATCCAGATTCCCCCTTTTATAAAGGGGGATACAGGGGGATTTATAGGGTTGAAAAGAGATCAATAAACAACCTCAATCTAAGATAACCTCATCCCGATACCCCGGCACCGATATCTCCCAGCCCGTTTTCTCCTTCATGAAGTCGGCAAAGTATCGGGCGACGTCTAGCTCTCCATGGGTGACGAAGAGGTGCAGAGGAGGCCTCTGCAATCCGGACAGCCATCTGAACAGCTCATCTCTATCGGCGTGGGCTGAGAAGCCGTTTATCCGAGCAATTCTCGCCTTGACCGGGTACATTTGACCTAGTATCCTCACCTCTTTGGCACCGTCAACGAT